>NZ_JBJHAG010000005.1:0-181673 GCF_054050925.1 Modestobacter sp. SYSU DS0657 | reverse complement strand
CCCCCCCCCCCCCCCCCCCCCCCCCCCCCCCCCCCCCCCCCCCCCCCCCCGCCCCCCCCCCCCCCCCCCCCCCCCCCCCCCCCCCCCCCCCCCCCCCCCGGCAAGGCGGTCGTCCAGCCAGCCGACCAGGTCGGTGACCACCTCGGCACGATTGGTCTCGTTGAAGACCTCGTGCCGCGCCCGCGGGTAGACGTGCTGGTCGACCGGCAGGCCCCGGTCCCGGAGCAGCGCCGCCAGCGCGGTGACCTGGTCGGCGTCCCGGCCGCCGACCGGATCGTCCTGCCCGGACAGCAGCAGGACCGGCAACGCCTCGGGCAGGGCCGCGACCCCCGCGGGGCTGGCCGCGCGGACCGACATGCCGAAGACCCCGGCCGCGTACCCGTACGTCAACGGCACCTGGTCGCCGGCCAGCGGATCGGCCAGGTAGGCGTCGACCTCGGCAGGGTCGCGGGACAGCCAGTCGTAGGGCGTGCGGGCGGGCTCGAACGGCTCGTTGAAGGCGCCGAGGGCGTCCAGCGGCTGATCAGCGAGCCCGGCAGCCACGGCGCCGTCCAGCGCTGCCACCGTGCCGGCGAGTTGCGGCGCCACGCCGATCGGTCCGGACAGCACCAACCCGGTCAGCCCGGCCCCGTCCCGCTCGGCGCTGGCCAGCGCGATGACCGAGCCCATCGAGTGGCCCAGGAGTACGCGCGGCACGCCGGGGTGGTCCGCGGCGGCGACCTGATGCAGGGCCTGGACGTCGTCGAGCACGCCGTCGACGCCGGGGGCACCGAACCGGCCGGTGCCGGTGCCCGCGGCGGTGCGGCCGTGCCCGCGCAGGTCCATGGCGTGCACGGCCAGACCCCGCCCGGTCAGCGCCCCGGCCAGCCGCTCGTACCGGCCGGAGTGCTCGGAGGCCCCGTGGACCAACTGCACGGTGGCGCGGACGTCGCCGGGCGGCAGCCAGCGCCGGTAGTGGATCGACACCCCGTCCGGGCGCGGGAGCAGGTGCAACTGGCCGGACGTCGTCGTCACGGTGGGTCCTCTCGTACGACGGTGGGGGGGGGGGGGGGGGGGGGGCCCCGCGCGCGGGGGGGGGGGGGGGGGGGGGGGGGGGGGGGGGGGGGGGGGGGGGGGGGGGGGGGGGGGGGGGGTGGGGGGGGGGGGGGGGGGGGGGGGGGCCCCCCCCCCCCCCCCCCCCCCCCGGGTCAGCTGGCCTTCTTGCGGACCCGCTTCTTCGGCTGGGCCGCCACGGCGATCGCCGCCGGGTCGAGGATGTCGGCGAGGAACCGGCCGGTGTGGCTCTCCGGCACGGTGGCCACGAACTCCGGCGGGCCCTCGGCGACGACGGAGCCACCGCGGAAGCCGCCCTCCGGGCCCATGTCGATGAGCCAGTCGGCGCTCTTGATCACATCGAGGTTGTGCTCGATGACGATGACCGAGTTGCCCTTGTCGACCAGGCCCTGGAGCACCAGGAGCAGTTTGCGGATGTCCTCGAAGTGCAGGCCGGTGGTCGGCTCGTCGAGGACGTAGATGGTGCGGCCGTTGGACCGCTTCTGCAGCTCGCTGGCGAGCTTGACCCGCTGCGCCTCACCGCCGGAGAGGGTGGTGGCCGGCTGGCCGAGCCGGATGTAGCCGAGTCCGACGTCGGTGAGGGTGCGCATGTACCGGGCGATCGCGGGGATCGCCTCGAAGAACTCGGCGGCCTCCGAGATCGGCATGTCGAGGACCTCGGCGACCGTCTTGCCCTTGTAGTGCACCTCGAGGGTCTCCCGGTTGAACCGGGCGCCCTTGCAGACCTCGCAGGGCACGTAGACGTCGGGCAGGAAGTTCATCTCGATCTTCAGCGTGCCGTCGCCGGAGCAGGCCTCACAGCGGCCGCCCTTGACGTTGAAGGAGAAGCGGCCCGGCTGGTAGCCGCGGATCTTCGCCTCCGACGTGCTGGCGAACAGCTTGCGGATGTGGTCCCAGACGCCGGTGTAGGTGGCCGGGTTCGACCGCGGCGTGCGGCCGATGGGTGACTGGTCGACGCCGACGACCTTGTCCAGCTGGTCCAGGCCGGTGATGGTGCGGTGCCGGCCGGGCACCAGCCGCGCGCGGTTGAGCTCGTTGGCCAGGGTGGTGTACAGGATGTCGTTGACCAGGCTGGACTTGCCCGAGCCGGAGACCCCGGTGACGGCGACGAGGCAGCCCAGCGGGAAGGCGACGTCGATGCCGCGCAGGGTGTTCTCGCGCGCGCCCTTGACCACCAGCTCGCGGCCGGGCTGCGGCTGCCGGCGGACGGCGGGGATGGTGATCTCCTTGCGCCCGGACAGGTACTGACCCGTCAGCGAGCGCTCGCTGTCCAGCAGGTCCTGCACGGTGCCGCTGACGACCACCTCGCCGCCGTGCTCGCCGGCGCCGGGGCCGATGTCGACGACCCAGTCGGCCTGCTTGATCGTGTCCTCGTCGTGCTCGACGACGATGAGCGTGTTGCCCATGTCGCGCAGCCGGACGAGGGTCTCGATGAGCCGGATGTTGTCGCGCTGGTGCAGCCCGATGGAGGGCTCGTCGAGGACGTAGAGCACGCCGACCAGCCCGGAGCCGATCTGGGTGGCCAGCCGGATCCGCTGCGCCTCGCCGCCGGCCAGGGTGGCCGCCGGGCGGTCCAGGGACAGGTAGTCGAGCCCGACGTCGACCAGGAAGGACAGCCGGGCCTGGATCTCGCGCAGCACGCGGTCGGCGATCACCTTCTCCCGCTCGCCCAACTCCAGCGCACCGAGCCACTCCGAGGCCTCGCCGATGGACAGCCCGGTGACCTCGGCGATCGACCGGCTGTTGAGCTTGACCGCGAGGATCTCCGGCTTGAGCCGGGTGCCGTGGCAGACGGGGCACGGGACGTCCCGCATGTAGCCCTCGTACTTGTCCTTCATGAACTCGCTGTCGGTGTCCTCGTGCCGGCGCTCGAGGAAGGGCAGCACGCCCTCGAAGGCGGCGTAGTAGCTGCGCTCGCGGCCGTAGCGGTTCTTGTAGCGGACGTGCACCTGGTCCGGGGACCCGTGCAGCACCGCCTTCTGCACCTTGGCCGGCAGCCGCTCCCACGGCGTCGTCATGGAGAAGCCGAGCATGTCGGCCAGCCCGGAGAGCAGCCGCTGGAAGTACTCCTTGCTCATCGAGCCGGCCCACGGCGCGATGGCGCCCTCCTCGAGGCTCTTGGTCGGGTCGGGCACCACGAGGTCGGGGTCGACCTCCTTGCGGGTGCCGATGCCGGTGCACTCGGGGCACGCGCCGAAGGGCGAGTTGAAGGAGAAGGACCGGGGCTCGAGCGCCTCGAAGGACAGCCCGTCGTCGATGCAGGCCAGGTGCTCGGAGAAGGTCCGCTCGCGGGCCGGGTCGTCCTCGGGGAGGTCGACGAAGTCCAGCACGACGAGGCCGCCGGCCAGGCCGAGGGCCGTCTCGACCGAGTCGGTGAGCCGCCGCTTGGCGTTCTCCTTGACGGTGAGCCGGTCGACGATCACCTCGATGGTGTGCTTCTCCTGCTTCTTGAGCGTGGGCGGCTCGGTGAGCGGGTGCACGGTGCCGTCGACGCGGACCCGGGAGAAGCCCTGGGTCTGCAGCGAGCTGAACAGGTCGACGTACTCGCCCTTGCGGGCGCGGACGACCGGGGCGAGCACCTGGAACCGGGTGCCCTCCGTCATCGCCAGCACCTGGTCGACGATCTGCTGCGGCGTCTGCCGGCTGATCGGCTTGCCGCAGTTGGGGCAGTGCGGCTGGCCGGCGCGGGCGTAGAGCAGACGCAGGTAGTCGTAGACCTCGGTGATCGTGCCGACGGTCGACCGGGGGTTGCGGTTGGTCGACTTCTGGTCGATCGACACCGCCGGGGAGAGCCCCTCGATGAAGTCGACGTCGGGCTTGTCCATCTGCCCGAGGAACTGGCGGGCGTAGGCCGACAGCGACTCGACGTACCGGCGCTGGCCCTCGGCGAAGATCGTGTCGAAGGCCAGGCTGGACTTGCCCGAGCCGGAGAGCCCCGTGAACACGATCATCGCATCGCGGGGCAGGTCGAGGTTGACGTCCTTGAGGTTGTGCTCACGGGCGCCGCGGACGACGAGCCGGTCCATGTGATCCCTGTCGGTCGCAGTGGTTCTTGCTGGGTGGAACGCCGGGTCCGGCGGGCGTGCTTCCCCTCCGCGGTGTCGGCTGGGTCTCCCGGCCGGACCGGTCAGCCGGTGGCGACGGCGGGCCGGGCGCGGGGGTCGAAGACGGGCGCGTGCCGACGCCAGGGCAGCCGGCGTTCCAGCTCTCCGGCGAGCCACAGTAGTCGGATCTCGCCACCCGCCGGGCCGACGAGCTGCACCGACGTGGGCAGCCCGGACCGGCCCGGGCCGGCGGGCAGCACGAGGGCCGGCAGGCCGGCCCCGTTCCAGGCGGAGGTCCACGGCGCCCAGCGGGCGTTGGCGGTGATGTTGGCCAGGAAGCCACGCTCGTGCCAGGGGCGGGCGGGCAGCGGCGGGCCGCTGACCACGGGCGTGAGCAGCACGTCGACCTCGGTGAAGAAGTCGGCCATCCGGGCCCGGAAGGCCGCGAGCGCTCCGGGTCGGAGCAGGTGGGCGCGCTGCACGAACCGGCCCAGTCGGGTGTGCACCCGGTGCCGCGGCTCGAGTGCGCGCCGGTCGACCCCGAGGGCGTCGGCGTCGGTGACCGGGCCGGCCAGCCAGCGGGCGACCACCGCTGCCGCGGCGGCCGGGGTGATCGGTGGCTCGCGGCGGACGACGGTGTGCCCGGCGGCCCGCAGCTCGGCGGCGACGGCGTCCAGCGCTGCCCGCCCCGCGGCGTCGAGCCGCGCCCCCGGGACCGGGGACCGGGTGGAGACCGCGATCCGCAGCGGCCCGGGAGGCGGCGACGGCTCGGCCAGGGGTGCGCCGGACAGCACGGCGATGCCGGCGGCGAGGTCGGCGACCGTGGTCGCGAGCACCCCGTGCTCGGCCATGCCGTACCAGCTGTTCGCCCCGACCGCGCCCGGCACGACGCCCGTACCGGGCTTCAGCGTGACCAGCCCGCAGGCCGCCGCCGGGAGTCGCAGCGACCCCATGCCGTCGTTCCCGTGGGCCAGCGGCACCGCGGCCGCCGCGACGGCCGCGGCGCTGCCGCCGGAGGAGCCGGCGGCCGACCGCGCGGTGTCCCAGGGGTTGCGGGTGACGGTGCCCGGACCGTCGGTGGCCGAGTAGACGCAGAGCTCGGGCACCCGGGTGATCCCGACGACCACGGCGCCGGCGGCGCGCAGCCGCGCGACGACCGGGTCGTCGGTGGCGGCCGGGGTCGGGGTGTGCGCGGCGGACCCGTCGGTGGCCAGCTCCCCCGCCACGGCCACGTTGTCCTTCACCGCGACCGGGACACCGGCCAGCGGCAGCCGTGCGCGGTCGGGCGAGGCGTCGACCGCCGCGGCCTCGGCCAGCGCCGCCTCGGTGCGCACCACCCGGAAGGCGCCGACCCGCGGCTCGACGTCGGCCAGGTGCGCCAGGTGGGCCCGGACCACCTCGACCGCGGTCAGCTCGCCGGACCGGACCCGGGCGGCCAGCTCGGTGGCGGGGAGGCCCACGAGCGAGCCCGCCACCGTCCCGGATCCCGACGCGGGATCTGCGGGCGCGGCACCTGCACTAGCGTCCATGCGGTCGAACCTAACCGTGACCCCCGACAGTCCTCAGATCGGAGCGGGATGAACGACAGCTACACCGGCGACGTGCGGGTCGGCGGGCCGGCCGACGTCCGCGAGCTGCCCGGGCTGACCATCCGCAAGCTCGCGGTCAGCGAGATGGCGAACAACGCCTACCTGCTCACCGACAGCGGCACCGGCCCGGGCACCGGCCAGGCGCTGCTGATCGACGCGGCGGCCGAGCCGGAGGCGCTGCTGGAGCTGATCGACGCCGCCGACCTCCGCACCGTGGTCACCACCCACGGCCACTGGGACCACCACCGCGCGCTCCCCGAGGTGGTCCGGGCCACCGGCGCCGAGACCGTCGCGCACCCGGCCGACGCCGCCGACCTGCCGGTGCCGGTCACCCGCCCGGTCGAGCACGGCGACACGATCACCGTGGGCGACCAGGTGCTCGAGGTCGTGCACCTGCGCGGGCACACCCCGGGGAGCATCGCGCTGGTCTGGCGGGGGCCCGAGGGCGCGGGCACGCACGTCTTCACCGGCGACAGCCTCTTCCCCGGTGGAGTCGGCAACACCCAGTCCGACGCCGCCCGGTTCACCAGCCTGCTCGACGACGTCGAGGCCCGGCTGTTCGGCGTCCTGCCCGACGAGACGTGGGTCTACCCCGGCCACGGCGCGGACACGACGCTGGGCGCCGAGCGCCCCCACCTCGCGGAGTGGCGCGCTCGCGGCTGGTGATCGGCGCTGCGGCTCACCCCGGGGGCCGGGCACTGCTGCCGTCGGGGAGCTGCTGCAGCAGGCGGTCGATCCGGCGGGTTCCCCGCACGGCTCCCCACCCGATGACGACGAGCAGCACGGCGAGCGCGCCGAGGGGCAGCGCGCTGCCCGGCCAGTCGTTCCGGCCGGGCAGGAGAGCAAGCACGGCGATGACCAGGCACGCCACCAGCACGAGCCCCGCGGCCAGCTGCCCGCGCAGGACGCGGCGTTCCCGGAGCAGCGACCGGCGCCAGTGCAGCGGGTCGGCGCCGTCAGGGAGCCGCCCCGACCGCAGCGCGCCCCGGAAGTCCTCCGCCCGGTCGACGCCGCCCAGTCGGCGCGCCTGCAGCCAGGCGCCGAACGAGGCGCCGACGGCGGCTCCCAGGAACGCCGGGAGCGGCCCCGTCCAGTCGGCCGGGCTCTCCCGCACCTGGGCGATCAGGGCGACGACCACCACGTAGCCGGCGGCGTACGCCGCGATGGACAGCCCCGCGACCAGCCAGCGGCGGCGCCGCCGCGGCAGCCCCGCGAGCCACGTCCTCGGCGACCCCATGCCGACCTCCCTGCGATCGTGCCGCGCCGGGACCGCGGGCACCGGCGCCGGCGACTCAGCGGTCAGTATCGAGGTACAGCAGGGCGTAGGCGGCCAACCAGTGCTCGACCATGTAGTCGCTTCCGCTGACGTGCGGCAGCGCCGCCGCGGCGTGCTGCTCGGCGGATGCTCGCAGGGTGGCGACGCGGCGGTCCGAGGACGGCAGGGCACCGGCGAGCCGTCCCAGGCACCACGCCCGGCTCAGGTTCAGCCCGTGCAGGTGCGCGGTCTGCCCGTCGCTCGCGTCGCCGACCACGGCGGGGCCGAACAGCGGCCCGTCGGCGAGGCCGGGCAGGAAGGCCGACAGCCAGGCCGGGAAGTCCGGCACGACGACGGACATGAGCACCGCCTCGACCAGGGACGGCGACAGGAAGTCCGAGCCGGAGGGCTCCCAGCGCACCGGCGCGTCGGTGTCCGCGGCGAACCAGCGCCGGGCGGCGTCGGCCAGCATCCCGTCGACCTCCGCCCGCCGGGCGGCCGGCAGGGCCATCAGCAGGCCGAAGGCGCTGTTCGGGTGCAGCCCGGTGCGCACCGGGTAGGTCGCCCCGGGCAGCCAGCGCGCGTAGGCGGCGAGGAAGTGGTCGGCGAGCGGCTGCAGGGTCGCGGCCCACCGGCGCACGTCGTCCGGGGCGTCGGCCTTCGCCGCCCAGGACGCCGCCTCCTCCACCAGCGTCAGCGCCCAGGCCCAGCCGTACGACCGCTCCCAGCCGGGGTTCCCGGCCGCGTGCGCCACCTCCGCCGCGATCGCCTCCGGCGTCCAGTGCGCGTCGAGCACCGCCCGGACCTCCGCGGCCGGCACCCGGTCACCGGCGATCCGCAGCAGCCGGAGCAGCACCCAGTGCATCTCCACCGCGGAGTGCCAGTCGTAGCTGCCGTAGAACGCGGGGTGCCGGTCGCGCGGGCGCTCCGGTGCGTCCCCGGGCGCGCGGTAGTGCACGTACAACCCGTTGGGGAACTCCTCCTGGACCGTCCGCAGCGCGGTGGCGGCCAGCTCCGGGGCAGCCGCGCGCAGCTGCGGGGTCACAGCCGGGTGGCCGGCACGCTGAGCGTGTCGTCGCGCCGTCCGCCGGCCTCGCCGTCGGCCGCCGCCTCGATCCCCACGTCGAGCTGGGCGTCCACCGCCTCCTCCCCCACCGGAGCGGCCGGTTCGGCGCCCACCGGCAGCTCGGCCACCCCGGCCCGGTTCTGCGGCGTGGGCAGCCAGCGGGCCCACCAGCGCAGCACGTGCTCCAGCCGGGCCAGCCGGTGCTTGGGCCGGCCGGAGCGGGACAGCTCGTGGCCCTCGCCGGGGAACAGCAGCAGCTCGGTGGGCACGCCGCGGCGCTTGAGCTCCACGTACAGCCGGGTGCCCTGCTCCAGCGGGCAGCGCCAGTCCTCCTCGGAGTGGATGATGAACGTCGGCGTGGTGATCCGGTGCGCGTGCGCCAGCGCCGACTGGGCGGCGACCCGCTCGGGGTCGGTGCCCAGGTACTCGTCGGGGAAGAACCAGCCGATGTCCGACGACCCGACGAAGCTGACCGGGTCGTTGAACGCCCGCTCGCTGATCCCGGCGACGAACCGGTCGGTGCGCCCCAGCAGCAGGGTGGTCATGTAGCCGCCGTAGGAGCCGCCCATCAGCCCCACCCGGGAGGCGTCCAGCTGCGGGTCGGTGAGCGCGTCGTCGAGGAAGGCCAGCACGTCGTCGGCGTCCAGCTCCCCCATGTGCTCCTTGATCACCCGGCCGTGCTCCTGCCCGTAGCCCGAGGACCCGCGCGGGTTGCACATGAGCACCGCGTAGCCGGCCTCGACGTAGGCCTGGGTCTCGTCGAACAGGGTCCAGCCGTACTGGCTGAACGGCCCGCCGTGCACGGTGAGCAGCACCGGGTGCGGCCCGGGTCCGGGCGGCGTGGTCAGCCAGCCGTGCACCGGGTAGCCGTCGGGGGCGGTGGCGGTCCGCTCACGCATCCGGTGCAGCCGGCCGGTCTCCTGCAGCGGAGCGCCGAACCCGGTGAGCAGCCGGCGTCGTCCGGGGGTGATCGCGATCAGCTCGCCGGCCGACCGGTCGTGCGCGACGGTGGCGACGACGACGCCCCCACCGGCCCCGATCCCCCGCACCGTGTACGGGCCGTCGATCAGCGCCTCGGGCTCCCCGCCGCCCAGCGGCACCCGCAGCAGCTCGACCGCGCCGCGGCGCTGCACCCCGAACAGCACGCCGTCGGGCGTGACGACGGTCGCCGGGGTCTCGTCGCCCCGGTCGTGCGTCTCCGGGTCGAGCACCGGCGTGACCGGGCCGCCGGCGGCGGGCGCCCGGCACAGCGTGGTGTTTCGGCCGACGAAGTCCCGGCCGCTGTCACCCAGGTCGGGCTGCGCGGAGAACCAGAGGGTCTCCCCCGCCGGGTCCCAGGCCGGGGAGGCGACGGCCGAGCGGCTCTGCGTGACCCGGCGCAGCCCGGACCCGTCGGGGCGCACCACGAAGACGTCGCTGACCAGGTCGGCGTCGGCCCGCTCGTGGCGGGCGGAGACGAAGGCGAGCAGCGCGCCGTCCGGGCTCCAGGCGACGTCGGCGTCGTCCTGGGCGCCGCCGGTCACCTGAACCGGCTCCGGCAGCGGGACGGCGGTGTCGTCGGCGTCGCCGGGCAGGTCGACGACGAACACGTGGCGGCGCCGGTCGGTGGTGAAGCCGACGTCGTCGCTGCGGTACTTCAGGGTGGTGATCAGGCGCGGCGCCTCCGCCGCCGGGGCGACGTCCTCGTCGGTGCCGTACCGGCCGGCCTCGGGCACCCGGGCCGTGTACGCCAGCCGCCGCGAGTCCGGCGACCAGGCCGGGGCGCCGGCGCCCAGGTGGTGGTCGGTGAGCCGGCGGGGGGCGCCGCCCGCGACCGGCAGCACGTGCAGCTGTGGCGCGCCCTTCGGCTCGGCGGCCAGGTAGGCGAGCCAGTGGCCGTCCGGGGAGAACGCGGGGGCGGAGTCGCGGTGCCCGGCGGTGAGCGGGCGAGCCGGGGCCGACCCGTCGGTGGGCACGGTCCACAGCTGGCTGCGGTACTCGTCGGCGTCCAGGTCCAGCCGGGTCACCGCGACGACCGCGGTCCGCCCGTCGGGGGAGACCGCGGGCACACCGGGGACGCGCAGCAGGGAGAGGTCGGTCGGCCGCATGTCCGCGACGCTAGCCCAGGCCCCGCGCGGGTCAGATGGTGAGCACCGCTAACGGGTGAGGACCTAGGGTGCCCGCATGACGCGACGCGTGTTCTCCGGCGGTCAGGTCCTCGACGGCACGGGCAGCCCGGCCGCGCCCGCCGACGTCGCGGTGCAGGACGGCCGGATCGTGGAGGTCGGTACGGGCCTGGACGGCGACGAGGTCGTCGACTGCACGGGCGCCACCGTGCTGCCCGGCCTCTTCGACTGCCACGTGCACGTGATGCTCAGCGGCGTCGACACCCTGCGGCACCTGCAGACGCCGTTCAGCTACGGCTTCTTCGAGGCCGCGCAGAACCTGCGGCGCACCCTCGCGCAGGGCATCACCTCGGTGCGCGACGCCGGGGGCGCCGACCTGGGCGTGGCCGAGGCGGTCCGGCGCGGGCTCACCGCCGGGCCGCGGCTGCAGATCGCGATCAGCATGCTGTCCCAGACCGGCGGCCACGGCGACGGCTGGCACGTCTGCGGGGCCGAGCTGCCGCTGCTCGGGCCGCACCCGGGCCGCCCGCGGACGATCGTCGACGGACCGGACGAGATGCGCCGCACCGTGCGCGAGCTGCTGCGCGCCGGCGCCGACGTCCTCAAGGTCGCCACCAGCGGTGGCGTGCTCTCCGCCCGGGACGACCCGCGCCACCCGCACTTTCGCCCCGCCGAGCTCGCCGTGCTGGTCGAGGAGGCCGAGGCCGCCGGCGTCGCGGTGATGGCGCACGCGCAGGGCGCGGAGGGGATCAAGGCCGCCGTCCGGGCGGGCATCCGCTCCATCGAGCACGGCATCTACCTCGACGACGAGGCGATCGAGCTGATGCTCGAGCACGGCACCTGGCTGGTGCCCACCCTCGCCGCGCCCCGGGCGGTGCTCACCGCTGCCGACGCCGGTGCGGCGCTCCCCGACGCGGTGGTGGCGAAGGCGCGCGCCGTGCAGGCGGTGCACGACGAGGCGGTGTCCCGGGCCGCCGACGCCGGGGTGCGGATCGCCATGGGCACCGACAGCGGCGTGGGCCCGCACGGGGACAACCTCAGCGAACTCGGACTGATGGCCGGCTGCGGCATGACCCCGGAGCAGGCCTGGCACGCCACCACGCTGTCCGCGGCGCGGCTGTTGGGTGTCGCCGACTCCCTCGGCAGCCTGGAGCCGGGCAAGCGGGCCGACGTCGTCGTGCTGGGCGGGGACGCCCGGGACCTGACCGGGCTGGCCGGGCGGATCCGGGAGGTCTGGCGGGACGGCGAGCTGGTCGCGGCCGGCGGCGCCGTCGTGGAGCCCGGGACGATGCCGCCCCGCTGACCCGGCTCAGCTGCCCCGGGGCTCCTCGACCACCTCGGCGCGGCCGGTCTCCGCGGTGTCGGGCACGGTGCGACCGGTCTCGTCGGTCTCCACGGGCGGCTCGCCGGTCACGGCGGCCGGCCCCGACGGGGCCTCCTCGCCGCGGGTCTTCAGCAGGCTGGCCACGGTCGCCACCACGAGGACGACGAGGATCACCGCGAGTGACAGCCAGGTGGGCACGGTGGGCACCGCCTCCAGCGGGGCACGTTCCCCGGCGAACGGGTACTGGTTCTCGTGCAGCGCCTCGAGGACCAGCTTCACCCCGATGAAGGCCAGGATGACCGCCAGCCCGAGGGACAGGTAGACCAGGCGCTTGAGCAGGCCGCCGAGCAGGAAGTACAGCTGGCGTAGCCCCATCAACGCGAAGACGTTCGCGGTGAAGACGATGAACGCCTCCCGGGTGAGGCCGAAGATCGCCGGGATGCTGTCCAGCGCGAACAGCAGGTCGGTGGTGCCCAGCGCCAGGAACACCACGATCATCGGGGTCCAGAGCTTCGTGCCGTCGCGCTCGACCCGGACCTTGCTGCCGTGGTACTCGGCGGTCATCGGGAGCACCCGCCGCATGCGGCGGATGAGCGCGTTCTCCTCGTAGTCCTCGTCCTCGTCGCGGTGCCGGACCAGGTTGACGGCGGTCCAGACCAGGAAGGCGCCGAAGAGGTAGAAGACCCAGATGAACTGCTCGATCAGGGCGGCACCGGCCAGGATGAAGATCCCGCGCAGCACCAGCGCGATGATGATCCCGACCATCAGGACCTCTTGCTGCAGCTTCCGGGGCACCTGGAAGCGGGCCATGATGATCACGAAGACGAAGAGGTTGTCGACCGAGAGCGAGTACTCGGTCAGCCAGCCCGCGTAGAACTCGGTGGCGAACGCCCCGTCGGTGACAGCGAGCAGCAGCAGCCCGAACAACAGCGCCAACCCCACGTAGAAGGTGACCCAGGCGGTCGCCTCCTTCACGGAGGGCTCGTGCGGACGACGGGCGACGATCGCGAGGTCGGCGAGCAGCAGGACGGTGAGCCCCACGAACGTCGAGATCTCGAACCAGACGGGGAGCTCCACGTACCGGCACTCTACAAGTCAGTTGCACCAACCACCTGCCAGGACGTGGCGGGGGTTCGTGGTGCGCCCGCCCGCCGGTGCCCCAGGGACACCGGCGGGCGGGTCGTTCAGCCCCGGTCGGGTCGGTCGGACTTGGTGACCGCCGCCTGCCGGGGCTCCGGCAGGCCGTCTTCGGAAGCACGCTCGGGGTCGCCCGGGGCACCGATGTTCCGCCCGGTCCGGTCGGCGCCGGGGTCGCCCGCGCCGGTGCGCTGGGCCCGCCGGGCCTCGTCCTTCTTGTTCTTGCGCAGGCTGGCCACGGTGGTCACCACCAGGGTGACCAGGATGACGACCAGCGACAGCCAGGTCGGGATCTCCGGGATCGCGGTGACGTGCTCACCACCGTTGATGAACGGCAGCTCGTTCTCGTGCAGCGCGTGGATGACCAGCTTGATGCCGATGAACCCGAGGATGACCGCCAGGCCGTAGGCGAGGTACACCAGCTTGTCGAGCAGGCCGTCGAGCAGGAAGAACAGCTGCCGCAGGCCGAGCAGGGCGAAGGCGTTGGCGGTGAAGACCAGGTAGGTCTCCTGGGTGAGACCGAAGATCGCCGGGATCGAGTCGACGGCGAAGAGGATGTCGGCGCTGCCGATGGCGATCAGCGCGATGGCCAGCGGGGTGATGTGGCGCTTGCCGTCGATCTTCGCGGTGAGCCGGTCGGAGTGGTACTCCTGCGTCGTCGGCAGCACCTTGCGGGTCAGCCGCAGGACGGCGTTCTCCTTGAACTCCTCGTCCTCGTCGTGCCCGCCGCTGCGCGCCTGCGCGATCGCCGTCCAGATGAGGAAGCCGCCGAAGATGTAGAAGACGAAGCTGAAGTTCTCGATGGCGGCGGCGCCGACGAAGATGAACACCGTCCGCAGCACGAGCGCGAAGGCGATGCCGAAGAGCAGCACCTTCTGCTGCAGCTCCCGGGGCACGGCGAAGCTGGCCATGATCAGCACGAAGACGAAGAGGTTGTCGACCGAGAGGCTCTTCTCGGTGACCCAGCCGGCGAAGTACTCACCGCCGTACGTGCCGCCGGCGAACCAGAGCACCAGCAGTCCGAAGACCAGCGCGATGCCGACGTAGACCGCCGACCAGGTGGCCGACTCCTTCAGCGTGGGGGCGTGCGGGGTGCGGACGTGTCCGACGAAGTCGAACACCAGCATCCCGATGATGGCGGCGACGGTGATCGCCCAGACCCAGAGTGGGACGTCCAACGGATTCCTCCGGTTCACTGGCAGCTGTCAGTACCGGAGGTCTCTCCCGCCGTCCCGGACCCGGGCCGACCGACAGGGCCGGGGTCGGGGCGACCCGTGCTGACGACCACTGCCGCGCAGGGATACTCCCCTCCACGTCGGACCATGTCACCACCGGCAGCAGCCGCGCCGCTACTCGAGCGCCCGCAGTGGGGGTCCGCTGCCGCCCAACGCGCGAACCGCCCGGGGAGTTCCCGCCCCACCCGGCCTCCTCGCAGGGGCCCGCCGCGAGCCTCGGACGGCCTCGTCCGGAGGCTCGCCCGAGCTTGCGAGGGATGAGGGGGACGAGGTCCTTCTCGGGGGGGCGAGGGGGTCCTTCTTCAGGCGTGTGCGGCGTCGAGCTGGCGCAGTTCCTTCTTCAGCTCGGTCAGCTCGTCGCGCAGCCGCGCGGCGACCTCGAACTGCAGCTCCCGGGCGGCGGCGAGCATCTGGTCGTTCATCTGGGTGATCATGTCGGCGAGCTCGTTGCGCGGGAGACCCTGCACGTCGATCGAGCCGGCCTTGCCCTTGGTGGAACCGGCCTTGCCCTTCGACGACAGCCCGGGCACCGGCGCCTTGCCACGGGACTGCTGCCGCCCCGAACCGCCCAGCAGCTCGGTCGACTCCTCGGCCTCCTCCGCCGCCTTGTAGATGCCGTCGAGGATGTCGACGATCTTCTTGCGCAGCGGCTGCGGGTCGATGCCGTGCTCGGTGTTGTAGGCGATCTGCTTCTCGCGGCGCCGGTTGGTCTCGTCGATCGCCTGCGCCATCGACGGGGTGATCTTGTCGGCGTACATGTGCACCTGCCCGGAGACGTTGCGCGCCGCCCGGCCGATCGTCTGGATCAGCGAGGTGCCGGACCGGAGGAAGCCCTCCTTGTCGGCGTCGAGGATCGCCACCAGGGACACCTCGGGCAGGTCGAGCCCCTCGCGCAGCAGGTTGATGCCGACCAGCACGTCGTACTCACCCTGCCGCAGCTCGCGCAGCAGCTCGACGCGGCGCAGGGTGTCGACCTCGGAGTGCAGGTACCGAACCTTGATGCCCAGCTCGAGCAGGTAGTCGGTGAGGTCCTCGGACATCTTCTTGGTCAGCGTGGTGACGAGGATGCGTTCGTCCCGCTCGACCCTGACCCGGATCTCGTGCACCAGGTCGTCGATCTGGCCCTTGGTCGGCTTGACCACGACCTCCGGGTCGACCAGGCCGGTCGGCCGGATGACCTGCTCGACGACGTCGCCCTGCACCCGGCCCAGCTCGTAGTTCCCCGGTGTCGCGGAGAGGTAGACGGTCTGGTGGATGCGGTCGGTGAACTCCTCCCACTTCAGCGGCCGGTTGTCCATCGCCGAGGGCAGCCGGAAGCCGTGCTCGACCAGGGTGCGCTTGCGGCTCATGTCGCCCTCGTACATGCCGCCGATCTGCGGCACCGTCACGTGCGACTCGTCGATGACCAGCAGGAAGTCGTCGGGGAAGTAGTCGATGAGGCAGGCGCCGGCGCTGCCGGGAGCGCGCCCGTCGATGTGCCGCGAGTAGTTCTCGATGCCGGAGCAGAAGCCGACCTGGCGCATCATCTCGATGTCGTAGGTGGTGCGCATGCGCAGCCGCTGGGACTCCAGCAGCTTCCCCTGCCGGTCGAGCTCGGCCAGCCGCTGCTCGAGCTCGGCCTCGATGGTGGCGATCGCCCGCTCCATCCGCTCCGGGCCGGCGACGTAGTGGGTGGCCGGGAAGACGAACAGCTCGTCGACCTCGCGGACCACCTCGCCGGTGAGCGGGTGCAGGTAGTAGAGCCGCTCGACCTCGTCGCCGAACATCTCGATCCGGACCGCGAGCTCCTCGTAGACCGGGAAGACCTCGATCGTGTCGCCGCGCACCCGGAACGTGCCCCGGGTGAAGGCCAGGTCGTTGCGCGTGTACTGCTCGGTGACCAGCGTGCGCAGCAGCTCGTCGCGGTCGCGGTCCTCCCCCACCTTGATCTTCAGCGCCCGGTCGACGTACTCCTCCGGCGTCCCGAGGCCGTAGATGCAGGAGACGGTGGAGACGACGATGACGTCGCGACGGGTGAGCAGGCTGTTCGTCGCCGAGTGGCGCAGCCGCTCCACCTCCTCGTTGATCGAGGAGTCCTTCTCGATGTAGGTGTCGGTCTGCGGGACGTACGCCTCGGGCTGGTAGTAGTCGTAGTACGAGACGAAGTACTCCACCGCCGCGTCGGGCAGCAGCTCGCGGAACTCGTTGGCCAGCTGCGCCGCGAGGGTCTTGTTGGGCGCCATCACCAGCGTGGGGCGCTGCACCTGCTCGATCAGCCAGGCAGTGGTGGCCGACTTGCCGGTGCCGGTGGCGCCGAGCAGGACCGTGTCCGTCTCCCCCGCGTTCACCCGCTCGGCCAGGGCCTTGATCGCCGCCGGCTGGTCGCCCGAGGGCTCGAACTCGCTGACGACCCGGAACCGGCCCTGGGTGGGCCGCAGCTCGGTGGATGTGCGCACGGCGTCGACGGTACGACGGGGGTGCGACAGAACGATCCGCGGCGACCGTCCGGGCCTACGGCCCGACCATGATCGTCATCCGGTGCCGGAGTTGGCACACTGCGGGGCGACCTGCCCGGAAGACCGCGACGACGTGTCCCGCCCACCCGCAGAGTGGTGGAGGCGACAGGTGTGATCGGGGTCCTTTCCGGGCATCCGACGGCGAACCCCTGGCCCGGTCGCGGACCGGGGGTGTGACGCCAGCCCCCGTCCCGGGGGGCCTCAGCCAGGAGGACGAGCTCTCCCATGACCACCCAGGTGTGGCCCGGTTCCGACTACCCGCTCGGTGCGACGTACGACGGCACCGGCACGAACTTCGCCCTCTACAGCGAGGTCGCCGAGAAGGTCGAGCTCTGCCTGTTCGACGACCAGGGCAACGAGGAGCGCGTCCGGCTCCCCGAGCGCGACGCGTTCGTCTGGCACGCCTTCCTCCCGGGGATCCAGCCCGGGCAGCGCTACGGCTACCGGGTGTACGGCCCCAACGACCCGGCGCAGGGCCTGCGCTGCAATCCGAACAAGCTGCTGCTCGACCCCTACGCCAAGGCGATCGACGGGCAGATCGACTGGGACGAGTCGGTCTTCGGCTACCACTTCGAGTCCGGTGAGCGGAACGACGAGGACTCCGCCGCGCACATGCCGAAGTCCGTCGTCGTCAGCCCGTTCTTCGACTGGGGCACCGACCGGCCGCCGAAGACCCCGTACCAGAAGACCGTCATCTACGAGGCCCACGTCAAGGGGCTGACGATGACCCACCCGCGGGTGCCGGAGGAGCTGCGCGGCACCTACGCCGGCATCGCCCACCCGGCGGTCATCGAGCACCTGACCGACCTCGGGGTCACCGCCATCGAGCTGATGCCGGTGCACCAGTTCGTGCAGGACGACACCCTGTTGCAGAAGGGCCTGCGCAACTACTGGGGCTACAACACGATCGGCTTCTTCGCCCCGCACAACGAGTACGCCCAGTCGACCGACGGGCAGCAGGTGCAGGAGTTCAAGGGCATGGTCCGCGCCCTGCACGAGGCGGGCATCGAGGTCATCCTCGACGTGGTCTACAACCACACCGCCGAGGGCAACCACCTGGGCCCGACGCTGTCGTTCAAGGGCATCGACAACCGGGCCTACTACCGGCTGGTCGAGGGCGACGAGCAGTACTACATGGACACCACCGGCACCGGGAACTCGCTCAACGTCCGCGACCCGCAGTCGCTGCAGCTGATCATGGACTCGCTGCGCTACTGGGTCACCGAGATGCACGTCGACGGCTTCCGCTTCGACCTGGCCTCCACCCTGGCCCGCCAGTTCCACGAGGTCGACCGGCTGTCCGCCTTCTTCGACCTGGTGCACCAGGACCCGATCGTCAGCCAGGTGAAGCTGATCGCCGAGCCCTGGGACGTCGGGGACGGCGGCTACCAGGTCGGCAACTTCCCGGCGCTGTGGACCGAGTGGAACGGCAAGTACCGCGACAGCGTGCGTGACTACTGGCGCGGCGAGGAGGGCACCCTCGGCGAGTTCGCCAGCCGCATCTCCGGCTCGGCCGACCTCTACCAGCACGCCGGCCGCCGGCCGGTGGCGAGCATCAACTTCGTCACCGCCCACGACGGGTTCACCCTGAACGACCTGGTCTCGTACAACGAGAAGCACAACGAGGCCAACGGCGAGGGCAACAACGACGGCGAGAGCCACAACCGCAGCTGGAACTGCGGCGTCGAGGGCCCGACGAAGGACCCCGAGGTGCTCGAGCTGCGGGCCCGCCAGCGCCGCAACTTCATCGCCACGCTCATGCTCAGCCAGGGCGTGCCGATGCTGCTGCACGGCGACGAGCTGGGGCGCACCCAGCGCGGCAACAACAACGGCTACTGCCAGGACTCCGAGCTGACCTGGATCGACTGGGAGAACGTCGACGAGGGGCTGCTGGAGTTCACCAAGCTGGTCACCCGGCTGCGCACCGACCACCCCACGTTCCGCCGTCGGCGGTTCTTCCACGGGCGCCCGGTGCCGTGGGAGGAGACCGACCCGCAGCAGGACATCGCCTGGCTGGGGGCCGACGGCGAGCCGATGGACGACGCCGACTGGTCCGACGGCTCCGCCAAGTCGCTGGCGATGTACCTCAACGGCCACGGCATCCGGGAGATGGACGACCGCGGCGAGTACGTCAGCGACGACCACTTCTACCTGGCGTTCAACGCCTCGCACGAGGCGATCGAGTTCACCCTGCCCGGCGTCGACTACGCGGAGGAGTGGACGCTCGTCGTCGACACCGCCGAGCTGGGCGAGGTCGAGCCGGTCGCGGTGAAGGCCGGCGGGAAGGTCACCCTGCGGCCGCGGTCGACGGTCGTGCTGCAGGCGGCCGCGTCGTGACGTCGCCGTCCACCGGCGAGCGCCGGGACGTGCCCTCGAGCACCTACCGGCTGCAGGTGACCGCCGACTTCACGCTGGACGACGCGGCGTCGGTGGCCGGCTACCTGGCCGACCTCGGGGTGAGCCACGCCTACTCGTCCCCGCTGCTGCGGTCGGCGGCGGGCAGCACGCACGGCTACGACACCACCGACCACGCGCACGTCGACGAGCCACGCGGCGGCCGCGAGGGCCTGGACCGGTTCGTGGCCCGCCTGCACGAGCACGGCCTCGGGCTGGTGCTGGACCTCGTGCCCAACCACATGGGCGTCTCCGACGCGCACGAGTCCGGCTGGTGGTGGGACCTGCTGAAGCACGGGCGGGGGTCCGCGCACGCCGACGCCTTCGACGTCGACTGGGACTTCGGCGGCGGACGGGTGCGCATCCCGGTGCTGGGCAGTGCGGACGACGTGACGCAGCTGCAGCTGGTCGAGGTCGACGGCGAGCTGGAGCTGCACTACTACGACAACCGCTTCCCGGTGGCGCCGGGCACGGGTCGGGCCGGGGACGACCCGGCCGCGGTGCACGACCGGCAGCACTACGAGCTGGTCGACTGGCGCCGCGCCGACGACCAGCTCAACTACCGGCGGTTCTTCGCGATCAACACCCTCGCCGGGCTGCGGGTGGAGGACCCGGAGGTCTTCCGGGCCACCCACGCGCTGATCGTGGAGCTGGTGGAGGACGGATCGGTCGACGCGCTGCGGATCGACCACCCCGACGGCCTCGCCGACCCCAAGGGCTACCTGGACTCCCTGGCCGCGGCGACCGGTGACCGGTGGACCGTGGTGGAGAAGATCCTCGAACCCGGTGAGGAGCTGCCGGGCAGCTGGAGGACGGCCGGGACGACGGGCTACGACGCGCTCACCGAGGTGGACGGGGTGCTGGTCGACCCGGCCGGCGAGCCCGCGTTCACCGCGCTGGACACCGAGCTGGCCGGGCACCGGGTCGACTACGCGCAGCTCGTGCACGACTGCAAGCGCGAGGTCACCGACGGGATGCTCGGCTCGGAGGTGGCCCGGCTCCAGCGGATCGTCGGCGACCTGCCGGGCATGCCGCCCGAGCAGGTGACGGAAGGGCTGGCCGAGCTGCTGGCCTCCTTCCCGGTGTACCGCAGCTACCTGCCCGACGGCCGGGAGCACCTGGACGAGACGGTCGCCGCGGTCAAGCTGCGGCGGCCCGACCTGGCCGCCGCCGTCGACGCGCTGCACCCGCTGCTCGGGTCGGCCGGCACCGAGCTGGCCACCCGCTTCGAGCAGACCTCCGGTCCGGTCATGGCCAAGGGCGTGGAGGACAGCGCCTACTACCGGTGGGCGCGGTTCGTGGCGCTCAACGAGGTGGGTGGCGACCCGGCGCGGTTCGGCAGCTCGGTCGCGGAGTTCCACGCGGCGCAGCAGCACCGGCAGCAGGTCAAGCCGGCGTCGATGACCACGCTGTCCACGCACGACACCAAGCGCAGCGAGGACGTCCGCGCCCGGCTGGCGGTGCTGGCCGAGATCCCGACCGAGTGGGCCGGCCTGGTGCGCGGCTGGCTGGGCCGGCACCCGCTGGCCGACCGGTCGCTGGCGCACCTGGTGTGGCAGAACCTGGTCGGCGCCTGGCCGCTCTCCCGCGAACGGGCGCACGGCTACGTGGAGAAGGCGGCGCGCGAGGCCGGCACCTCGACCACCTGGACCAACCCGGTGCAGGAGTTCGAGGACCAGCTGCACGCGCTGGTCGACGCCGCGTTCGACGACGCGACCACGCACGCGGAGATCGAGCGGTTCGTGGCCCGGATCGCGCCGTTCGGCTGGTCGAACTCGCTGTCGCAGAAGCTGCTGCAGCTGACCGTCCCCGGCCTCCCGGACGTGTACCAGGGCACCGAGCTCTGGGACTTCTCCCTGGTCGACCCGGACAACCGCCGTCCGGTCGACTACGACCTGCGGCGCCGGCTGCTGACCCGGCTCGACGAGGGGTGGGTGCCGCCGGTCGACGAGGAGGGCGCCGCGAAGCTGCTGGTCGTCTCCCGCACCCTGCGCCACCGGCGGGAGCACCCGGACGCCTTCGCCGGGTACACCCCGGTGCAGGTGACCGGGGCCGCGGCCGACCACGCCGTCGCCTTCGACCGCGGTGGTGCGGTGACCGTGGCGACCCGCCGGCCGGTGCGCCTGGCCGAGTCCGGCTGGGGCGACACCGGGCTGGCGCTGCCCACCGGTGCGTGGCGCGACCTGTTCACCGGCGCCCGCCTGGTCTCCGACGCCGGCGGCGTCGGGGTCGAGCAGCTGCTCTCCCGGCTGCCGGTGGCCCTGCTGGTCCGCGACTGACGACGGGCCCCCTCGCCCCCACCGCTCGCGCACTCGCGGCGGGCCCCGGCACCGGGGCGGGGGGGCGCGGCGGCGTGTCCGAGCGAGCGACCATGAACCTCCACGTACCGGATCTCAACCGTCCGTGCACGGTCGTCGACGCGCGGTGAGCAGGGCCTGGCCTGTCGCCGATGAGCCTGCGGGACAGCCGACAGGCACCTAGCGTCGGTCGAGTGCCCGGGCGTTCCCGGCCGGGCACGGCACCGGACCGCCCAGCCCCGTCCGCCGGTGACCTCAACCGAACCCCAGGACGGGGGCGGGGGACCCATCTCCGGCGCGACCGCGCGACCGTGCGCGCGCCTCGGGGTGAAGCCGTTCCGCACGTCCGACGCCCGGCTCCCGAGCCGGGGCGCCGGCCCGTGCGCGCGGCCGGGCACCGATCGCCCGAACCCGACAGCTCACCTCGCAGGCGGCGATCGGAGGATCCCCATGCCCGAATCCACCCGTACCCGCCGACTGGTCCGCCGCGGCGCCCTCACCACCGGTGCCGCCGCCCTGGCGGTCGGCGCCTTCGCCGCCCCGGCGTCCGCCGCGCCGCAGCACGACTGGAGCGGTGTCGCCCAGTGCGAGTCCGGCGGCGACTGGAGCATCAACACCGGCAACGGTTACTACGGCGGCCTGCAGTTCTTCCAGCCCACCTGGGAGGGCTACGGCGGCCTGGAGTTCGCGCCGCGCGCCGACCTGGCGTCCCCGGCGCAGCAGATCACCGTCGCCGAGCGGGTGCTCGACGGCCAGGGCGTCGGCGCGTGGCCGGTCTGCGGGCGGCACCTGACGGAGGGGACGACGCCCGTCGCCGCCGCTCCGGCACCGGCCCCCGCCCCGGCCCCCGCGCCCGCTCCCGCTCCCGCGGCGACCGGCGGCAGCTACACGGTCGCGCCGGGCGACACGCTCGGGACGATCGCGGCCGCGCACGGCACCAGCTGGCAGCAGCTGTTCGACCAGAACCGCGGCGTCGTCAGCAACCCGCACCTGATCTACGTCGGCCAGGTCCTGTCCGTCTGATCGACCGGCCGGGTGGTCGGGGCACTGGCCCCGGCCACCCGGCTCCGGCGGGTGTCGCGCGGCACGGTTGACCGGCCGCCGGGCGGGCATGATCGGGCAGCCACCCCCGTCCCGCCGTCCAGGAGGCCCCCGCATGCCCGAGCCCGTCGAGTTCTCCGTCTGGGCCCCGCTGCCCGAGCGGGTGCGCCTGCAGGTCGACGGCCAGGTGCACGACATGCAGCGCGACGACGAGGGCTGGTGGCGGGCCACCGTGCCCGCGGAGCCCGAGAGCGACTACGGCTTCCTGCTTGACGACAACGAGACGCCCCGCCCCGACCCGCGCTCCCGCCGCCAGCCCGACGGCGTGCACGGGCTGTCCCGCCGCTTCGACCCCGCCACGTACTCGTGGGGCGACGCCGCCTGGACCGGCCGGCCGCTCGCCGGGGGCGTCGTCTACGAGATGCACGTCGGCACGTTCACCCCCGAGGGGACGCTGGACGCCGCGATCGACCGGCTCGGCCACCTGGTCGACCTCGGCGTCGACTTCGTCGAGGTGCTGCCGGTCAACGCCTTCAACGGCACCCACAACTGGGGTTACGACGGCGTCGCCTGGTACGCCGTGCAGGAGACCTACGGCGGCCCGGCCGCCTACCAGCGGTTCGTCGACGCCTGCCACCAGCGCGGCCTGGGCGTGATCCAGGACGTCGTCTACAACCACCTCGGCCCGTCGGGGAACTACCTGCCCGAGTTCATGCCGATCTTCAGCGAGGGCGGGGCGAACACCTGGGGCAACTCGGTCAACCTGTCCGGCCCCGACTCCGACGAGGTGCGCCGTTACATCCTCGACAACGTGCAGATGTGGCTGCGCGACATGCACGTCGACGGGCTCCGGCTGGACGCCGTGCACGCGCTGGTCGACGAGCGCGCCACCCACGTGCTGGAGGAGATGGCGATCGAGACCGAGAAGCTGTCGGTCGCGCTCGGCCGCCCGCTGACGCTGATCGCCGAGAGCGACCTCAACGACCCCCGGCTGGTCACCCCCCGGGTGGCCGGCGGCACCGGCATCGACGCGCAGTGGAGCGACGACTTCCACCACTCGCTGCACACCCAGCTGACCGGTGAGGCGCAGGGCTACTACGCCGACTTCGCCGACGCCGGCCTCGAGGGCCTGGCCCGGGTGCTCACCGGCGCCTACTTCCACGCCGGCGACTGGTCCAGCTTCCGCCGCCGCCACCACGGCCGGCCGGTCGACACCACCCAGCTGCCGGGCTGGAAGTTCCTCGGGTACCTGCAGGACCACGACCAGATCGGCAACCGCGCCGTCGGTGACCGGATCTCGGCCTCCCTCTCCCCCGGCCTGCTCGCCGTCGGCGCCACCCTGGTGCTGACCAGCCCGTTCACGCCGATGCTGTTCATGGGTGAGGAGTGGGGCGCCTCGACGCCGTGGCAGTTCTTCACCAGCCACCCCGAGCCGGAGCTGGGCAAGGCGACCGCCGAGGGCCGGATCGGTGAGTTCGCCGCGCACGGGTGGGACGCCGCCGTCGTCCCCGACCCGCAGGACCCGGAGACCTTCACCCGGTCCAAGCTCGACTGGTCCGAGCTGGCGCAGGAGCCGCACGCCACCCTGCTGGCCACCCACAAGACGCTGCTGGCGCTGCGCAAGCAGCACCCCGAGCTGCTCGACCCCGACCTGTCCACGACGGGCGTCACCTGGGACGACGACGAGCGCTGGGTGGTCGTCGAGCGCGGGTCGCTGCGCGTGGTGGCCAACCTGTCGGGTGAGCAGCGGCGGATCGAGCTGGACGCGGCGGCCGGTGACGTGCTGTTCAGCACCGGCGAGGCGCCGGGGCTGGACGGTGCCACCGTGACCGTGCCCGCCGAGAGCGCGGCCGTGCTCAGCACCCGCTGACGGTGCACGAGCTCCCCCGCGACCCCGCCGGCCTGGCCGACGCCTACCGGGTCGCGCCGGGCCGGCACCTGCGGGTCGACTTCATCGCCTCGCTGGACGGCGCGATCAGCGTCGACGGGCGCAGCGGACCGCTGGGCTCCGACGGCGACCGCCGGGTGTTCCGCACCCTGCGGGCACTGTCCGACGCCGTGCTCGTCGGGGCCGGGACGGCGGCGGCCGAGGGGTACCACCCGGTGCTCCCGGACTCCGCCGTCGGCCGGCTGCGCACGTCCCTGGGGCGCGAGGCGGTGATGCCGGTGGTGGTCGTGTCGCGGCGGGCATCGCTGCGGCCGGACGACCAGCTGGTGACCGATGCCGTCGTGCCCACCGTGCTGGTCACCTGCGCGGCGGCCGACCGTGGGCGGCGGGAGGCGCTGTCCGCTGCCGGGGTCGAGGTGCTCGTCTGCGGTGACGACGACGTCGACCTGCCCGCAGCGCTGGACGCCCTGGTCGCACGGGGGCTGGAGCAGCTGGTCTGCGAGGGCGGGCCGGCGCTGGTGCAGGCGGCGCTGACCGCGGACGTGGTCGACGAGCTGGACCTGTCGATCTCCCCGCTGCTGGTCGGCGGCGGGCCCGGGCTCGTGCCCGCCGCGCTCGCCACCCCGCTGCGGGCCGAGCTACTCCAGGCGCTCACCGAGGACGGCGTCCTCTTCAGCCGCTACGCGCTGCGCTGATCTCGCGGCCAGCCGCCGCAGGTGGCGCGACCCTGCGTCCGCCGAGCCCCATCCTGGTGCGGATCAACGGTCGGACGGCGGCGCCACGGTGCGACCACCGCTTGACCGACCTGCCGGAACTGTCGCACCTCGAACGTATGTTCGGGTCATGTCGCGGAGGCGTGGTTCGAGCGTGGTCGAGGGGCTGGTGGTGGACTGGACTCTCGAGCACCCCGTCGAGCCCTCCCGGCTGCCCGCTGCCTGGCTGACCGACGAGGAGCTGGCCGAGGAGCTGCAGCGGGTGCAGCGGCGCCGCGCGCAGGACACCGCGCACGAGGCGGAGCTGATCCTGGCCTTGGCCGCTGATCGTCCCGGGTCGGCGGATCCGGCACCGGACCACCCGGGTGCCCGCCGGGCGGGCTGGACGGCGCAGCCGGGCGAGGGTGAGATCAGCGAGTTCTTCACCGCCGAGCTGGCCACGGTGCTCAACGTGGGGCGGGGGACGGCGGCGATCCGACTCACCCGGGCGCTGGTGTGGCGGGACAAGCTCCCGGCCACCTTCGCCGCGCTGCGGGCCGGGGAGCTGGACGAGCGGCGGGCGCAGCAGCTCGCCGACGCGCTGAAGTCCACTCCCGCCGAGGTGGCGGGGCGGGTAGAGGAGGCGCTGCTCCACGAGGCGGCCGACTTGTCGGTGTCGGCGATGAAGAAGCGTGCCACCGAACTTGTGCTGCAACTGGACGCCGACGCCGCGGAAGAGGCGCGGGCCGAGGCGGAGAAGAGCGCTGACGTGCACGTGTACCCGTCCGCCTCGGATGGGCGGGCGGTACTGGCGGTGGACCTGCCCGCCGGTCAGGCCGCCCAGGCCCACGACCTGTTCGACCAGCTGGCCCGGATGCTCGAGGCCGACGGGGACCCCCGGCCCATCGGTCAGCTGCGCACCCTCGTGGCCGCGGCGCTGATCCTCCGCCCCGCCGACCACGGCCTGCCGCTGGTGGCCGCGAACCTGACGATCACCGCCGCCTTGGAGGCGCTGGAGGGCGGGGTCACCCCGGGTGAGGTGAACGGGTTGCCGATCACCGCCGCCCACCTGCGCGACCTCCTGGCCCGGGTCGGCGCCCTCGGCCTCACCGCACCCGACGGCGGCACGCTCAGCTACGCGATCACCGGCCTCGACGGCGGCGAACTGCTCGCCACCGTGACGCCGGCCGAACTCGCCCGGCTCGCGAAGCGCGGCTGCCCCGACCACCCCGACAACAGCACCGGCGGTGAACGCGACAACGACGAACGCGACGGCGACGGCAGCGGGCCGTGCAGCTGTCCGGTGCTCGGGCCGCCGCCACCCACCGAGCGCTACGAGCCCACGCCCCGCCAGCGTTCCTTCGTGACCACCCGCGACCGCCGCTGCCGGTTCCCCGGCTGCGGCCAACGCGTGGGCTGGGCCGACCTCGACCACGTCGTCCCCCACGCCTGCGGCGGCGCCACCGACTGCACCAACCTCTGCTGCCTGTGCCGCAGCCACCACCGGCTCAAGACCTTCGCCCCCGGCTGGCACTTCGCCATGACCCCCGACGGCACCCTCACCGTCACCACCCCGAGCGGGGTCACCCGCACCACCCGACCACCCGGCCTCCGACCAAGGGAACCCGAGCCACCCGGCGCGCGACCACCCGATTCGGCCCCCGTGCAGGGTCCCGACGACGCGAGCTCGCCAGTGGCCGGGGGCACGGGGGTCCTTCAGCCGCCACCGCGATCGCAACCGGCCGACGAACCGCCGCCCTTCTGAGCCGCAGGTCGGTGCCGCCATGTCGCCACCGCGCCATGTCGCCACCACGCCATGTCGACGTGGCGCCATGTCGACGTGGCGCCATGTCGACGTGGCGCCATGTCGACGTGGCGCCATGTCGACGTGGCGCGCGCGGCCAGCTGCTCCGCCGTCAGGGACGGGAGGTCATCGCCGGCTCGACGGCGACTCAGCGGGGTGGCCGGTGTCGTCCCGGGAGGGCGTCGACGTGTGCGCTGCTGTCCCGCGGGCGGCCGACCCACCGCCCCGCTGGACGAGCTCGGAGCACGCCGGGTTCGGTCCGCTCGCCGACCGCTCCGGGCTGCTTGACTGGCCGGCATGGACCTGCCCGTGCTGCCCCCGGTCAAGCCGATGCTCGCCAAGCCCGCGGCCGCGCTGCCCACCGGCGAGGGCTGGTTCTACGAGCCGAAGTGGGACGGGTTCCGCTGCATCGTCTTCCGGGACGGTGACGAGGTCGAGCTGGGCAGCCGCAACGAGCGCCCGCTGACCCGCTACTTCCCCGACGTCGTCGCGGCGGCGAAGGCGCAGCTGCCCGAGCGGTGCGTGGTCGACGGCGAGATCGTCGTCCCGCGGGGCGACCGGCTCGACTTCGAGTCCCTGCTCCAGCGGATCCACCCGGCCGCCTCCCGGGTCACCAAGCTGGCCGCCGAGACCCCGGCGTCCTTCGTCGCCTTCGACCTGCTCGCCCTCGGCGACGAGTCGCTGATGGAGGCCCCGTTCGCGCAGCGGCAGGCGCGGCTGCGGGAGGCGCTGGCCACCGCCGAGGCACCGGTGTTCGTCAGCACGATCACCCAGGACGCGGAGACCGGGCAGCGGTGGTTCCGCGAGTTCGAGGGCGCCGGTCTGGACGGCGTCATCGCCAAGCGCGGCGACCGGCCCTACTCCCCCGACCAGCGGGTGATGACCAAGGTCAAGCACGTGCGCACTGCCGACTGCGTGGTCGCCGGTTTCCGCTGGCACAAGAGCGGCCCGGTCGTCGGGTCGCTGCTGCTCGGCCTCTACGACGACGCCGGCACCCTGCAGCACATCGGCGTCGCCGCCTCCTTCACCATGAAGCGCCGCGCCGAACTGGTCGAGGAGCTCGCCCCCTACCGCGCCCAGGCGCTCGACGGCCACCCGTGGCAGGACTGGGCCAACGCGTCCACGTCGGCAGCAGGGCCGGGCGAGGACGCCGAGCGCCGGATGCCCGGGGCGACCAGCCGCTGGAACGCCGGCAAGGACCTCTCCTGGGTGCCGCTGCGCCCGGAGCTCGTGGTGGAGATCAGGTACGACCAGCTGGAGGGCAGCCGGCTGCGGCACACCGGCCAGTTCCAGCGGTGGCGCACCGACCGGGACGCCCGCTCGTGCACCTACGACCAGCTCGAGGTGCCGGTGCGGTACGACCTGGGCGAGGTCCTCGGCGGCTGAGCCGGAGCACCCGAGCCCGGGCAACCGGGCCGGCTGAAGCCCAGCAGCCGAGCCGGCTCGACCCGAGCAGCCGGGCGGCTGGACCCGAGCAGCCGGGCGGCTGAGGGATACGCCACGGTGGTTGCGGCGGCCACCACCGCGATCGCCTCCTACGCTTGACGATCATGGACGCGCACCGCCGACCGCTCGCCGCCCTGGGAGGGGCCCTCCTCGCCGCCGCCGTGGCGCTGAGCGGCTGCACCTCCTCCGGTGACGACGCCGGGCAGGCCAGCAGCTCCCCCACCGGCCCCGCCGAGCCGGAGGCGCAGCCGATCGAGTGGACCGACTGCGACGCCGACATCGACCAGATCATCGCCGGGCGCCCCGGCTCGGAGCGCGAGCTGCTCTTCGAGTGCGGCACCACCCCCGTGCCGGCCGACTACGACGACCTCGAGGGCGGCGACCTGGAGCTGTTCCTGCTGCGTGCCACCGCCGCCGGGCAGACCGACAAGATCGGCTCGCTGGTGGTCAACCCCGGCGGCCCGGGCTTCTCGGCCGGCGACGCGGCGATCCAGGCGGCGCTGACGCTCCCGCCGGAGGTGCTGGCCCGGTTCGACGTCGTGGGCGTCGACCCGCGCGGGGTCGGGTTCTCCCGGCCGGTCGAGTGCATCTCCGACGAGCAGAAGGACGCGCTGTTCGCGAGCAACCCGCGCGCGCTGGACGCCGACTCCCTCGCCACCACCTTCGACCTGGTCGAGGACGTCGCAGCGAGCTGCGAGGAGGAGTACGGCGAGGCGCTGGGCGCGTTCAACACCGTCGACACCGCCCGGGACCTGGACCTGGTGCGCGAGTCGCTCGGCGACGAGCAGCTGACCTTCCTCGGCTACTCCTACGGCACGACGCTGGGCTCGACCTACGCCGAGCTGTTCCCCGAGCGGGTGCGTGCCCTGGCGCTCGACGGCGCGGTCGACCCGACCGCCACCGCCCAGGAGCGGGCCGAGGCGCAGGCCGCCGGCTTCGAGGCCGCCTTCGACGCGTTCGCCGGCAACTGCACGGGCCTGATCAGCGGCTGCCCGCTGGGCGACGACCCGCGGGCGGCGCTCAACGGCATCCTCGATCAGGCGGCCGCGGCCCCGATCCCCAGCTCCCGCGAGGGCGAGACCCGCCAGGCCACTGCCGGCCTGGTGCTCAACGGGGTGCGCTCGGCGCTGTACCAGCCCAGCGCCTGGCCGCAGCTGGCCCAGTCGCTGGCCGCCGCCCGCGACGGCGACGCCGCCGGCATCCTGACCCTCGCCGACACCTACACCGGCCGCAGCGACGACGGCAGCTACAGCAACGTCGTCGACGCCAACCTGGCGATCAGCTGCGCCGACGGGCAGGAGCAGTTCACCACCGACCAGGTCGCGGCGCTGGCCGCCGACTGGAACGGCCGGTACCCGCTCTTCGGGGCCGACGCGGCCCTGGGGCTCTACACCTGCTCGGCCTGGGACGCCCCGACCACCCCGCTGCCCGAGCGCGACGCCGAGGGCAGCGCGCCGATCATGGTCATCGGCACCCAGGGCGACCCGGTGACCCCACCGCAGGGCGCGGCGGACATGGCCGCGGAGCTGGCCAACAGCGTGCTGCTGACCTGGGAGGGCAGCGGGCACACCGCCTACCCCAAGACCGAGTGCGTGACCCAGGCGGTGAACGCCTACCTGATCGACCTGGTCGCGCCGCCCGAGGGGATCACCTGCGCCCCCTGATCTTGCGCTGCTGGCCGTCGGGCCCGAAGCTGACCAGCCGGAGGACGACCCAGCCCAGGTGACCGGACGGAGCCCGATGGCCAGCAGCAAGGACGCCGTGGTGCTGGAGGTCGACGGGCACGAGGTGCGGGTGAGCAACCCGGAGAAGCCCTACTTCGCCGACAAGGGCATCCGCAAGATCGACGTCGTCCGGTACTTCGTCTCCGTCGGTGAGGGCATCCTCTTCGCGCTGCGCGACCGGCCGACGACGCTGGAGCGCTGGCCCGGCGGCGTCTTCGAGGGCGCCCGGATCTCCACCCGGGCCGACAACACCGGCGACGCGTTCTACCAGAAGCGGGTGCCCAAGAACGCCCCCGACTGGGTCCAGACCGCGCACATCACGTTCCCCAGCGGGCGGACCGCCGACGAGATCGCACCCGACTCGGTCGCCGTCGTCGCCTGGTGCGCCAACCTCGGCACGCTCACCTTCCACCCCTGGCCGGTGAGCAAGGGCGACGTCGAGTCCCCCGACCAGATCCGCATCGACCTGGACCCCCAGCCGGGCACCGACTTCGGCGACGCCGTGTGGGTCGCCCCGCACGTGCGCGAGCTGCTGCACGAGTTCGGCATGGAGGGCTGGCCGAAGACCTCCGGCGGCCGCGGCGTGCACGTCTACGTGCCGATCCAGCCGCGCTGGACCTTCCCCGAGGTGCGCCGCGCGGTGATCGCGTTCGGCCGCGAGCTGGAACGGCGCATCCCCGACCGCGTGACGATGAACTGGTGGAAGGAGGAGCGCGGCGAGAAGATCTTCATCGACTACAACCAGATGGCCCGGGACCGCACGATCGCGTCCGCGTACTCCATCCGGCCCAAGCCGCACGCGCCGGTCTCCGCCCCGGTCGACTGGGACGAGCTGCCCGACGTCTCCCCGTTCGACTTCGACGTGCTGACCATGCCGGAGCGGTTCGCCGCGGTCGGCGACAAGCACGCCGGGCTGGCCGACCACGCCTTCGACCTCACGCCGCTGGTCGAGCTGGCGGACAAGCAGGAGCGCGACCTCGGGCTGGGCGAGCTGCCCTATCCGCCGGACTACCCGAAGATGCCCGGCGAGCCGATGCGGGTGCAGCCCAGCCGCGCGAAGAAGGCACCCAGCGCCTGAGGGCCGGCGATGGTCCCGACGACGCCGTCCGACGAGTCGCTGGCGGGACGGGTGGCTGGCACAGTGACCGCATGACGACGCAGGCGGACGCTCCCGAGGTCGACGTCCAGCCGCTGGGCGACTTCCTGGGCCAGCTGGCTGCCCGCCTGCCCGCCCCGGGTGCCGGCGCCACCGCGGCGATCGAGGCGGCGCTGTCGGCCTCGCTCGTCGCCATGGTCGGTCGTTTCACCAGCGGTGACGAGTACGCCGAGCACCGCGACCTCGTCTCGGCGGTGATCGCGGAGGCCGACGCCGTCCGCGCCACCTGCCTGGCCGCCGCAGCGGCCGACGAGACGGCGTTCACCGCGGTCACCGAGGCCTACCGGCTGCCGAAGGACACCCCGGAGGAGCAGGAGTCCCGGCGTGAGGCCGTCCGCACGGCCCAGCTGCAGGCGGCCCAGCCGCCGCGGGACGTCATCGAGGCGGCCGTCACCCTCCTCCCCCTGGCCGAACGGCTGCTGCCCATCGCCAACCCGAACGTCGTCAGCGACGTCGCCGCCGCCACCGCCGCCGCCCGCGCGGCGGCCACCACGGCCCGGCTGGCGGTCGAGGTGAACCTCCGGGGCATCTCCGACGAGGCTGCCCGGGCCGACCTCGGCGCGTCCCTGGACCGCGTCGACGACCTGCTCCGCCGGGCCGACGCCGTCGAGGCGGCCGTCCGCGAGCGCATCGCCCGCTGATGTCCGCGGCGAGTGGGTGGGCGGCCGCCTCGGGCGGAGCCCACCAGGACGAGGCGCGGGCCAAGGCCGCCTACCGGCGAGGCCTGCTGGCCCGCCGCGCGGCCCGCCCCGCCGAGGAGCGGGCCGCGGCCGCCGCCGCGATCACCGGTGCCCTGCTGCAGGGGCTGACGGGGGCCCGCACGATCGCCGCCTACGCCCCCGAACCGGTCGAGCCGGGGGCTCCGCTGCTCCCGGCCGCCCTGGGCCAGCTCGACGCCCGGGTGCTGCTGCCCGTCGTCCCCGCCGTCGGTCACGAGCTGCAGTGGGCGGTGCGCACCGAGCAGCTCGTCGTGGGGCGGTTCGGGCTGTCCGAGCCGGTGGGCCCCCGGTTCGGTCCGGCCCAGCTCGCGGCCGCCGACGTCGTCGTCGTCCCCGCCCTCGCGGTGTCACGGGCGGGGGTCCGGCTCGGCCGCGGTGGCGGGTACTACGACCGCGCGCTCCAGCACGCCCGGCCCGACGCGTTGCTGGTGGCCCTGGTGTTCGACGACGAACTCGTCGACCACCTGCCCGCCGAACCGCACGACCAGCCCGTCTCCGCCGTCGTCACCCCGTCGACCGGCTGGCTGCGGCTGCCGGCACCGGCCGACACCCGGAGCGACCAGGCCCGCTGATCCGCCGGTCCGCACGGCCTACCATCGAGGGCACCGGCGCACGTCCTCCCTGGCCGACGCATGCCCGGTGAGGAGGAGTGCAGCGTGAGTGAGCAGGCAGTGCTGGAGCAGGCGGTCCTCGAGCAGGCGAAGCGGCGGCGGACGTTCGCGGTGATCAGCCACCCGGACGCCGGGAAGTCGACGCTGACCGAGGCGCTGGCGCTGCACGCCCGGGTGATCGGCCAGGCCGGCGCGGTGCACGGCAAGGCCGGCCGGCGGGGCACGGTGTCGGACTGGATGGACATGGAGCGCGACCGCGGCATCTCCATCACCTCCGCGGCCCTGCAGTTCGAGTACGGCCCGGCCGGCGGGGAGAAGGCGGTCATCAACCTCCTGGACACCCCCGGCCACGCCGACTTCTCCGAGGACACCTACCGGGTGCTCACCGCCGTCGACGCCGCGGTGATGCTCATCGACGCCGCCAAGGGCCTCGAGGCGCAGACGATGAAGCTGTTCGCGGTCTGCAAGCACCGCGGCATCCCGGTGATCACCGTGGTCAACAAGTGGGACCGCCCCGGCATGGACGCCCTCGCCCTGATGGACGAGATCGCCGACCGCACCGGGCTCACCCCCACCCCGCTGACCTGGCCGGTGGGGATCGCCGGGGACTTCCGCGGCGTGCTGGACCGCCGCGACGGCAGCTACCGGCACTTCACCCGCACCGCAGGCGGCGCCACCATCGCCCCCGAGCAGGTGTTCCCCGCCGACGAGGCGCTGGCCCGCGAGGGCGACGCCTGGGCGACCGCGGTCGAGGAGTCCGAGCTGCTGGCCGAGACCGGCCAGGTTCACGACCAGGAGCTGTTCCTGGCCCACGCCACCACCCCGGTGCTCTTCGCCTCCGCGGTCTCCAACTTCGGCGTCGGCCAGCTCCTCGACGTGCTGGTGACGATGGCCCCGGCACCGGCCGACCGGCCCGACGCCGAGGGCAAGCCGCACCCGGTCGACGCACCCTTCAGCGGCTTCGTCTTCAAGGTGCAGGCCGGCATGGACACCGGCCACCGCGACCGGCTGGCCTACATCCGGGTCTGCTCCGGGGTGTTCGAGCGCGGCATGGTGGTCACCAACGCCCGCACCGGCCGCCCGTTCGCCACCAAGTACGCCCAGCAGGTCCTCGGCCGCGAGCGGGAGACGATCGAGACCGCCTACCCCGGTGACGTCGTCGGGCTGGTCAACGCCGCCGCGCTGGGCATCGGCGACACCCTCTACGCCGACCACCCGGTCAGCTACCCGCCGGTGACCACCTTCGCCCCGGAGCACTTCGCGGTGGTCCGGGCCGCCGACACCAGCAAGTACAAGCAGTTCCGCAAGGGCATCGACACCCTCGGCGGCGAGGGCGTGGTGCAGGTGCTGGTTTCCGAGCGCCGCGGTGACGGCGCCCCGGTGTTCGCCGTCGTCGGACCGATGCAGTTCGAGGTGGCCGCGCACCGGATGGAGCACGAGTTCGGCGCCCGCATCTCCCTGGAACCGCTGCCCTACCAGATCGCCCGGATCACCGACGCCGCGTCCGCCCCCGAGCTGGCCAAGGCCCGCGACGTCGAGGTCATGCAGCGCGCCGACGGCGAGCTGCTGGCGTTGTTCACGAACAAGTGGGCACTGGGGGTGCTGGAGCGGAACAACCCGCACCTGACGCTGACCCCGATGGTCGCCGCGCAGCTGAGCTGACCGCGCGCCGCCCGGCAGCCAGCCGGGCGCCGGCGTTGGCGCCGACGATCGTGGCGATGCCCAGCCAGGCATCCCAGCGCAGCGCCTCACCCAGCACGACCAGCCCGACCAGCGCGGCGAGCACCGGGTGGACGCTCATGAACAGGCCGTAGGCGCTGGTCGGCACCCGGCGCAGCGCAGCCACGTCGACGACGAGCGGCACCGCCGAGGCCAGCAGCCCGGCGGTGACCGCGCAGCCCAGCGCGACCGGGGTCGGCGGGTGCTGCGCCAGGGCGACCACCCCGATCGGCACGAACGCCAGAGCGGACACCGCGGCGGCGGTCGCCGGGCCGGCCCCGCCCGGCACCCGGGCACCCAGCACCCGGTTGACCAGGATGTACGCCGCCCAGCAGGCCGCGGCCAGCAGCCCCAGGCCGATGCCGACGTAGTCCGTGGTCGGCTGCGGGCGGGTCAGGACGAGCACGCCGGCCGCCGCGCCCAGCGCGCACAGCTGCGGCGCACGGCCGCGAGCGGTGACCAGGGCGACGGCCAGCGGCCCGAGGAACTCCAGGGTGACCGCCAGGCCCAGCCCGATCCGGTCGATCGCCGAGTACAGCGACAGGTTCATCGCCCCGAAGGCGACGGCCAGCAGCAGCACCGGCCGCCACTGGGCGGCGGTGAACGTCCACGGCCGGGGCCGGGCCAGCGCGGTGAGCGCCAGCCCGGCCACCCACTGCCGGACGGCGACCACGCCGACCGCCCCCACCACCGGGAAGGCCAGCGCACCGACCGCGGCACCGAGCTGGTTGGCCAGGGCGCTGCCGGCCATCAGCAGCAGGCCCGCGCCGGTGCCCGCGGGCAGCGCCCGTCCACGCAGCTCGCCCGCCCCTGGCCCGCCGAGCACCGTTCCCGCTCTCGTCATGGGCGCAGCATGCGACCGGGGCACGCATGCGCAAAATGCATCTGCCGCGAGGTGCATACGCTGAACGCATGAACGTCGAGCTGCGTCAGCTGCGCTGCCTGGTGGCGATCGTGGACGCCGGCAGCTTCACCGACGCCGCGCTGGAGCTCGGCGTCTCCCAGGCGGCCGTCTCCCGCACCCTGGCCTCGCTGGAACGAGCCCTGGGCACCCGGCTGCTGCGCCGCACGGCCCGCGAGGTCGGGCTGACCGCGGCCGGGCAGCGGGTGCTCCCCCGCGCCCGCCGGCTGCTCGCCGACGCCGCCGAGCTCCGCCGCGTGGCCGGCGGTGACGGCGGCCGGGTGCGGATCGGCCACGCCTGGTCGGCGATGGGCCGGCACACGCTGGACTTCCAGCGCCGGTGGGGCGCCGAGCACCCGGACACCGCGCTCCAGCTGGTGCGCACCAACTCCCCCACCGCCGGGCTCGCCGAGGGGGCCTGCGACCTCGCCGTGGTCCGGGTCGCGCTGGACGAACGGCGGTTCGGCGCCGCCCTGGTCGGCCTGGAGCGACGGATGTGCGCCCTCGCCGCCGACGACCCGTGGGCCCGCCGCCGGTCGCTGCGCCTGGCCGAGCTGAGCACCCGGCTGCTGCTGGTCGACCGGCGGACCGGCACCACCACTCCCGAGCTGTGGCCGGAGGACGCCCGGCCCCGGGTCGAGCACACCCACGACGTCGACGACTGGCTCACCGTCATCGCCACCGGGCGGGCCGTCGGCGTCACCACCGAGGGCACCGCGGCGCAGTACCAGCGCCCCGGCGTCGTCTACCGCCCCATCCGGGACGCCGAGCCCGTCGCCGTCCGGCTGGCCTGGTGGCGCGACGAGCCGCACCCGGCGACACCGGCCGCCGTCGAGCTGCTCACCGAGCTGTACCGCCGGCCCTGAACGGCCTCCCCGACAGGCTCATCGCGGACACCTCGGTCGGACACAGCTGCGCCCCAGCTCGCGCGGCGAGCCTGCGGGCGTGACGAACGCCGACCACCCGACGCGGTAGCCCGTGGCCGACCGCGTCCTCCTCCACATCGGCACGCCCAAGAGCGGCACCACCTACCTGCAGCAGCTGCTGTGGGACAACCGACCGGCGCTCACCCGGTGCGGCGTCAGCTGCCCTGGCTGGAGTCCCGATGCGCACTTCCTCGCCTACCAGGACCTCACCGGGACCACGTTCAACGACTGGCCCGACCCCGCCGTCCACGGCGCGTGGGAACGGCTCGTCCGCCGGGTGCGGCGCACCCCGGGAACCGCCGTGCTCAGCCACGAGCTGTTCGGCGACGCCACCCCGGAGGTGGCCGCTCGTGCACTGGCCGACCTCGCGCCCGCGGAGGTGCACGTCGTGGTGACCGCCCGCGACCTCGCCCGCCAGCTCCCGGCCGTGTGGCAGGAGGACCTGAAGAACCAGCACACGGCGACCTTCGCCGACTTCCTCGCCGCCGCCGACCACCGGTCCGGCACCCGGGCCTGGTACGGCGACGTCTTCTGGCACCGCCAGGACGTCCCGGAGGTGCTGCGACGCTGGGCCTCCGCCCTGCCCTCGGATCGCGTGCACGTGGTGGTGGTGCCTCCGCGCGGCGCCGGACGTGACGAGCTGTGGCACCGCTTCGCCGCCGTCCTGGGCGTCCCGGCCGACGTCGCGACCCCACCTCACGCCCGGGCCGCGAACACCTCACTGGGCGCGGTGGAGGCCGAGCTGCTCCGCCTGCTCAACAGCCGGCTCGGCGGACGCGTGCCCTGGCCGGTGTACGCCGAGCGGGTCAACCGGCGCCTGGCACCGGACGTGCTGGCGGCGCGCCCGGGCCCGGCGATCCGGCTCCCGGCCGAGCACCACGGCTGGGTCGCGGCGAGGTCGGCCACCATGGTCGCCGAGCTCGCCGCAGCCGGCCACCACGTGGTCGGTGACCTCGCGGAGCTGCTGGTCCCCGCGGACCCTCCGGACCCCGAGCCGGTCACCGTCCCCACCCAGGGGCAGCTGCTCGACGCCGCGCTGGACGCGCTCAGCGGGGTGATCGCCGCCGAGCACCCGCCACCGCCCTCCCCGAGGCTCCCCCACCGGGTGACCCGTCGGCTCGCGGTGCTGCTCGACCGCTGACCACGGACGAGGGCGCGCCCTCACCCGATCGGGTGGGACGCGGCCCGCAAGGTGGGCCGGGCGCTCCCGGGGGGCACCGGAGCTGCCGTTGACGTCCGGGTCAGTTCCGACGGCAGGGAGCAGGTCATGAGGGTCCCGTTCTTGGTGTACGGCGTGCTGTACGTCGTCATCGAGATCATCGGGTACCAGCTGGAGAGCGTCGGCTGGCCGGAGTTGACCCCGCTGGACGTCGCGGCCGCGGTCACCGACGCGATGCTCGTCGTCGCCGTGCTCGTGGCCGTGCTGGTCGCCCTGGACCTGCTCGGACACCGCTGGCGCCGCTGGGTCCGCGCCTACCGCGAGGAGCAGGCCCGGCTCGCCCAGGAGCTGTGGGCCGCCGAGCAGGCGCCCATCGGGGTGCAGTCGTGGCGGCCGGCACGCTGGGCGCTGCCCGCCGCCGGACCGGCCCTGCCCTGGTCGCCCGGCGACCGCCCGGAGGAGGCGGCACCGCGGTCCCCGGTCAACGCCTACGCCCCCACCGGCGGTACCGCGCACGCCTTCCCCGAGGACGACGGCCGGCTGCTCTGACCACCGTCTCGGGGCAAGATCTGTCCCTGATCCCCCACGGAGGCGCCGGAGCCGCTAGGGTTCTGTCTGTCGGGAAGGCCCTGCGCACTGGCAGGACCCCGATGCACCACCGCAGCTAGGAGCGAGCAATGCCCGAAGGAACAGTGAAGTGGTTCAACGCCGAGAAGGGGTTCGGCTTCGCCACCCCTGACGGGGGCGGCCCGGACGTCTTCGTCCACTACTCGGCCATCCAGTCCAGCGGGTACCGCTCGCTCGACGAGGGCCAGCGCATCTCGTTCGACGTCGAGCAGGGCCAGAAGGGCCCGCAGGCGGCGAACGTCAACCCGCTCTGATCTCCTCAGAGCTGGGCTGATCGCGGCCCCAGGAAGACCTGCAGCGCCCCCATCCGGTACTCCGGGTGGGGGCGCTGTTCTTCGTTCCGGCCTCCGGTGCGCGCGGCGGCTCAGCGGGCGCGCGGGACGTAGCCGCCGATCAGGGCCGACATCAGCAGCGCGCCGTCGTGCGGGCCCACCGCTGCGGCAGCGTCGGCGAACGCGCGCCACCGGTCGCGCTCGACGTCGCTGAGCGCGTTGGCCGCCCGCACCTCCAGCTGCTCCAGCAGGCGCTCCCACTCCCCCTGCGGCGTCGGCCACAGACCGGCCAGCCGGCGCGCCTCGGCCGAGGCGGAGGTGAACCGGACGACGTCGCCGGCGTGGTTGGTCAGCGCCACGACGTAGCCGGCCGCCACCAGGGCGTTGGCCGCAGACACGACCTGCGGCTTGGGCAGCCCGCTGGCCGGCACCACCGCGCCCAGGTACGGGGCGCTGCCGTGCGGTGGTTCGTCGAGCAGCCGCACGATCGCCCGCAGCACCGGCAGGTCGCGGGTGAACCACACGTCGGGGAGGGGCTGCTGGGGATCGGGTGCGGTCACCGGACCAGTGTCCGCCGTCCCGGCCGGTTCGGGGGCACCCGGGTCACTCGGCGGGGTGGCCGGTGGCGCAGCCGCCGTACCGTGGAGCCATGACCACATCCGCCTCCCAGCCGACCACGCCCGCCGCGCAGCCCCGGGTCGTCAAGAGCGACGAGGAGTGGCGCGCCCAGCTGTCGCCGGAGGAGTACGCCGTCCTGCGCCAGGCCGGCACCGAGCGGCCGTACACCGGTGAGTACGTCGACACCAAGACCGTCGGCACCTACTCCTGCCGGGCCTGCGGCGCCGAACTGTTCACCTCCGGGGCCAAGTTCGACTCGCACTGCGGCTGGCCGTCCTTCTACGAGCCCGCCGCCACCGACAACGTCGTCCTCCGCGAGGACACCAGCTACGGCATGGTGCGCACCGAGGTGCTCTGCGGCAGCTGCCACAGCCACCTCGGTCACCTCTTCGCCGACGCCCCGCAGACCCCCACCGGCGACCGGTACTGCATCAACTCGGTCAGCATCCGGCTCGCCCCCGCCGGAGACTGAGCCCTCCTCACCACGCGAACAGCACCCCCACCCGGGAACACGGGCGGGGGTGCTGTCGCGTCGGGGCCGGGTCAGTCGCGGGCTCCGGTCAGCTCCGGCCGGCGGGCCAGGACGACGCCCAGGGCGGCGTACCCCAGGAACAGGTGCGCGGCCGCCACCGGGCCCGCCGCGTCGGGCAGCACGGCGCTGACCGGGATGACCACCGGCGCCCAGCTCTCCGCCCCGAGCGGCCAGAACCGCGCCGCCCCCCGCCACCGGCCGGCGATGGCGATCCGGATGCCGATGGCGAACATGCCGATCATCGACAACGGCCAGCACGAGTCCAGCAGCAGGAACCAGGTCGTCTCGCGCTGGGTCTCCGAGGTGACCATCCAGGTCACCGTGGACGCGATCGCCAGCACGAGCAGAACGTGCTCGGCGTGCAGCAGGCCGCGGGCCAGGCGGCCGGTGCCGATGGCGCCGGTGCGCAGCTGGACGGTCACCAGGGCGACCAGCCCCAGTTGGAACGCCAGCGACGACAGGTCGTAGGTGATCCCCTGCCAGCCGTCGACGGGGGTGAGCCCGAAGGCCAGGATCCCCCCGGCCCAGACCGCGGACCCGACCGCGACCGCTGCCCCGCCCCTTCGGACCATCCGGGAGGACGGCGTCGACGGCGGCGGCGTGGTCGTTCGGTCGACGCCGGGCAGGTCGGTGCGGGCAGGGGCGGGGGTGGTGCTCAGCGACATCGGAGGTCCTCCGGTCTGGGCGGTGCCCGGTGCACCGCGACGGGAGGAACCGTCGCGGGACGGCGTCCCGGGCGCCCAGAGCGCAGCGCCCCGTTCCCGGTCCCGTCCCGCGTCCCGGACCGACCGGGACGCCTGCCTCTCCCCGTCGGGACACCGGACCGGCGATGATCCGCGGGTGCACAGCCAGACCGCCACGGACGCCGAAGCCCCGGCATCGGCCGCCGAGGCGCGGGCGGCCGAGCCGGGCGCCGCGGCGGTGCACCCGCGGACCGAGCCGACGTGGGTGCAGGTCGTCGCGTGGGTGGTCCCGGCGATCTGCCTGCTGGCCATGGCCGGCGCGGTCGTGCTGGACCTCGTCACCCCGCCGGAGGCCCGGGCCGCGACGGAGAACGGGCTCGGCTGGCTGGTCGGGCTCCCGGGCGCGCTCCTGGCCGTTCCCGCCCACGTGCTGCTGCGCCGGGCACACCGGAACCCGCTCTCCTGGGTGCTCGCCGCCACCGCACTGCTGTGGGCGGTCGACGGACTGGCCGGCTCCTGGCTGACCTGGGCCCTGTGGCACGAGCCGGTGCCCCCCCTCGCCACGACCGCCTTCTGGGTGGTCCAGCGACTGGGCGCGTCGCTGCTGCTGGGCCTGCCCCTGCTGCTGCTCCTCTACCCCGACGGGCGGCTCCCCCGCGGTGGCTGGCGGGTGCTGTCGGTGGCCAGCCTGGCGCTGACGTCGCTGCTGCCGCTGCTGCTGCTCGTGGTGCCGGCGGAGATCGCCGACGCCCGCGCGGGCACGTCGCTGCCGCCGGTGTACCGCCGCATCGACGTCGACCCGACCAGCCTGCCACTGCCGGCCGAGCTGGTGCTGCCCCTGCTGCAGCTGGCCTTCCCGGCCGCACTGCTGGGTGTCGTCGTGCCGCTGCTGGTCGTGCTGGCCCGCCACCGGCGGGCCGACGGGGAGCGCCGCCGGCAGATGCGGTGGTTGGTGTGGGCCGGCGTCGTCGACCTGCTGGTGATGCTCGCGACGCTGCTGACGCCGGGCGATGCCGCGTCCCTGGGCCTGTCCCTGGCGGTGGGGCTCACCGGGCTCGCGGTCACGATCGGCATCCTGCGACCACGGGCCGTCGACATCGACCGGCTGCTCGGCAGGACGCTGGTCTACGGCGGGCTCGCGGTCGCCGTCGTCCTGCTGGACCTGGCCGTGGTCGCGTCCACCGGGGCGCTGCTCGGCGACCGGTTGGAGCAGCGCGACGTGGCGCTGCTGGCGCTGCTGCTGGTGACCGCCCTCTACGTGCCCCTGCGGGCGCAGCTGTGGCGGGCCGTGCGTCGCTGGGTGCTCGGTGACCGGGAGGACCCCTACCGGGTGGTCTCCGGCCTCGCCGAGCAGCTGGAGCGGTCCACCGATGCCGGCGAGCAACTGCTGACCGTCGCCCGGACGGTGGCAGAGGCCTTCCGCTCCCCCTACGTCGGTGTGGTGGTCGACCACGCCGAGGGCGACCAGCTGGTCGCCGAGCACGGCAGCCGGCCGGCCGAGGTGCAGTCGCTGCCGATCGCCTTCCGCGGCCAGGAGGTGGGCCACCTCCTCCTCCCCCGCGCCGGCCTGCACGCCTCCCTGCTCGGGCGGGACGAGCGCCTGCTGGCCGACGTCGTCCGGCAGGCCGCCGCGGCCGCCCGAGCCAGCGCCCTGGCCGCCGAGCTGCAGGCCAGCCGGGAGGAGCTGGTCACCGCGCGGGAGGAGGAGCGCCGCCGGCTGCGGCGGGACCTGCACGACGGACTCGGCCCCAGCCTGGGCGCCGTGGTGCTGCGCATCGACACCGCCCGCAACCTGGCGGCCACCCGGCCGGAGGAGGCCGACCGGGTGCTCCGGCAGGCGCGCGAGGAGGTGGCCGCCGCCCTCGCCGACGTGCGCCGGCTGGTGCACGACCTGCGCCCGCCCGCCCTCGACGACCTGGGCCTCGCCGGCGCGGTCCGGCAGCAGGCAGAGCGCCTCCTCGCCCCGCGCGTGGCCGTCGCGGTGACCGCCGGCCGGGAGGTCGACCAGCTGCCCGCGGCGGTCGAGGTGGCTGCCTACCGGATCGCGTCGGAGGCGCTGGCGAACGTGGCCCGGCACGCCCACGCCGACCACTGCCGTGTCGAGCTGGACCGGGTCGATGGCGCGCTGGTGGTCACCGTGACCGACGACGGCCGTGGGATCGGCCCCGACGCCCCGGCCGGGGTGGGGCTGGCGTCGCTGCGCGAGCGGGCCGCGGAACTGGGTGGCTGGGGAACCGTCGGGTGCCCGGCGGAGGGCGGGACGCGGGTACGGGCGTTCCTGCCCGTGGCGGGAGGGTGTGCTGGTGGCTGATCCGGTCGTCGACGACGAGTCGCTGCGGGTGGTGGTCGCCGACGACCACCCGGTCTACCGGGAGGGGCTGGCCGCGCTGCTCTCGTCCGTGCCGGGCATCGCCGTGGTGGGCACGGCGGCCGACGGCGCGCAGGCGGTGACCCTGGCCCGCCAGGAGCAGCCGGACGTGGTGGTCATGGACGTGCAGATGCCCGGGCTGGACGGGATCGAGGCCACCCGGCGGGTCACCGCGGAGCAGCCGTCGGTCGGCGTCGTCGTGCTCACGATGAGCGAGGACGACGGCACCGTGTTCGCCGCCGTCCGGGCCGGCGCCCGCGGCTACCTGCTCAAGGGCGCCGACCAGGAGGAGGTGGTCCGGGCCATCACCACGGTGGCGGCGGGTGGCGCGGTGTTCGGTGCCGCCCTGGCCCGGCGGATCGCCGAGTTCTTCACCGCCGGCCCGGCCGGCCCGGCCGCGGCCTTCCCGCAGCTCACCGCGCGGGAGCGCGAGGTGCTGGACCTGGTCGCCGCCGGCCGGTCCAACGCCCAGATCGCGGCGGCTCTGTACCTCTCGCCGAAGACGGTGCGCAACAACGTCTCCAACGTGCTCAGCAAGCTCCAGGTGGCCGACCGGGCCGAGGCGATCGTCCGCGCCCGCGACGCCGGCCTGGGCCGCTGAGCCCGCATCGATCCGGCGTCGCCGGCCCCGTCCAGAGGCTCGCCCCGAGCCTGCGCGGGGTGAGGAGGACGGGGTCCTTCTTCAGGGCAGGTCGGCGATGAGCTCCGCGACCGCCTTGCGGGTGCCGGTGTAGAACGGCACCTCCTCGCGCACGTGCCGGCGGGCGCGGCTGGCCCGGAGGTCACGCATCAGGTCGACGATGCGGTGCAGTTCGTCGGCCTCGAAGGCGAGCATCCACTCGTAGTCCCCGAGCCCGAAGGAGGAGACGGTGTTGGCCCGCACGTCCGGGTAGGGGCGGGCCTGCATGCCGTGCTCCTTGAGCATGTCCCGCCGCTCGTCCTCGGGCAGCAGGTACCACTCGTAGGACCGGACGAAGGGGTAGACGCACACGTAGCGGCGCGGTTCCTCCTCGGCGAGGAACGCCGGGACGTGACTGCGGTTGAACTCCGCCGGCCGGTGCAGCGCCAGCTGCGACCAGACCGGCTCCAGGTGGCGCCCGAGCGCGGTGCGGCGCAGCCGGGTGTAGGCCTCCTGCAGCGCCTCCGGGGTCTCGGCGTGCCACCAGACCATGACGTCGGCGTCGGCGCGCAGGCCGGCGACGTCGTAGACGCCGCGCACGACGACGTCCTTGCCGGCGAGCTCCTCGAACAGCCCGGTGACCTCGTCGGCGAGGGCGGTGCGCGGGTCGTCGCCGAGCGGGCGGGCGAGCTTGAAGACCGACCACATGGTGTAGCGGATCAGCTGGTTCAGCTCGTTGGCCCGCTTGCCGACGCTGCGGTGCTCCGGAGCTCGGTCGCTCTGCTGCTCGCTCATGCGCTCCATTGTCGCCCCGCCCCGACCGGGCCGGTCAGGGACCTCGGTCGGTCGGAGTGGTGAAGCCCGACACGGGTGGTTTCCCCCGGCGGACGGGAAGGGTAGCGACCAGTTGGATCTTGTACTGGCTGCACCGTCAGCCCGATTCGAGGAGGACAGATGGCCGTCATCAAGAGCCCGTTGCCCGAGGACGTGCAGAAGGTCACCGGCGAGGCGCTGCAGGGCGCCGTCGTCGATCTGATCGACCTGAGCCTGGTCGCCAAGCAGGTGCACTGGACGCTGGTGGGCCGCAACTTCCGCAGCATCCACCTGCAGCTGGACGACGTCGTCGCCACCGCCCGCGAGTACCAGGACACCGCCGCCGAGCGGGCCGCCGCGATCGGCGTGCTGCCCGACGGCCGCACCGAGGCGCTGCGCGCCACCGCGCTCCCCCAGCCTCCGGTGGCCTGGATCCACGCCGACGACGCCATCCGCTACTTCGTCGAGGTGTTCGAGGTCGTCGTCTCGCGGATGCGCGAGCGGATCGAGGCGACCGAGGGCGACGAGGTGAGCCAGGACCTGATGATCGAGATCACCGGTGCGCTCGAGAAGCACTGGTGGATGTGGCAGGCCGAGGCCGCCCAGGACTGAGCCGCACAGCCGCTGGGTCCGGGCGACCCCGCCGCACGCCGGAGGCCGGTTCCCCACGTGGGGAGCCGGCCTCCGGCGGTTCAGGCGATGGCGGAGACCGCGCGGCGGGCGTCGCGGATGCAGGCCGGCACACCCACGCCCTCGTACGCGGCACCGGCGACGGCGAGCCCGGGCACCGCGGCGACCGCCGACCGGATCGCGGCGACCCGGCCGGGGTGCCCGACCAGGTACTGCGGCAGACCGTCGGCCCAGCGCACCAGGTGGGTGTCGACCGGCTCGGGCCGGGCCAGCTCCAGCAGCTCGGCGACGTCGGCGACCACCGCGGCGGTCAGCTCGGCGTCGTCGCGCTGCAGGTCGGCGTCGGCGCCGAACCGCCCGACCGACGAGCGGACCCGCAGGACGCCGCCGTCGGAGAGGTGCGGCCACTTCGCGGAGGAGACGGTGACGCCCTTGACCAGCCGGCCGGTCACCGGCGGCACCAGCAGCCCGGACCCGGCCGGCACGTCCTGCGCCGGGAAGGCCATCGCCACCACGGCCATCGACGCGTAGGGGATGCCGCGCAGCGGCTCCACCGCGTCGGGTGCGACGTCGGCGAGCAGCGCGGCGGTCGGCCCGGCCGGGGTGGCCAGCACGACGGCGTCGGCGGTGAGCACCGCACCGCCGGCCAGCTCGAGCTCGAAGCCCCCGGCGCGGCGCCGCAGCCGCTCGGCCCGCGTGCCGAGCCGGACGTCGGCGCCGCTGGCCGCGACGAGGGTGGCGGGGAGCGAGCCGATCCCGCGCGCCACGGTCACGAAGACCGGGCCGTCGACGTCGCCGCGGCTGCGGGCACCGGCGTCCCGGGCGGCGGTGGCCGCGCCGAGCACGGAGGTGGATCGCCGGAGGTGGGCGGCCAGGCCGGGCATCGTGGCGTCGAGGGAGAGCTCGTCGGGCCGGCCGGCGTAGACCCCGCCGAGCAGCGGCTCGACCAGCCGGTCGACGACCTCGTCGCCGAGCCGTTCGCGCAGCAGCCGGCCCACCGCGACGTCGCCGTCGAGGTGCAGCGGCGGCAGGTCGGCCTCCGCGGCCACCCGCGCCACCCCGGCCGGGGTCAGCACGCCGGCCAGCCCGTCGGCGGAGGTGGGCACCCCCTGCACGGTGCCCGCCGGCAGGCCGAAGCGCCCCTCGGGCAGCACGATCGACGCCTGGGTGGTCTGCGGCTCGACGAGCTGGTCGCCCAGGCCGAGCGCCCGGACCAGCTCGACCGCCTCCGGCACGCGGGCGAGCATCGCCTCGGGGCCGGTGTCGTACCACTGGCCGGCGAGCTCGACCCGGTCCAGCTTCCCGCCCAGCCGCCCGTCGGCCTCGAGCACCACGATCTCGTCGCCGGGGTGCGCCTGCCGCCACTCCCAGGCCGCGGCGAGGCCGGTGAGCCCGCCGCCGACGACGACCAGGCGGCGGGGCGCCGGGGCGGCGGGGCGGGACGGGGTCATCGCGCGGTGAGCTCGTGCACGAGCTCGACCACCCGGGTCAGCGCGTCGGGATCGGTCTCCGGGAGCACGCCGTGGCCCAGGTTGAAGATGTGCCCGCGGGCCGCGCGGCCCTGCTCGACGACCCGGCGCACCTCGCGCTCCAGGGTCTCCCGATCGGCCAGCAGCACCGCGGGGTCGAGGTTGCCCTGGAGCGAGTAGCCGGGTCCGACCCGCCGGGCGGCCTCGTCCAGCGGCACCCGCCAGTCGACGCCGACGACGTCCGCACCGGCGTCGCCGATCAGCGGGAGCAGCTCTCCGGTGCCGACGCCGAAGTGGACCTTGGGCACGTCCCGGTCACCCAGCCCGTCGAACACCGCGCGCGAGTGCGGCAGCACGCGGGTGCCGTAGTCGACGGCGGACAGCACCCCGGCCCAGGAGTCGAACAGCTGGACGGCGCTGGCGCCGTTGTCGACCTGCACCCGCAGGAAGGTCGCCGCGCTCACCGCGAGCCGCTCCAGCAGGCGCTGCCACGCGGCGGGCTCGGCGTACATGAACGCCTTCGTGCGGGCGTGCTCCTTGGAGGGGCCGCCCTCGATCAGGTAGGTGGCCAGCGTGAACGGCGCGCCGGCGAAGCCGATCAGCGGGGTGCTGCCCAGCTCGGCGACCAGCCGGCGGACCGCGGTGGCGAGGAACTCCAGCCGCTCGGGCTCGAGCGCCGGCAGCGCGTCGACGTCGGCGACGCTGCGGATCGGCTGCGCCACCACCGGCCCGATCCCGGGCTTGATCTCGATGTCCACCCCGGCCACGACGAGCGGCAGGACGATGTCGGAGAAGAGGATCGCCGCGTCGACACCGTGCCGGCGCACCGGCTGCAGGGTGATCTCGGTGACCAGGTCGGGGTCCTGGCAGGCGGCCAGCATCGCGGTGCCCGCCCGCAGCGCGCGGTACTCGGGCAGCGAACGGCCCGCCTGCCGCATGAACCACACCGGGGTGCGCGAGACCGGCAGCCCCCGCGCCGCCCGGACCAGATCGGAGTCGGCGGCCGGTGCCGCTGGGATGCCCACGGCTGCCGATCCTCCCAGACGCGGCGGGGACCGCTCCTGGGCCTCCGGGAGCCGGCCGGTGAGGTCACGGGTGGGTCGCGCCGCGCGTCGGGCGCTCGCGGACCGTCGTCCGCGACCTACCCTGCGGGCGTGGTTCAGCAGCGCACGCGCGCCGAGCAGGGGCGGCAGCCCGGGGAGGCCGCTGCGCGCCCGCCGGAGTTCGTGGCCGCGCTCGCTGCCCTGGCCACCGTCCACCCCCGCCCGGAGGTGGAGCTGGAGCACATCCCGGCGCCGCAGCGGCTGGCTCCGTTCGCCTCCGCGATCGGTGCCCGGGTGGCCTCGCCCGACGACCCGGACGACGACCTGGCCAGCGGCCGGTTCATCGTGCTGTTCGACCCCGAGGGCCACGAGGCCTGGGCCGGCACCACCCGCTGCGTCGGCTTCGTCTCGGCGCTCACCGACGAGCACCTGGTCGACGACGCGATGTTCTCCGAGGTCGCCTGGAGCTGGCTGACCGACGCGCTGGCCGAGTCCGGCGCCCGGCACCACTCGGTGGGCGGCACCGTCACCCGCACCGCCTCCACCCGGTTCGGTTCGATCGCCGCACCGGAGCACTCCGTCGAGGTGGAGATCCGCGCCTCGTGGACGGCCGAGGACACCGACCTGGACCGCCACCTCGCCGCCTGGCTGGAGGTGCTCGGCAACGCCGCCGGGTTGCCCCCGCCGGGGATCCACCTGCTCGGTGCGAACGGGCGGGCCGACGACGACCACGCCTAGACTCTCCGGTGTACTCCACTCGGCGTAACGGTTGTGCCGCCGAGTGACCGGACACGCCGGACCGAGGACCGGGCTGGTCGCTGCGGCGGCCGGGCCGCCTCCGGCCGGGCCGCGGGGGGAGGGTCGATGGGGGCAGGTGCGGCATGGCCCGACGGCGCCCTCTTCGGTCCGCACGCCGGCGCGCTCGTCGTCGACCCCTCCCCCTTGCTGCGGGAGGCGCTGGCCGGGCGGCTGCGGGCGCTCGGTGCCCGGGAGGTCGAGGAGGCCGCCTCGCTCGAGGAGGCACGGGTGCGGGCGCACGTCTCCGGCCCGCGCGCACTGTGCGTGCTGGAGGTCGACCTGCCCGAGACCGGGCCGGAGAACGCCGGGCGCGGCGGTGACCCCGGCCGGGGGCTGGAGCTGCTCCCCACCCTGCGCACCGAGGGCTGGCCGGTGACCGTGGTGCTGACCGCCGTCACCGAGCCGGCGGTGGTGCGCACCGCCTTCCTGGCCGGCGTCCAGGGGTACGTGCTGAAGACCAGCCCGCTGGCCGTGCTCACCGACGGGCTGCGCGCCGCGCTGTCCGGCGAGGTGTACGCCGACCCGGGGATCGCCAGCAGCCTCGCCCAGGGCCTCACCCGGAGCGGCGTCGAGGAGTCCGTCGCCGAGCTCTCCCCGCGCGAGCGGGACATCCTGCGGCTGGTGGCCGACGGGCACACGAACAAGGAGATCGGCGAGAAGGTGGACCTGTCCGCACTGACCGTGAAGAGCCACCTGGCGCGCATCGCGCGCAAGCTGGGCACCGGCGACCGGGCGCACATGGTGGCGCTCGGCATCCGTTCGGGGGTCATCAACTGAGCACCGACCCGGGCGCCGAGGCGCCCACCGCGTCCACCCAGCCCACCGGGCCCACCGGGCCCACCGGGCCCACCGTCGACGAGGGCCCGCCCGCGATCCCGCTGCTCGCCCCGCGGGACGGGCTGCCCCCGGTCGTCGAGACCTCGACCGCGCTGGTCTCCTACGCCGACGCGCTCGCCGCGGGCACCGGCCCGGTCGCCGTCGACGCCGAGCGGGCGTCGGGCTACCGCTACGGCCAGCGCGCGTACCTGGTGCAGCTGCGCCGCGAGGGCGCCGGCACCGGCCTGATCGACCCGGTCCCGCTGCCCGACCTCTCGGTGCTGCAGGCCGCGATCGCCGACGCCGAGTGGGTGCTGCACGCCGCCAACCAGGACCTCCCGTCGCTGGCCGAGATCGGGCTGGTCCCGGCCCGGCTGTTCGACACCGAGCTCGCCGCACGGCTGGCCGGCCTGCCCCGCGTGGGGCTGGGCGCCGTGGTCGAGTCGCTGCTCGGGTTCCGGCTGGAGAAGGGGCACTCGGCAGCCGACTGGAGCACCCGCCCGCTGCCGGACGACTGGCTGGTCTACGCCGCGCTGGACGTCGAGGTGCTGGTCGACCTGCGCGACGCGCTGGCCGCGCTCCTCGAGGAGCAGGGCAAGACCGAGTGGGCCCGGCAGGAGTTCGAGGCGATCCTCGCCGCCGGCCCGCCCGCGCCGAAGGCCGATCCGTGGCGGCGCACGTCGGGCATGCACGGCCTGCGCAGCCGGCGGCAGCTGGGGATGCTCCGGTCGCTGTGGCAGGCCCGCGACGACCTGGCCCGCCGCCGCGACGTCGCCCCCGGGCGGGTGCTGCCCGACGCGGCGATGGTCTCCGCGGTGCAGGCCGACCCGAAGAGCGAGGGCGCGCTGCTGGAGCTGCCGGTGTTCCGCGGCCGGGCCAACCGCAAGCTGGTGGGCACCTGGTTCGGCGCGCTGACCCGGGGGCGCGAGCTGCCGGAGGACCAGCTGCCGCTGCACAGCCGCCCCGGCGAGGGGCCGCCGCCGGTGAACCGCTGGGCCGACCGCGACCCCGCTGCCGCCGCCCGGCTGAAGGCCGCGCGGGCCGGGCTCGCCCAGGTCTCCGAGCAGTGGTCGGTGCCGGTGGAGAACCTCCTCTCCCCCGACCTGGTCCGGCGGCTGATGTGGTCGCCGCCGCCGGCCGACCCCGACGCGGTCGCCGCCGCGCTGCGCGCCGGCGGTGCCCGCGAGTGGCAGGTGGAACTGACCCGCGACCTGCTCACCGACGCGATCACCGCCGGCTGAGGTCAGTCCGGCACGGGGTCGGCCAGCCTGCTCCGCACCTCCCGGACCAGGCCGCGGGGGTCGTCGGCGAAGAACAGCCCCCGCTCGGCCGGCACCTGCGCGCCTCCAGGTCGACGGTGGCGCCGGGCCGCAGGGTCAGCCGCACGCTGGTCTCCCCCATCACGCTCAGGGCGGACTGCTCCGGGCTGACCTCCAGGGTGCGCTTCACCCCCTCGGTGACGGCGACCCGGGCGGCGGAGACGTCGGCGAGCCGCACCCGCGCCGTCCGGAGCTGCCCGAACCGCAGGGTCAGCACGTCGGCGCCCAGGGTGTGCGGGCTCTGCCGCAGCGACAGCGCGAACCCGATCAGCCAGACCAGGCCCCACAGTCCGAGCGCCAGGACCACCCGCACGGTCGGCCAGGGCAGCAACGGGTGCACGACGCCGATCTCCACCGGGTGATCCCGATGACCGTCCCGAGCATCACCCCGATCCGCGAGCTGTAGGGGAACGGCTGCTCCCCCGGCCGGACCACGGTGCGCCGACGCACCGCCCAGAGCAGCGCCCGGCCGACACCGAGCTCGGAGCGGACCAGCCAGTAGACGGGGCGGGGCAGCGCTGCCTCCCCACCGGCCAGCACCGCGGTCCCGCGGCTGCCGCCGGCCTCCCGGGCCCGGCGGTACGCCCGGCGGAACAGCGCCGCCTCGGCGACGAACACACCGGCCAGGAGCAGCTCCAGGACGACGGCGACGACGACCGCGGTGCGCACCGGGAGCGCCCCGGTGACCGCGAGCGCGGCGTTGACCAGCGGGATGAGCAGGGCCGACCACGGCACCACCCTGGCTCGCATCGCCACAGCCTGTCCCGGTACCGGGAAGCTAGCGGACGGTCCCGTCCGATGGGGTCCCCCGCCGTGACCGGGGACGCCGAAGGGCGGCCCCGGCTTCCCGGGGCCGCCCTTCGTGCGGCGTTGCTCAGTGGTGCGGTGGAGCGCTAACTTCGCCCGGCGGCCGCGCGGCGGCGGGCCAGGGCGTCCACGGAGGCGGCGAGCAGGAGGACGCCGCCGGTGATGATGTAGTTCAGGTACGCCGACACGCCCAGCAACCCGAGACCGTTGTCGATGATGGCGATCACCAGGCCACCGAGCACCGCGTCGCGCACCCGGCCCCGGCCACCGAAGAGGCTGGTGCCACCGATGACCGCCGCACCCACCGCGTACAGCAGGGTGTTGCCGCCACCGGAGCCCGGCGTCACCGAGCTCAGCCGGGCCGCCGCGACCAGGCCGCTCACCGCGGCCATGGACGACGACAGCACGAACACCATGATCCGGATCCGGACGACGTTGATGCCCGCCCGGCGGGCGGCCTCCTTGTTGCCGCCGACCGCGTAGACGTGCCGACCGAAGGTGGTCCGGCCCAGCAGGAAGGTCAGCGCCAGCAGCAGGATCACCACGACCGGGATGGCGTACGGGATGCCCTGGAGGTCGATCGCGGCCGACAGCGCTCGGTCGGCGTTGAGGATCCAGGTGAGCACCACGACGACGACGGCGATCAGCGCGATCCGGGCCAGCACGATGGCCAGCGGCTGGCTGGCCAGCCCCTTGCTGCGCTGCACCCGCCAGCGGTTCAGCGTGAGCGCCGCGTAGAGCACGATCACCGCGGCGGCCAGCAGCCAGCCGATCCCCACCGGGATGTAGCTGTTGGTCAGCGCCCGGATCACGTCGTCCCGGATCGGCACGGTGCCGCCCTGACCGATGATGCGCAGCGTGACGCCCTGGAAGGCGAGGAACAGCGCCAGCGTCACGACGAAGGACGGGATGCCGATCATCGCCACCAGGGTGCCGGTGAACATGCCGATCACCGCGCCAGTGACCAGCGCCCCCAGCACCGCGACGTACCAGGGCACCCCGACCTCGGCCAGCAGCTGGGCGAGCACGGCGGCCGCCACCCCGCTGACCACACCGGCGGACAGGTCGATGTCCCCCAGCAGCAGCACCCAGACCAGCCCCATCGCCAGCAGGGTGATCGGCGCGGCCTGGACCAGCAGGTTGGTGATGTTCAGCGGGGTCAGGAACGTCTCGGGCCGCAGCGCGAAGAACAGCAGGGTGAGCACGACGATGCCGAGCACCGCGGGCATCGCCCCGAGGTCGCCGCCGCGGAGCCGGTCGACGTACCCGCGGACGACGCCGCCCACGGTGTCCTGGGCGCGGTCGGCCTCGAAGCCGGACGGCGCCGACGCGCCGGGCTCGACGTCGCTGGTCGGGACGGTGGTGTCACTCGCCATGTCAGGCCCCCTCGAAGACGGACTGGTCCAGGCCCAGGTCGCCGGACCGCCCCGACGTGATGAGCTCGATGACCTGCGTCCGGTCGACCCGGTCGATCGGGACGTCGGCCGCCATCCGGCCCAGGTACAGGGCGGCGACGCGGTCGGCGACCTCGAAGACGTCGACCATGTTGTGGGTGATGAACAGGACGGCGTGACCGGTGTCGGCCAGCCGCCGCACCAGGTCGAGCACCTGCCGGGTCTGCGCGACACCGAGCGCGGCGGTCGGCTCGTCGAGGATGACGACCTTCGACTCCCACAGCACCGCCTTGGCGATCGCCACGGTCTGCCGCTGGCCGCCGGAGAGGCTGGAGACCAGCTGGCGGACCGACTTCAGGGTGCGCACCGAGAGCGTGGTCAGGGTGTCCTTCGCCGCCTGCTCCATCGACGCCTCGTCCAGCACGATCCCCTTCTTCCGCTCGCGGCCGAGGAACATGTTCTGCACGACGTCGAGGTTGTCGGCCAGTGCGAGGTCCTGGTAGACGACCTCGATGCCCAGGTGCGCGGCGTCCCGCGGGCCGGCGATCTGCACCTGCTCGCCGTCGAACCAGAACTCCCCGCTGTCGATCGGGTGGATGCCGGCGATGGACTTGATCAACGTGCTCTTGCCGGCGCCGTTGTCGCCGACCAGCGCGGTGACCTGACCGGGGAACACCTTCAGGTCGACCCCGTGGAGGACCTGGTTGGCGCCGAAGCTCTTGGTCACCCCGCGCAGTTCGAGGATCGGGGAGCCGTCCTCGGACGTCGGAACGGACATGCGTGGTCCTCCCTGGGAACACGGCTGCGGGGCGCCCTCCGCGGGGGGGGGGGGCCCGGGCGGCGGGGGGGGGCCCCCCCGAGGCGGATGGGCCTACTGGATGCCGAGCTCGGTGCAGGCGGCGGCGTACTCGCCGGTGCACAGGTCCTCGGCGCTGACCTGGCCGTCCTCGACGACCCGGCTGACGTTCTCGCGGGTGATCGAGACCGGGTCCAGCAGGACCGACGGCACCGTGCGGTCACCCTCGGGGTCCTCGGACTCGCCGTTGACGATCGACGGGTCGTCCTCGCCGTTGATCAGCGCGATGGCCAGCTCGGCCAGCGCGTTGGCCTCCTCGGCGGCCGGCTTGTAGACCGTCATGCACTGGCGGTTGGCCAGGATGTTCTGCAGGCCCTCGACCGAGGCGTCCTGCCCGGTGACCGGCACCTCTCCGGCCTGGTTGTTCCGCGCCAGCACCTGGATGACGGCGTTGGCGAGGGTGTCGTTGGCGGCCAGCACGCCCTGGATGTCGCCACCCTGCTGGGTGTACATCTGCTCGAAGCGCGTCAGCGCCTCGTCGGGCTCCCAGCCGGGCACGGCCTGCTCGGCGACCTGGGTGTACTGGCTCATCTCGTCGAGCACCTCGTGCGCGCCGTTGGCGAACAGCGTGGCGTTGCTGTCGTCGGGCGAGCCGTTGAGGAAGGCGATGTTCGCCGGCTCCGGCCCGAGGCAGTCGGCCAGGCCCTGGCCCTGCAGCCGGCCGACCTCGGTGTTGTCGAAGGAGACGTAGTACTCCGCCGAGCCACCCAGGGTGAGCCGGTCGTAGTCGATCGTCGCCACGCCCTGCTGGGCGGCCTGGTCCTGGATCTGGGCGCCGGAGGCGTTGTCCAGGTTGACGATCGCGAGCACGGTCACGCCGCTGGTGATCATCTGGTTGGCGATCGTCTGCATCTGCTGGGCATCGCCCTGGGCGTTCTGGATGTCGGCCTCGATGCCGGCCTCCTCGAACGCCTGCTCCAGCAGCGGGCGGTCGAAGGACTCCCAGCGGGGCGAGGACTCGGTGTCGGGGAGGATGACGCCGACCTTGCCCTCGGCCTGGCCGCCACCGTTGCCGCCGCCACCACCGGCGCTGCCACCGTCGTCGCCGCCACCGCAGGCGGCGAGGGGGAACACGAGGGCCGCTGCCAGAGCAGTCATCAGGGTGCGCCGTCGCGCCATGAAGGTTCCTGCCTTTTTCGTCGGGGTTCCGGAAAGTGCCGTGGGGGATCGTGCGCTTCATCACATGTGGTGGCAAGCACACCGGAGGACCGTTGCCGGACCGTGATCGAGAACTGCAACGGTCCGTCACCCCAGGTGGGGTGGGGGTCGCCCTCTTGGTTACCAGCCGGTAACTTGCTCTCCGGCCGGTTCACCACCCGATCCGGTGACCGGACTCGACGCGGAGGTCTGCGTGTCCATCCCCCAGCAACGACGACGCTCGCTGCGTGAGGTCGTCTTCGTCGACGGCGTGCGCACGCCCTTCGGCAAGGCCGGCCCGACGGGCATCTACGCCGAGACGCGCGCCGACGACCTGGTCGTGCGCTGCATCCGCGAGCTCATGCGCCGCAACCCGACCCTGCCGGCCGAGCGGGTCGACGAGGTGGCGATCGCCGCCACCACCCAGATCGGCGACCAGGGGCTGACCATCGGCCGCACCGCCGCGCTGCTCGCCGGGCTGCCGGCGACGGTCCCCGGCTACGCGATCGACCGGATGTGCGCCGGCGCGATGACCGCGGTGACCACCACGGCGTCCGGGATCGCCTTCGGGGCCTACGACGTCGCGATCGCCGGCGGCGTCGAGCACATGGGCCACCACCCGATGGGCGAGGGCGTCGACCCGAACCCGCGGTTCGTCAGCGAGAAGATCGTCGACGGCTCCGCGCTGGTGATGGGCTCGACCGCGGAGAACCTGCACGACCGGTACCCCCACCTGACCAGGGAGCGGGCCGACGCCTTCGCCGTCGCCAGCCAGCAGAAGTACGCCGCGGCCGTGACCGCGGGCCGGATCGGCCCCGAGCTGGTGCCGGTGGCCACTCGCTCCGCCGAGGCCGGCTGGGGGCTGGCCACGGTCGACGAGCCACCGCGGCCGGGCACCACGGTCGAGGGCCTGGCGACGCTGAGGACGCCGTTCCGCCCGCACGGGCACGTCACCGCCGGCAACGCCGCCGGGCTGAACGACGGCGCCACCGGGTGCCTGCTCGCCGCCGAGGAGGTGGCGCAGGAGCTGGGCCTGCACGTCGGCATGCGGCTGGTCGGGTACGCCTTCGCCGGGGTCGAGCCCGAGGTCATGGGCGTCGGCCCGGTCCCCGCCACGGAGAAGGCGCTGGCGCGCGCCGGGCTGACCATCGACGACATCGGCCTGTTCGAGCTCAACGAGGCCTTCGCCGTCCAGGTGCTGGCGTTCCTGGACCACTTCGGCATCGCCGACGACGACGAGCGGGTCAACCCCTGGGGCGGCGCGATCGCCGTGGGCCACCCGCTGGCCTCCTCCGGGGTGCGGCTGATGACCCAGCTGTCCCGGCAGTTCGCCGAGCGGCCCGACGTCCGCTACGGCCTCACCGCCATGTGCATCGGCATCGGCATGGGCGGCAGCGTCATCTGGGAGAACCCGAACTGGAACGGAGCAGCGGCATGAGCGCCCCGGCAGAGGTCGTCACGCGGTCGCTGGTGCGGTACGTCGCCGTCCCCGGGCTGGCCGGCGAGCTCGCGCTCATCACGCTGGACAACGGGCACGACCACACCCGTCCGTCGACGTTCGGCCCCGGTGGGCTGGCCTCGCTGGACGCCGCGCTGGACGAGATCGCCGCGCACTCCCCCGCCCCGGCGGCGATCGCGGTCACCGGCAAGCCGTTCGTCTTCGCCGTCGGCGCTGACCTCTCCGGCGTCCCGGGGATCACCTCGCCCGAGCAGGCCCGGGAGATCGCCGAGACCGGTCACCGGGTGTTCCGCCGGCTCGAGAACTCGGCGATCCCGACGTTCGCCTTCGTCAACGGCGCGGCGCTCGGCGGCGGCCTGGAACTGGCGCTGCACTGCCACCATCGGACGATCGCCACGACCGCCGTCGTCGCCTTCCCCGAGGTGTTCCTCGGCCTGGTGCCCGGCTGGGGCGGCACCCAGCTGCTGCCCCAGCTGACCGGCATCGACGCCGCGGTCACGGTGATCGTGGAGAACGCCCTCGCCCAGAACAAGATGACGCCCGGCCCGAAGGCGGCGGCTCTCGGCATCGCCGACGCGGTGTTCGAGCCGGCCGACTTCCTCGAGCGCTCGCTGGAGTGGGCCGCCGGCGTGGTCAGGGGGGACGTCGAGGTGCGCCGTCCCGAGGTCGACCGGTCGGCCTGGGACCCCGCCATCGCCCGGGCCCGCGGCGTCGTCGCGGCACGCACCCGCAACGCCTCCCCCGGCGCGCTGCGCGCGGTCGAGCTGCTCGACCTGGCCCGGGCCGGGGATGCCGGCTTCACCGCCGGCACCGCGGCCGAGGACGACGCGCTCACCGACCTGTTGATGAGCGACGAGCTGCGCGCCGGGCTCTACTCCTTCGACCTGGTCAACCGGCGGGCCAAGCGGCCGGCCGGGGCCCCGGACAAGGGCCTGGCCCGGAAGGTCACCAAGGTCGGCGTCGTGGGCGCGGGGCTGATGGCCTCGCAGCTGGCGCTGCTGTTCGTGCGCCGGCTGGAGGTGCCGGTCGTGCTCACCGACGTCGACCAGGCGCGCGTCGACAAGGGCGTGGGGTACGTGCACGCCGAGCTGCGGAAGCTGGCCGAGCGCGGCCGGCTCTCCCCCGACGCGCTCAACCGGCTCACCGGCCTGGTCACCGGCTCGCTGGACAAGGCCGCCTTCGCCGACGCCGACCTGGTGATCGAGGCGGTGTTCGAGGAGCTGTCGGTCAAGCAGCAGGTCTTCGCCGAGGTGGAGGCCGTGGTGACGCCCGAGTGCGTGCTGGCCACCAACACCTCGGCGCTGTCGGTGACCGAGATGGCGGCACAGCTGCAGCACCCCGAGCGCGTGGTGGGGCTGCACTTCTTCAACCCGGTCGCCGTCCTGCCGCTGCTGGAGGTCGTCCGCGCCGAGCGCACCGACGACGCCACGCTGGCCACCGCGTTCGCCGTCGGCAAGCAGCTGAAGAAGTCCTGCGTGCTGGTCGCCGACGCCCCGGCGTTCGTGGTCAACCGCTTGCTGACCCGCTTCCTCGGCGAGGTCACCGCTGCGGTCGACGCCGGCACGCCGGTCGACGTCGCGGAGCGGGCGCTGGAGCCGCTGGGCCTGCCGATGACCCCCTTCGAGCTGCTGTCGCTGGTCGGCCCGCCGGTGGCGCTGCACGTGGCCGAGCGGATGCACGAGGCGTTCCCCGACCGGTTCGGCGTGGGCGCGGGGCTGCGGCGGATGGTCGAGCTGGGCAAGACCTCGGTCTTCTCCGCGCCGGGTGTGATCGATCCGGAGCTCGCCGGGATCGACGCCGGCGACTCCCCGCTCACCGAGGAGCAGCTGCGGGAGCGGGCCGAGCGGGCGCTGGCCGAGGAGATCCGGCTGATGCTCGACGAGGGCGTCGTCCAGGCGGTGCAGGACATCGACCTGGCGATGCTGCTGGGCGCCGGCTGGCCGTTCTGGCTCGGCGGGATCTCCGCGTACCTCGACCGCGCCGGGGTGTCGGAGGCCGTCACCGGCTCCCGGTTCCTGCCCCGCGGCGTCGCCTCCCTGCCCGCCTGACCCCGCCCCGGATCAGGTGACCTGATCGTGCGTGCTCCTGGCTCAGCCCCCACCGTGAGCCAGGAGCACGCACGGTGAGCCAGGACGGCGGCCCGGCTCAGCGGAACTGCGACGCGAACTCGGCGGACGGCGGGATCGGCGTGATGACGTCCACCAGCACGCCGTCGGGCGCCGCCACGATGAAGTGCCGCTGCCCGAAGGGCTCCGAACGCAGCGCCAGCGCCACTGCGACTCCCCCGCCGGCGGTCAGGCGCGCGAACTCCGCGTCCACGTCGTCCACCTCCAGGTTGAGCAGCAGGCCGCTCGCGACGGCACCGCGGTGCGTCTCCGGGACGGTCGGGTGGTCCGCCGCCACCAGGCCGAGCTCCCAGGTCTGACGACGGAGGCTGACGTACCAATCGGACTCGAAGGTGGGCTCGAAGCCGAGGTGCTCGACGTAGAAGCGGGCGGCAGATCCCACATCGGCGCTCATCAGCACGGGGTAGGCGCTGGTCAACACGAGGTCCTCCGATACATACAGTGTGATGGTATCGAGGACGCTATACGTACACACTGCACGTATCAAGGAGGGTCATGCCCCGACGCAGCCATGCGGAGAGCGAGGCGACCGCGGCCCGGGTCCTCGCGGTCGCCGGTGAGCTGTTCACCCGGCACGGCTACGCCGGGGTGGGCCTGGAGGCGGTGGCAGCCGAGGCCGGGGTGACCCGCGGTGCGGTCTACCACCACTACGCCGGCAAGGCGGCGCTCTTCCGCGCGGTTCTCGCCCGCGTCCAGGCCGACGTCGCCGCCGCGGTGGCCGCTGCCGCTGAGGCTGAGCGTGACCCCTGGGCGGCGCTGGAGGCCGGGTGCCGGGCCTTCCTCACCGCCAGCGCGGCCCCTGCGGCCCGGCGAGTGATGCTCATCGACGCACCCGCCGTCCTCGGCTGGCAGGAGTGGCGGGCCGAGGACAGCGCCCACTCCGGCCGCCTGCTCATGGAGGCGCTGTCCGCCCTGCAGGCAGCCGGACAGCTCGGCGACCACCCGGTGCCGGCGATCGCGGCCCTGCTGTCCGGCGCGATGAACGAGGCCGCGCTGTGGGTCGCCGCAAGTCCGGATCCCCTGGCCGCCACCGCTCAGGCGTGGCCGCCGCTGCGCGAGATGCTCCGCGCGCTGCGCACCGCCTGACGGCGCCGCGCCCGGCCGGTCAGCGGGCCGGCCACCGGGCGAGGTGCCGCCGTCAGCGGAACTTGTGGGTCAGCGACTCCATCGTGCGCTGCACGGAGGCGATCTTGACGTGCGACAGCCCGCCGTCGGCGCCGGCCAGCATCATCGCCTCGTGGGCGGCGCGGAGGGTGTCCCAGACGACGTCCGCCGGGCCCTCCAGCGTGGTGCCCAGCGCACCGACCTCGTACCGGAGCCCCGACCCGGCGATCGCGCCGATCGCCGCCTCGACGTGCGCGTGCGGGTCGTCCGCGGTGCCCGGCGGTGAGGGCGCGACCTGGATCTCGGCGATCACCCACTCGCCGCTGGGCTCGGTCACTGCTGCTGGCCCTCGACGTCGGCCACCCGGTTCTCCCCGGCGCTCCGGTCGGCGACCCGGGCCGCCCACTCGACGATCCGGCGGGCGACGTCCTGCTCGGTCAGCCCGGCGTCGGCCAGCACCTGACCGCGGCTGCCGTGGTCGAAGAAGCGCTGCGGCAGGCCCAGGGTGCGCACCGGCACGTCACAGTCGCGGTCCTGCAGCGCCTGGCTGAGCGTCGTCCCCACGCCGCCGGCGCGGCCGCCGTCCTCGACGGTGACGACCAGCCGGTGCTCACCGGCGAGGGAGACCAGCTCGTCGGCGACCGGCAGCACCCACCGCGGGTCGACGACCGTCACGTCGATGCCGTGGTCGGCGGCGCGCTCGGCGACCGCGAGGCACATCGGCACCAGCGAGCCGACGGCGACCAGCAGCACCTCCGGCGTCGCCGCCCGGCGCAGCACGTCGACGGGACCGCGGCGCTCGAGCGCGGGCACCTCGACCGGCAGGGCGCCCTTGGGGAAGCGGACGACGGTGGGCGCGTCGGCGACCTCCATCGACTCCCGCAGCGCCTCGCGCAGCGTCGGCTCGTCACGCGGCGCGGCCAGGCGCAGGCCGGGGACGACGGAGAGGATCGACATGTCCCACATGCCGTTGTGCGAGGCGCCGTCGGATCCGGTGACCCCGGCCCGGTCGAGCACCACGGTGACCGGCTGCCGGTGCAGCGCGACGTCCATCAGCAGCTGGTCGAACGCCCGGTTGAGGAAGGTCGAGTACACGGCGACGACCGGGTGCAGCCCGGCCATCGCCAGCCCGGCGGCCGAGGTCAGCGCGTGCTGCTCGGCGATGCCGACGTCGTAGGTGCGCTCGGGGAACCGCTCGGCGAACGGCGCCAGCCCGGTCGGGTGCAGCATCGCGGCGGTGATCGCGACGACGTCGGAACGCTCGGTGCCGATGCGCACCAGCTCGTCGGCGAAGACGTCGGTCCACTCCGGCCCCTTGGCCGCCGACGAGAGCCCGCTGTCGGGCTCGAAGACCCCGGTGGAGTGCCAGGCGTCGACGGTGTCGGTCTCCGCCGGCGGGTAGCCGAACCCCTTGGTGGTGACCGCGTGCACGATGACCGGCCCCCCGAAGGAGCGGGCCCGGCGCAGCGCGTGCTCCATCATCTCGACGTCGTGGCCGTCGACCGGGCCGACGTACTTCATGCCGAGGTCCTCGAACATGCCCTGCGGGGACAGGACGTCCTTGAGGCCCTTCTTGATCGCGTGCAGCGCGTCGTAGAGCTTCGTGCCCACCACCGGCGCCTTGTGCAGCGCCTGCCGGACGGCGGCCAGCGCCTCCTCGTAGCCCGGTCGCAGCCGCAGGCTGGCCAGCGCGTCGGCGACGCCGCCGATGGTCGGCGAGTAGGAGCGGCCGTTGTCGTTGACCACGATGACCACCGGGCGGTCCTGGGCGGCGGCGATGTTGTTCAGCGCCTCCCAGGCCATGCCGCCGGTCAGCGCGCCGTCGCCGATGACCGCGGCCACCGGCCGCACGTCGCCGCGGACGGCGAAGGCCTTGGCCAGCCCGTCGGCGTAGGACAGCGAGGTGGAGGCGTGGCTGTTCTCCACCCAGTCGTGCTCGCTCTCGGCCCGGCTCGGGTAGCCGGACAGGCCGCCGCGCTGGCGCAGCTGGGCGAAGCCGTCGAGCCGCCCGGTGAGCAGCTTGTGCACGTAGGCCTGGTGCCCGGTGTCGAAGACGATCGGCTCGCGCGGGGAGTCGAAGACCCGGTGCAGCGCGATGGTCAGCTCGACCGCGCCCAGGTTGGGGCCGAGGTGCCCGCCGGTCTTCGCCACGCTGGCGACCAGCGCGTCGCGGATCTCGGCGGCCAGGACCGGCAGCTGGTCCGGTCGCAACGCCCGGAGGTCGGCGGGCCCGGTCAGCGAGCTGAGCAACGACACGACGGGGCAGGGTCCTCTCGACGACGACGGCGCCCGGGAGGGCACTGCCGGTGGGATCCCAACTGTAGCCGCGAACCGGCGACCTGCCCGGCGAGCAGCGGATCTACAGCCGGGGCACCCAGCGTTCGCCGCGCAGCGCCCCGGCGACCACCTCGACGCCCCGGGCCGCGCGGCCCAGCCGGGCGCCCTCCCGCTCGTAGGCGGTCATCGCCGCCTCCATGGCGTCGGGCGGCAACTGGTCGGCCAGCTCCACCCGCACCGTCCGCCAGCCGGCGCGGGCGGCCTCCAGGCCGGCGGCGACGTGGTCGGCGGCGAAGCGGGCGAGCAGCACCGGGTACCGGCGCAGCACCTCGTGGGCGCGGTAGTCCGGCGGCACCAGGTCGTAGAGCCAGGCGACGGCGGTCCGCTCCCAGTCAGGGGCGCCCGGCGGCGCGACCTCGTCCGGCCACCCCGGTGGCAGTGCGTCGCTCACCGGACCAGTGTGCGGCCGACCGGACCGCAGCCCGACACCGGATCGCACGTGTGTTCGAAGCGTGACCTCGCGGGCACCCGCCGCCGACGCCCGGCCGGCCGGCGAGACGCGCCGTCGCACCGGACCGCAGGTCGCCCCGGGTCCCGGCGGGCGGCTCTAGACTCTGCGACGAGCCGACCCCTGCACGTCGCCGTAGCTGGCCGCCGTCCGTCCAGCTCCTGCCCCACTCCCAGGAGCCGTTCGCCCCGATGCGCCGCCCGAGGACGATCGACCACCGCCCACCCCGCCCCGCTCGATGAGCCGCCGGCAACCGCGCCTGACCCGGCGGGAAGTGCTCGCCTCGGCCGTGGGCCTGGGCGCGGGGGCTGCAGCCGCGGCCGCCGGTCTCTCCGCCGCCACCGGCCGCACGTCGCAGGCACCGGCGATCCGGCGGTCCACCTCACCGCAGCCCGCGGAGACACCGGTCGTGGCGACGCCGGCCGAGGAGCCGCAGCCGCCCCTCGAGATCCTGTGGACCGCATTGCGGCAGCGCCGGACGACGCCGTGCCGGCTGGTCTTCGCTGGGTCGTCCACGACTGCGGGAGCGTCGGCCAGCGACGCCGCGCACCGCTTCGTGACCCTCATCGCCGACGCTCTCCAGGTCGCCCACCCCAGCGGCACCGGCGTCGAGTGGCCGGTGCAGACCTCGCCGTCGGCGGACTTCGGTGTCCCGTCGGCCGCCGCAGGCGTGCACGTGTACAACGCCGGCGAAGGAGGCACCCGCAGCTCCGACTACCTCCGCCCACCCAAGATCGAGCGCGTCGCCGGCCTCCGGCCAGCCGCGGTCGTGCACATGATCGGCGCCAACGACTTCCGGACCAACGTCACCCCGGACGCCTACCGCAGCGCCATGGCGCAGTCGCTGGGCACCCTGCGGGAACTCTCCCCCGGCCCGTGCGTCCACGTCCTGGTGCACTCCTACCAGCCGGTCGACGCCCCGGCCCGGTCAGCGCGCCACCCGTGGGCGGCGTACGGGGAGGTCCTCCGCGACCTCGCCGAACGGGAGGAGGACTCGGTCTTCATCGACCTGTCGGAGTCCTACCGCCGGCTCGGTGTCCCCGGCGACGACCCGCTCAGCCTGCTCAGCCCCGACCGGCTCCACCAGACCGACACGGGGCACGCCCTCATGGCCGAGCTACTGCTGCGCGAGCTGCGGCCCCGCTGACGCAGGCGCCGAGCCCTCCCGGAACGGCACCGCCCCCATCCGTGCGGCACCTCCCGGGACGGCGGCGGACGAGACCTGCGACCTGGGGCCCTCCCGCCGACCGCGGAGCCCGAGATCGCAGCTCTCGTTGCTCAACCCGCGGGAACCAGCAGCGCGACGCACTCCACGTGGGCGGTCATCGGGAAGGCGTCGAAGGCGCGCACGTCCGCCAGCCGGTACCCGGCCCGGCCGAACGCGGCGACGTCCCGCGCCAGCGAGGCCGGGTCGCAGGCCACGTAGACGACCGCGCGCGGGGACGCCGCGGCGATCACCCGGCTCACCTCCGGTCCGGCACCCGCCCGCGGCGGGTCCAGCACGACGACGTCGGGACGCCCCAGGTCGCCCAGCAGCTCGGTCAGCCCGGCGGCGTCGACGTCGCCCTGCCAGACCTCGGCCTGGGGCAGATCGGCCAGGTTGGCGTCGGCGGCGGCGCAGGCGGCCTCGTCGGACTCCACGCACACCACCCGCCCGCGCTCCCCCACCGCGGGCGCCAGCGCGCCACCGAAGAGACCGGCGCCGGCGTAGAGGTCCAGCACCGTCTCCTCCGGCTGCGCCGCGGCGAACTCCCGGACGGCGCCGGCCAGGGCGTCGGCGGCGGCCGGGTGCACCTGCCAGAAGCCGGTGCCCTCGACCTCCCAGTCCCGTCCGCCGGCGGTGCGCTGCGCGCGGCCGGCCGGCTCCTCCGGGACGTCGGCGCCCGGGCGCAGCACCTGGGTCTCCAGCGGCCGGCCGCGGCGGTCCAGCGTCGTGGTCGTCACCACCCCGGCCGAGTCCAGCGCGACGTCCACGGCGCCGGCGTCCAGCCAGCGGCGGGACAGCACCGCCTGCGCGGCGGGCTCGGCGGTGATCGGGCAGTCGTCGAGCGGGACGACGTCGTGCGAGCGGTGCCGACGCAACCCGGGCGACCCGGTGCGGTCGACGGCGAACCGGGCCCGCGACCGCCAGCGCAGCGGCCCTCCGGGCAGCGGCTCGACGGCCACGTCGACGTCCAGCCCGGCCAGCCGGGACAGCTGCTCCCGGACGACGTCGGACTTCAGCCGGAGCTGGCCCTCGTGGCTGACGTGCTGCCAGTCGCACCCGCCGCAGCGCCCCGGCCCGCTGTACGGGCAGGGCCGCTCGACCCGGTCGGCCGCGGCCTCGATCACCTCGACGGCGTCGGCACGGCAGAAGCCCTTCTGCCGGTCCTCGGTGACCTCGACGACGACCCGCTCGCCGGGCAGCGTGTGCCGGACGAACACCACCCGGCCCTCGTGCCGGGCAACGCAGTGCCCGCCGTGCGCGACCGGGCCCACGGTCACCTCGAAGCGGCGGCCCGTCCATCCACCGGACGAGTCCGGCGCCTGGCGCTGCGTCCGGGCCGGAGGCCGTCGGCGGCGCTCAGCCATAAGGAGTGGGCTCGCTCTCGTCGGTCAGCCCGCGGCGCAGGTCCCCGGGCGCCGGGCCGGCGCCCGCAGCGGGCTCACGCTCGCGGTCGACCGAGCTCTCCAGCTGCCACGGCACGCTGGTGATCATCACGCCGGGCTGGAACTGCAGCCGGGTGCGCAGCCGCAGCGCGCTCTGGTTGTGCAGCACGTTCTCCCACCAGTGGCCGACGACGTACTGGGGGACGAACACCACCACCAGCTCCCGCGGGCTGGCGCGGCGGATGTCCTTGACGAAGTCGACGACCGGCCGGGTGATCTCCCGGTAGGGCGACTCCAGCACGGTGAGGGGGACGGGGATGTCGTAGCGGTCCCAGTCGGCCTGCAGTGCCCGCGTCTCGGCGTCGTCGACGTTGACGGTGAGCGCGGTCAGCACGTCCGGGCGGGTGGCCCGGGCGAACGCCAGCGCCCGCAGCGTGGGCTTGTGCACCTTGGAGACGAGCACCACCGCGTGCACCCTGCTCGGCAGCGTGCGGGCGTCGGTGTCGGGCACCAGCTGCCGGGAGACGTTCGAGTAGTGCCGGTTGATCGCCCGCATCAGCAGGAAGATGAACGGCATCACCAGGATGACCAGCCACGCCCCGTGGGTGAACTTCGTGATCACGATGATCACCAGCACGACCGAGGTCAGCGACCCGCCGATGGTGTTGATCAGCTGGGAGCGGCGCATCCGGGCCCGCTCCTGGCGGTCCTCGGTGCCCCGCAGCTCCCGGTTCCAGTGCCGCACCATCCCCCACTGCCCGATGCTGAAGCTGGTGAAGACGCCCACGATGTACATCTGGATCAGCCGGTTGGGGTCGGCGTCGAACCCGACGATGAGCAGCGCCGCGAAACCGGCCAGCAGCAGGATGCCGTTGCTGTAGACCAACTTGTCCCCGCGGGTGTGCAGCTGGCGGGGCATGAACCGGTCCTGGGCGAGCACCGAACCCAGCAGCGGGAACCCGTTGAACGCGGTGTTGGCCGCCAGGATCAGCACCATCGCGGTGGCCGCCTGGATGTAGAAGAAGCCGACCGACGTGTCCCCGCCGAACGTCGCCGCGGCGAGCTGGGCGATGACGGTGCGCTGCGGGTCGGTCTCGCAGTCGCCCGGGAAGCCGACCAGGTCGCAGGTGTGCTCGGCGTACTTGACGTCGGCGAGCAGGGCCAGGGCCGTCACCCCGGCGAACATCGTCGCCGCGATGCCGCCCATCAGGGCCAGCGTGGTGGCGGCGTTCTTGCCCTTGGGCGGTCGGAAGGCCGGCACCCCGTTGGCGATCGCCTCCACACCGGTCAGCGCGGTGCACCCGGAGGCGAAGGCACGCAGCGCGAAGAAGACGAGCGCCAGCCCGGCCAGGTTCTCGTAGCCGGGCTCCGGGGTGATCGACCAGCCGGCGCTCTCGGCGACCACCGGGGAGTCGGTCATGAAGTCCCGGATCAGCCCGGTGACGATCATGACCATGATCCCGGCGACGAACAGGTACGTCGGGACGGCGAACGTCCGCCCCGACTCGCGCAGCCCGCGCAGGTTGGCCGCGGCCAGCAACGCCACCAGGCCGACGGCGATGAGCACCCGGTGCTCGTTCAGCGTCGGGAACGCCGAGATGATGTTGTCGGTGCCCGCCGTCACCGACACCGCCACGGTGAGCACGTAGTCGGTGAGCAGCGCGCTGGCCACGGTGAGCCCGGCGAACTGGCCGTGGTTCCTCATCGCGACCTCGTAGTCGCCGCCACCGGAGGGGTAGGCGCGCACCACCTGCCGGTAGGACAGCACGACCACGGTGAGCAGGAGCACCACCACCACGGCCAGCCACGGGGCCAGGAACAGGAAGGCCGTGCCGGCCAGCGTGAGCACGATCAGGATCTCCTGGGTGGCGTAGGCCACGGAGGAGAGCGGGTCGCTGGCGAAGATGGGCAGCGCCAGGTGCTTGGGCAGCAGCGACTCACCGACCCGGTCGCTGCGCAACGGTCGGCCCAGGACGAGTCGCTTCGGGAGTTGTCCGAGGTCGGACAGGGATGGCACGGCGGCGATGGTACGGACGCACCGCGCCGCTGAGCGCCACGACGGGGCGACCTCACTCACACGGGCCCCCGGCGCGTCGGCAGCGGCCCTGCGCACCCACCCCGGCGCTCCTGCGGGTGTAGCTTCGCCCGCTGGAGCCCGGGCACGGTGCGCTCGGGCACGAGATGTCGATCAGGCGGGGTGGGACAGTGCACGTGGTCGTGATGGGCTGCGGCCGCGTCGGGTCGGCGATCGCCCGGCGCCTGGAGACGATCGGGCACAGCGTCGCGGTCATCGACCAGGACCCGGAGGCGTTCCGCCGGCTCGGCCCGGAGTTCGGTGGCCGGCAGGTGACCGGGCTCGGCTTCGACCGGCAGACGCTGCTCGACGCCGGCATCGACTCCGCCGGCGCCTTCGCCGCGGTCAGCAGCGGCGACAACTCCAACATCATCAGCGCCCGGGTGGCCCGGGAGACCTTCGGCGTCGAGCACGTCGTGGCGCGCATCTACGACTCCAAGCGCGCGGAGGTCTACGAGCGGATGGGCATCCCGAGCGTGGCCACCGTCCCGTGGACGGTGAACCGGCTCATGCGCGAGCTGCTCTCGGTCAAGGTCACCGAGATCTGGCGCGAGCCCACCGGACAGGTGCTGCTCATGCGGGTCACCGTCACCGACAGCTGGGTGGGCCGGCGGCTCACCGAGCTGGAGGCCGCCTCCGGCGCCCGCGCCGCCTGGCTGCTCCGGTTCGGCGAGGCCCAGCTCCCCACCCCGGCCACCGTGCTGCAGACCGGCGACCACCTGGTCGTCGCTGCCACCGACGACATCACCGACCGCGTGCACGACGCGATGAACCAGGCACCGGCCGCAGGAGGGCAGCGCTGATGCGCGTCGCCATCGTGGGGGCCGGGGCCGTCGGCCGCTCCATCGCCACCGAGCTGCTCGGCAACGGGCACAGCGTGATGCTCATCGAGCGCAACGGCTCGCGGGTCAAGCCCAAGGCCGTGCCGGGCGCCGAGTGGGTGCAGGCCGACGCCTGCGAGGTCTCCTCGCTGGAGGAGGCCCAGCTCGCCACCTGCGACGTGGTCATCGCCGCCACCGGTGACGACAAGGCCAACCTGGTCGTCTCCCTGCTGGCCAAGACCGAGTTCGCGGTCAACCGCGTCGTCGCCCGGGTCAAGGACCCGCGCAACGAGTGGCTCTACACCGAGGCCTGGGGCGTCGACGTCGCCGTCTCCACCCCGCGGGTGCTCGCCGCCCTGGTCGAGGAGGCGGTCACCGTCGGCGACGTCGTCCGGCTGATGAGCTTCCGCAAGGGGGCGGCGAACCTGGTGGAGATCACGCTGGCCGAGGACACCCCCTGGGTGGGCCGGCCGCTGCGTGAGGTGCCGCTGCCCCGGGAGACCGTGCTGACCACGATCCTGCGCGGTGACCGGGTGATCACCCCGGCCCCCGACGAGCCGCTGGAGGCGGGCGACGAGCTGCTGTTCGTCACCCACGGCGACATCGAGGAGGAGCTCCAGCGGATCCTCTGCCCCGACGGCAGCTGTTGATCGAAGAGGGAAGGACCCCGTCCTCATCCCTCGCAGGCTCGGGCCGAGCCGCTGGACGAGGCCTGACCCCACGCCTCGCGAGCTCGGCGCGGGCCCCTGAGGGTGGCCGTCAAGCGGGGCGCTGCTCCTGGTCGGGAGTCGACCGCGGAGCGCGGTGGCGGTGCAGACGGGCCACCACCCACAGCGTGACGACCAGCTGGACGGCGGTCACCGGCAGGCCCAGCACCACCGACGAGGTGCCCAGCCAGCCCACCTCGTCCTGCCAGTAGAAGAGGCCCTGGACCGCGGCGCGCAGCAGGAAGACCCCGCCCCACAGCACGGTCAGCCAGGAGTAGGCCCGCAGCATCCGCGGGTCGTCGCGCCAGTGCACCTCCGGAGCGGCGTCCGGCTGCCGCGCCTGGACGACCGCCTCGGCGGCGGCGTCGACGTCGACCGCGGGCACCGGGGTGTGGCGCCCGGGGAGCCGGTCGCGCAGCGAGGGCAACCGGTGGGCCGCCATCGCCCCGAGGTGGCTGGGCGCCAGCCACTCGGCGACCACGCCCACCAAGGGACGGCGGAACGCCAGGGAGCCCAGCAGCACGACGCCGATCCCGACGTTGCGCACGATGCCGAGGACGAAGAAGTCGCGGGCCTCCCCGGTGCGCCAGGCGATGGCGACGGCGACGGCGACGGCGAACAGGCCGCTGATCGCCTGCTGGACGGTCTGCCGCCGGACCAACCGCAGCAGGAACACCACCAGCGCAGCGACGACCGCCGTCCAGATGCCGACCCGCAGGCCGCCGATGGCGTTGGCGACGACGAAGGCGACGGTCGGCAGCGAGGCGTCGACCATGCCGCGCCACCCGCCGAGCTGATCGAGCACCAGGTGCCGGTCGAAGGTGAACGCCTCGTCGTCGGACCGGCCGGCCCCCGACGGGCGGGTCACCCGGCGCTCAGCTCGTACCAGGGGTTGTAGATGACCCGCCGCCCGTCGAACGCCGCGAAGCGGCCCCGGGCGGTCAGTCGCCGGCCGGGCTCGATCCCGGGGATCCGCCGCCGGCCGAGCCAGACGAGGGTGACCGACCCGGAGCCGTCGAACAACTCGGCCTCCAGGGTGGGCACCGTCTCCCGCGGGGTGTAGACGACCGACTTCAGCCGACCGGTGACGGTGACCACCTCACCCTTGCGGCAGTGGCTGAGCGGCTCGCAGCCGGCGGAGGCGACGTCGGACTGCAGGGCCCGGGCGTCGACCTCGTGGTCGTCGGCGGTGAGCTTCTGCAGGGTGCGGGACAGCCAGCCCCGCGCTCCCGGCTGGGCGGCCGGTGCCCCGGCCCTGGTCTCGGTCACGGGTCCAGGGTAGTGCCGCACCGGGCGGCTGTCCGGCGTGTGCTGAGCCACTCGACGGTGCGTCGCCAGGGCTCACCGGCGACGTCGATGAGCGCCATGTGGTCACCGGGCACGAGGTCGACGTCGACCCGGTCACCGGCACGCCGGGCCGCCGCGGCGTACCGCTCGCTGTGCTCCAGCGGGACCGAGGTGTCCTCGGTGCCGTGCACGCACAGCGTCGCGGCACCGGTGGGCGGCAGCCGCATCGGATCGGCCAGCGCGTACCGGTCGGGGACGTCGCCCGGGCCGCCGCCGAGGAGCTCCTGGGCCGCGCCGTTCCCGAGGCCGGCCGCGGCGGCGGCGGCGAGGTCGAGCACGCCGGCCTGCAGCACCGCGGTGGTCACCCGCACCCGGGGGGCGGCGCCGGGCGCGCCTGGCGGCAGCGACCCGCGCCCGGCCAGCCAGGCGGCCAGGTGGCCGCCCGCCGAGTGGCCGACCACCGTCACGTCACCGAGGTCGAGGCGCCCCCGGCCGGGCAGCTCCGCCAGCGCGTCCACGGCCGCCGCGACGTCGGCGAGGGTGGCCGGCCAGCCACCACCGGCACCCACCCGGCGGTACTCGACCGCGACGGCCGCCCAGCCGCGCCCGGCCAGGTCGGCGGCCAGCGGGCGGGCCAGCTCGATGCCGTAGGGGGCACGCCAGAAGCCGCCGTGCACGACCACCGCGACCGGTGCGGGGGCATCGCCGGCCGGCAGGGTGAGCTCGAGGAACTGGTCGGTGGCCGGCCCGTAGCGGTGCACCGCCGGTGCGGTCACCCGGCGGTACCGGCCGGCGGTGCCGCCGGACGGCCGGTCGGCGGTGCCGCCGGGCGGCCCGGCTGCTGCTGGCGGGCCAGCTGCTCGGCCGCCTGCGGCGGCAGGGTGAGGGGCAGCGGGTCGCGCACCGGCATCGGCTGGCTGCCGCGGACCACCACGATCTCCCGGAACGCGCCCTCCAGGGCGGTCGCGTCGCCGTCCGGCGCCGCGGCCGGCCCGCTCAGCAGCCCGCGCAGGAACCACCGCGGGCCGTCGACGCCCAGGAACCGGGCCGCCCGCCGCTCCGGCCTGGGCGGGGCGGGCTGACCGGGCTGCGCCGCCGCGGTGGCCACCACCGTGCCGGTCAGCTCCGCACCGAACGGCCCCTCGGACTCCGCCAGCCGCCCACCCTGGCCGCTGGCGCCGCGGGCCAGCTCCGCGCGGACCTCGTCCCACAGACCGCCCGCCCGCGGCGCGGCGAACGCCGAGACCTGCAGCAGCGACTCCCCCGCCCGCAGGGTGGCAGCGACCACCTGCTGCTGCTGGTTGACCTCCACCCGCAGCTCCATGCCGGGCAGCGCCGGCAGGCGCAACGACCCGAGGTCGATGCGCGGCATCCCGTCGTCCGGGGCGTCGGCGACGTCCCACGGACCGGAGGTCTCCAGCTCGACCCGTTCGCGGACCTGCGGCTCCGGCGGGACACCGCGCTCGCGCAGGGTCCGGTCGATCCGGTTGCGCCGTCGTCCGATGGGCATGTCAGGGCCGTCCTTCCGTGGGGTCTGCGGCCAGCGCCGTGTCGTCTGCGACCAGTGCCGTGGCGCCGCCGGTGGAGCCGTGGCCGCCGCTGCCGCGCTCGCTGCCCGGCAGCTCGGTCACCGGCACGAACCTGGCCCGCACCACCGGCTGCACGACCAGCTGGGCGACCCGGTCACCGCGGGAGAGCCGGAGCGTGGCGCCGGGATCGAGGTTCACGAGGTTCACCTTGATCTCGCCGCGGTACCCGGCGTCGATCGTGCCCGGGGCGTTGACCAGGCTCAGGCCCAGCCGGTGGGCGAGTCCGGAGCGCGGGTGCACGAACCCGGCGTACCCGGCCGGGATGGCCACCGCCACCCCGGTGCCGACGAGCGCCCGCTGGTGCGGGGCGAGCTCGACGTCCTCGGCCAGGCAGAGGTCGGCGCCCGCGTCACCGGGGAGGGCGTAGGCCGGCGCCACCGCACCGGCGGAGGTGAGCAGCACCGGGACGTCGACGGCGTCGTCGGCCGGGGCCGGACGGCCGGGAGGGAGTGCGGACACGCCGCGAGGCTAGCCGCGTGGCGCGGCTCAGGACCGGGGCGGGGGCAGCGGCGTCCGCAGGTCCGCGCGCACCCGCTCGGCCAGCACGGTGGTCGCCTTCCGGTTGCCCCGCGCAGCGAGGGTGGCGCCGACCAGCAACGGCGCCAGGGACCTGGTGCTGCGGGCCAGCCGACGGGTGAGCTGGCGGCGCAGCGCCGCTGCCCCGGCCGAGCCGATCGTCCCGAACAGCCCGCCGGAGGTGGTGGTGCCGACGGCGCGCTGGGTGCTCCAGCTGGCCAGGTAGGCGGAGGCGCGCCGCCGGGCGTCACCGGCGGCCGGCCGCCCGGCGAGCTCGTGCAGCTCGCCGACGAGGACAACCTCGACGGCGGCGGTGAGCGCCGTCTGCGCGCCGAGCTCCAGCGGCACGGCGAGCATCGTCGGCGGGGCGAACCACTGGGCCGCCGCCAGCCCACCCGTGGCCGCGCCGACGGCCCCGGTCAGGCGGGCCGCCCGGGCGACCAGCGCCTCGGCGATCTCCTCGTCGGTGGCGCCGGGGTGGGCGGCGCGCAGCCGCGCCCGGTCCCGGATCGGCAACCGGGGGGCGGCGGCGTCGAGCAGGTCGCCCAGCAGCCCGCCCGGAGCCGTGGCCCCGCGCGACCGGCCGCTGCCGGCAGCGCGGTCGTCCCCGCCCCGGGCCGATCGGGCGGCGCCGGCGATGGCCGCGGCCACCTCCGACAGCACCCGGCCCGCGGCGCCCGCACCGGCCCGGTCCTGCCCCGGGGAGGAGGCCGGGGCCGCCTCCCGGCCCAGCAGTCCGGCGACGGCGTCGGCCAGCGCCCGGGCCGCCGCTCCGAGCCCGGGGCCGACGACCTCGCCGACCAGCGGCTCCTCGGTGGCGCCGACGGGGCGCGCCGGCGGGACGTCCCGCGGCGCGCCGTTCCGGTGACCGGACTCGCTCATCGTCGTCCCCCAGGTGAGGTGCTGGAACGGCCCCGCTGCCGGGCCCCGCCCCGAGCGTACGAGTGGCGGCGGGGCCGGTGACGTGCTGGAACGGCCCCCGCGCAGGGTCCCGCCGCGAGCTCGCGAGCGGCGGGGGGCCGGTGACGTGCTGGAACGGCCCCCGTGCAGGGTCCCGCCGCGAGCTCGCGAGCGGCGGGGGGCCGGTGACGTGCTGGAACGGCCCCCGTGCGGGGTCCCGCCGCGAGCTCGCGAGTGGCGGGGGGCACGGGGGTCCTTCTTCAGGAGCAGTCGCGGCAGAACAGCTGGTCGCCGCGGCTGGAGACCAGCCGGCTGCGGTGCTGCACGAGGAAGCAGCGGGAGCAGGTGAACTCGTCCTCCTGCTTGGGCAGCACCCGGACCGTGAGCTCCTCGTTGGAGAGGTCGGCACCGGGGAGCTCGAGGTTCTCGTTGAAGTCGGTCTCGTCGACGTCGACCGAGGACGACTGCGCCTCCGCGCGGCGGGCCTTGAGCTCCTCGAGGGAGTCCTCCCCGAGCTCGTCGGCCTCGTTGCGGCGGGGGGCGTCGTAGTCGGTGGCCATGGGGTGCCCCTTCTTTCTGTTCATCGCGGGCGTGCTGCCCGTTCGTCGCCGGCGGCGCCGGGGCGCCACCGGCCGGTGGTCCCGGTCGCCGGAGCGGCCGGGTGTCGGTCGCCGGCCGGGGCCCACGGGGTGGGACGCCCGCACTCCGGCAGGCCCCCCAACGTGGTCCGGCCCCGGTTTGTGCCCGCCCGGGCGAGGGCGACACATCGGGCGCGCGGAACGACCGCTGGGCGGCCGCCCAGCACGGGGAGCGCCAGAGGCTACCCTGCGCCGATGGCGACTCCGGTGGGTGTCGATCCGACCGTCCTCGGGCCTCATCTGGCCCGGGTGCTCGGGGACGACGCGTGGCGTTCGGTGCGGGTGGAACTGATCACCGCGGGCATGTCCAACCTCACGTACGTCATCACCCCCGAGGGCGGCTCGGCCGACGACGCACTCGTGCTGCGCCGGCCGCCCACGGGCGCCGTCCTGGCGACCGCGCACGACATGGCGCGGGAGCACCGGGTGATCTCCGCGCTGGCCGGCACCCCGGTGCCGGTGCCCCGGACCGTCCACCTGGAGACCGACCCCGCCGTCCTGGGTGCGCCGTTCTACGTGATGGAGCGGGTGGTCGGCGTGCACGTGGCCACGGACCTGCCGCCCGGCTACGCCGACGAGCCCGACCGGCGCCGGGCGGTGGCCGACGGCCTGGTCGACGTGCTGGCCGACCTGCACGCGGTCGACCCGGCCGCCGTGGGCCTGGCCGACTTCGGCCGGCCGGAGGGGTTCCTGCAGCGGCAGGTGCGCCGCTGGACCACGCAGTGGGAGGCCACCCGGGACACCGACCGCCCGGCCCTGGATGCCCTCGCCGCCGAACTGGCCGCCCGCGTGCCGACGAGCCGACGAGCGGGCATCACCCACGGCGACTACCGGCTGGACAACTGCCTGCTCGACCCGGCCGAGCCGGGCCGGGTGCGGGCGGTGCTGGACTGGGAGATGTCGACCCTGGGCGACCCGCTCACCGACCTGGGCATGCTCTTCGTCTACTGGCCGCAGGCCGGGGAGGACACGGGGTTGACCATCTCGCCGGTGACGACCCTGCCCGGGTTCCCCACCCGCCGGGAGCTGGCCCAGCGGTACGCCGCCCGCGCCGGCGCCGATCTGACCGACCTGTCCTGGTACGTCGGCTTCGCCTGGTTCAAGTTCGCCGCGATCGTCGCCGGCGTGGTGGCGCGCTCCCGCGCCGGCGCGATGGCCGGCAAGGACACCACGGGCTTCGCGGACAAGATCGGCCCCTGCGTGGAGCGGGGACGCGCCGCGCTGGCCGACGGTGCGCTCTGACGATCCCACGCGCCACTAGAGTCACGGGCCGTGAGCGAGCCGGGAAGTGACAGCACGCAGCGTCCCCCCGGCACCCGGGGGCGCAGGCCCCTGCCGGCGCTCGTCTTCCTGCTGGTGCTCGCCCTCGCCGCGCTCGGCGTCTGGTGGAACGTGCTCGGGGACGAGCGGGCCCGGGACCAGGCCGAGGCGGCCGCCTGCAGCCAGGCCGAGGAGGCCCCGCCGTCCCTCGACCCCGCCACGGTGACGCTGCGGGTGCTCAACGCCACCGACCGGGGCGGGCTGGCCGGTGAGGTGTCCGCCGCGCTCGCCGCCCGTGGCTTCGTCGTCGACGAGGTCGCCAACGACGCCAGCGGCGCAGAGGTCACCGGGGTCGGTGAGCTGCGGTTCGGCTCCCGCGGCCGGGAGGCCGCCAGGTTCGTGGAGGTTCACGTACCGGGCGTGACCGACCGCCCCGACACCCGGGCCGACGCCCGGGTCGACGTGGTGCTCGGCCCGGACTTCAACGGGCTCGCCAGCCCCGAGCAGGTCACGGCGGCCCTGGCCCCCGCAGCCGACGCCGACCCCACCTGCTGACGCCCGGCGGCACCGTCCCGCCGCACGTCCGGACGCCCGTCCGGTCAGGCCCTCGTGCCCCCGCCGCGAACTCGCGGTGGGGCACGGGGGCCCCTTCGTCAGCGCCCCGCGTGCAGCCGTTCCAGCAGCTCCACCAGCGCCCCGGCGACCTGCGGGGCCGCCGCCACCGCCATCGGCTCGGCGAACGGCCGCCCGCCGGTCCCGGTGACCACCAGGCCCGCCTCCGCCGCCACCAGCGCCCCGGCAGCGTGATCCCACGGCTTGAGGTCCAGCTCGTAGTAGGCGTCGACCCGCCCGGCGGCTGCCGCGCACAGGTCCAGCGAGGCGCAGCCGACCCGGCGGATGTCCCGCACCTCGGGCAGCAGCTCGGCCACGACGGCGCCCTGGGCGCGCCGCTGCTCGACGCGGTAACCGAACCCGGTTGCCACCAGTGCGCGGTCCAGCGAGGCCGGCCGGCTGCCGTGCAGCTGGATGGCGGCGGCACCCGGGGCGGTCAACCACGCACCCCGCCCGCGCACCGCGGTGAACAGCTCCCCGGTGGACACGTTGAGCACCACCCCCACCTCGGTCCGCCCGTCGACCTCGGCGGCGATGGAGACGGCGTAGGCCGGCAGCCCGTAGAGGAAGTTCACGGTGCCGTCGATCGGGTCGACCACCCACCGGACTCCGCTGGTGCCCTCGCGGGCCGCCCCCTCCTCCCCGAGCACGCCGTCGTCGGGCCGGGCCTCGGTGAGCCGCCGGACGATCAGCGCCTCGCTGGCGGTGTCCACGGCGGTGACGACGTCGACCGGGCTGGACTTGGTGTCCACCTGGTCGGCCGCGGTGCTCCGGCCGGCCCCGACCAGGGCTGCGGCCTCCTCGGCCGTGGCGCGGGCCAGCTCGAGCAGCTCGGTGCGGAGGTCGGGCGCGCCGGCGCCGGAGGCGGACGCGCTGGTGCCGGACGGGGACGCGCTGGTGCCGGAGGTCATCACGGAGAGGGATCCTGCCCGACCCGCGTGCCCGACCCCTGTGCCGTCACCCCGGGCGGTCGTTAGCCTCCCCCCGTGCAGGGCTTCGGAGTGGACATCGGTGGCAGCGGCATCAAGGGTTGCGTGGTCGACCTGGACAAGGGCGAGCTGGTCGGTGAGCGGGTGCGGATCCCGACGCCGCAGCCGTCGCTGCCCGGGGCCGTCTGCGAGGTCGTCGGCGAGATCGTCGGTCGCTTCGACTGGGAGGGGCGCATCGGCGTCACCTACCCCGGGGTGATGAAGCACGGCGAGGCCTACACCGCCGCGAACATGGACAAGAGCTGGATCGGCACGAACCTGGCCGCGGAGCTCGAGGCCCAGATCCCCGGCACCGTGCAGACGCTCAACGACGCCGACGCCGCCGGGATCGCCGAGATGGCCTACGGCGCGGGCCGGGGCGAGCGCGGCCTGGTGCTCATGCTCACCTTCGGCACCGGCATCGGCAGCGCGCTCTTCATCGACGGGCGGCTGGTGCCCAACACCGAGTTCGGGCACATCGAGGTCGACGGCGAGGACGGCGAGAAGCGCGCCTCCGCCTCCGCCCGCGAACGGGAGGGGCTGAGCTACCCGGAGTGGGCCCAGCGCGTGGACCGGTACCTGGACGTCCTGGAGCTCAGCCTCTGGCCCGACCTGATCATCGTCGGCGGCGGGGTCAGCAAGAAGTCCGACAAGTGGGTCCCGCTGCTCTCCACCCGCACCCGGGTGGTACCCGCCCAGCTGCTGAACGACGCCGGCATCGTGGGCGCGGCGCTCGCCGCGGAGGAGCACATCGGGCAGTGAGGCCGGCCGGACGCCGGGGGTGACCCCGCCGGGGCCGGACGCCTCCCCCGGCGGGGGGACGGCGCAGGTGGCGGCGCCTCTTCCCGGTGCGAACCAGTGGACCGGCGCCGGGGCGTCGCTACAATGGAAGAGCCCCATCACCGCCGCTGCCCCAGCCAGCAGGTCATCCCCTGTCGATCACCCGGCCAAACACCGGGCGATCCACCGTCGGGGCCTGCCGCCGGGCCGGCGTCGGGGCCGCTGCCCGCGGGCCACACGGTCCTCGAGGAACGCACCGCAGTACGGGAAGGAACCTGAGTGCCCGCCGATCAGCAGGGTCCGGAAGCAGCCGCCGTGAGCCGCCCGAGGACGGTCGCCGCGCGCTCCAGCGCCACGTCGCAGTCCACCGCCACCGTGGCCGCCGCGAAGAAGGCCCCGGCCAAGAAGGCCGCCGGCACGACCACGGCGAAGAAGGCCCCGGCGCGCAAGCCGACCATCACCCCCTCCCCCGGCAGCGGTGAGGGCACCGTGCTGACGGCCGTCGCGTCCGACGGCGCGGCCGTCGCCGTCGTCGACGCCGGCGCGGAGGGCCTCAAGCTCGACGAGACCGTCGTCACCGGCAAGGACGGTGTCGCGGTCGCCGAGCCCGAGGAGAAGGAGGCCGAGGGCGGCCCCGACTTCGAGTGGGACGACGAGGAGGAGTCCGAGGCGCTGCGCCAGGCGCGCAAGGACGCCGAGCTCACCGCGTCGGCCGACTCCGTCCGCGCCTACCTCAAGCAGATCGGCAAGGTCGCCCTGCTCACCGCCGAGGAGGAGGTCGACCTCGCCAAGCGGATCGAGGCCGGGCTCTACGGCGCCGAGCGGCTGCGCCAGGTCGAGGAGGAGGGCCAGAAGCTCTCCCCGCAGATGCGCCGCGACCTCAACTGGATCGTCCGCGACGGCGAGCGCGCCAAGAACCACCTGCTGGAGGCCAACCTCCGCCTGGTGGTCTCCCTCGCCAAGCGCTACACCGGCCGCGGCATGGCCTTCCTGGACCTGATCCAGGAGGGGAACCTGGGCCTGATCCGCGCGGTGGAGAAGTTCGACTACACCAAGGGCTACAAGTTCTCCACCTACGCCACCTGGTGGATCCGCCAGGCCATCACCCGGGCCATGGCCGACCAGGCCCGCACCATCCGCATCCCGGTGCACATGGTCGAGGTCATCAACAAGCTCGGCCGCATCCAGCGCGAGCTGCTCCAGGACCTGGGCCGCGAGCCCACCCCGGAGGAGCTGGCCAAGGAGATGGACATCACCCCGGACAAGGTGCTGGAGATCCAGCAGTACGCCCGGGAGCCGATCAGCCTCGACCAGACCATCGGCGACGAGGGCGACAGCCAGCTCGGTGACTTCATCGAGGACTCCGAGGCGGTCGTCGCGGTCGACGCGGTCAGCTTCACCCTCATGCAGGACCAGCTGACCAGCGTGCTGCAGACCCTGTCGGAGCGGGAGGCCGGCGTGGTCCGGCTGCGCTTCGGTCTCACCGACGGCCAGCCGCGCACCCTCGACGAGATCGGCCAGGTCTACGGGGTCACCCGCGAGCGGATCCGGCAGATCGAGTCCAAGACGATGTCGAAGCTCCGGCACCCGAGCCGGTCGCAGGTGCTGCGCGACTACCTGGACTGAGGAAGGACCCCTCTCCACCCCACGCCTCGCAAGCTCGGCGCGGGCCCCTGGAGAGGGGCCATCAAGAGTGGCCGGCAATGACTGGCCGTGCAGGGCCCCCGGGCGATCCGCTCGGGGGCCCTGCTGCGTCCCGGCCCGGGGACGGCGGCCTCAGGCGCCGCCCTCCTCCTCGGGGATCGTGTCCAGGACGGCGTCGGCGACCGAACGAGCCTCCGCGTCGAACTCCGCGTGCAGCGACCGGAACACCTGCTGCGCCCGGGCCGCCGGCCAACCCGGCGGCAGGTGCCGGGCCGGCAGCCGCGGGTCCCGGCGGATCACCTGCAGCCAGTCCGCGTCGAGGGTGAGCTGCAGGGCCAGCCCGGGCAGCCGCGGCCGGTGCTCCGGGAGCTCCCAGCGCTCGAGGAAGCCGGTGTACCGGCCCGCGATCGCCGTCAGGTCCCAGGCGTCGCGCACCATGGCGTCGACGTCGGTCGGTGGCAGCGCACTGGCGGCGAAGACCCGGATGAGCGGGGCGACCGCCGGGTCCTGGCCCACGGCCGTCAGGTCGACCCCGGACGGCGCCACCCAGAGCCCGCCCTGCAGCGGGGCGAACCCGGCCCACGCCAGCTGCGAGCGCAACTCGTGCCGCTGGCGCTGCCAGGACTCGGGCAGCGAGAAGCCGAGCAGCACCCACGTGCCGTCCCAGTTCTCGTTCACCACGCCGGAGTGCCACACCCGCCGGCCGCCGTCGCGCAGCACCTCCTGGGAGCGACGGGTCAGCCCCAGGTAGACCTGCCGCCCACGCCGCACCCGGGTGAGCAGGTCACCGCGGGCCATCCGGCTCAGCGTCGAGCGCGTCGCGTGCTCGGACACCCCGGCCCGTTCCAGCACCTCCAGCAGGCTCCCGGTCGCCACCAGCACACCCCGGTCCAGGACGTGCTCGGCGAAGAACGCCAGCAGCAGCGCCTGCGGCCGCAGGCCCCCGGTGACCACCTCGGTCACGCCCTCGGCCCGGCCGCCGAGCCCGGCCTCGACCATGCCGGCCATCGGATCCGCCTCGTCGGACAGCGCCACGCGCACGACCCTAGCCGGACACCGGGTGGACACCCGCCTGGCCGCTCCGGTGTGCGCCTCGCGGGCGATCCCAGCGCCTCTGACGGGTGACGGCTCGGTGTACGGCGGCACGGACCGGGTAGACGGCGTAGCGTGGGCCCCATCAGAACAGCAGCGGACCCACCGTCGGCCTGAGCCGGCGCAGCACGACCAGCACGTGAACCACCCGGACCGAGTTCCGAAACCAGTGACGTCCCCTGCTGACCCGATCACCAGCACCACCGCACCCCGTCGGTCACGTACTCATCTCATTCGGCGAGTCCGTGCACATCGGAGTGTGGATCGGGAACACGAGGGGCCATCCTGGCGCTGTGCAGGAGGCCGATCCGCAGCCGCGGGTCCGTGCGGTAGAGAGCGAGTGATGAGCCAGATGACCCAGACGCTGACGACGACCCCGCCGACCGACGACCTCGTCGTTCCCTTCCACTGCGACCGCTGTGGGGCTCTGGCCAAGGTGCGCGTGGTCCTCGGCAACGGCAGCGACCTCGTGTTCTGCGGGCACCACGCCCGTGAGTACGACAGCAAGCTCCGCGACATCGCCGTCGACATCATCGACACCGACGGCGAGGCGCGCCTCAGCAACTGAGGAGGGCCTCTATCGTCGCGCCAGCGATGAAGCCCTCACTCGACGAAGCCGCCGACTCCCCGCCCCCGCCTCGCGCGGACGGGGGGCCGGCGGCTTCGTCGTCCCCGGGACGGCCCGGCCGTCCCGATCGAGCAGGAGTACGTGTCATGCCGCAGGACCCCGCCCGAGACAGCGACACGGTGCGACTGCACCCGGACGGCACGGTGAGCAGCGGCCGCCCCACCCCGCCACCGTCCGCCGTCTCCCCGCCCCGCGCTCCGGAGGCCGCCGAGCCCACGAGGCCCACGAGGCACACGGAGGCCTCCGGGACCACGGAGCCCGCCGGCCCCGACGCCGGCGCAGCACCGGACCGCGCTGCAGCACCGGACGAGGTCGTGGCGGCGCCGCCGATCGACGAGACCGCCTCCTGGTCGGCCACCCGGCCGGTCGAGGTCCCCGCCGTCGAGCCGCCCGCCGCCGAGCCGCCCGCCCCGGAAGCCACCGCCCCGGAAGCCACCGCCGCCGGTGACGACCCCGGCCCGGCCGACGGCACCGGCCCGTCCCACCCCGACGCCGACCCCACCCCCGAGGAGTCCACGGCGCTGCTGCCGGCCGGCCCGGGACGGGACGACGGCGGTACCACCGCCGCCGCGGCCCCCACGGCCGGGCACGACGATGGCCCCGATGGCCCCGACAGCGACGGCCCCGACGGCCCGCCCGCCGACGACGCCGGCCCCGGCCGCCCGTGGTGGCGACGGACCGCCGTGCTGGCCCCGGCGGCAGCGGTCGTCGTGCTCGGCGCGGCCTACGGCATCGACCTCGCAGCCTCCTCGGGCGACGTGCCCCGGAACACCGTGGTCGGCGGCGTGGATCTCGGTGGGCTGACCCCGGCGGCTGCCTCGATGCGGCTGGAGGACGAGCTGGCACCCCGCGTCGCCGCCGACCACCCGGTGCGCGCCGATGACGTCGAGGGCGTCGTGCACCCCCCGGCCGCCGGGATCACCCTCGACGTGCCGGCCACCGTGGACGCCGCCGACGACCAGCCGCTCAACCCCTGGACACGGCTGTCCTCGCTGTTCGCCGACCGCACCGTCACCCCGGTGCTCACCGGTGACGAGACCGCGCTCACCGCACAGGTCGACCAGCTGGCCGCCACCGTCGACCAGCCCCCGATCGAGGCGACCGTGGCCATCGAGGGCACCGAACCCCGGGTGGTCCAGGCCGAGGACGGACGCCGCCTGGACCGCGAGGGCGCCGCCGAGGCGATCACCGATGCCCTGGCCAGCGGAGGCGATCCGAGCCAGGTCATCGAGCTGCCCGTCGACGTCGACCCGGCGACGGTGCCCGTCAGCGAGGCCCAGCGGGTGCTGGAGGAGACGGTCACCCCCGCCCTGTCGGCTCCGGTGCGGGTCGTGGGCGCCGACGGTGCCGACTCCGCGGAGGTCACGGTGCCGGCGATCGCCGCATCGCTGACCTTCACCCCGCAGGAGGACGGAACCCTCGACGTCGCCATCGACCCCGACGTGCTGCAGGCACAGATGGGCGACCAGTTCGCCGTCTTCGGCTCCCCCGCGCAGGACGCCCGCTTCGAGGTGTCCGGTGGCTCGATCGCCGTCGTCCCGTCGGTCGACGGGGAGGGCATCAACCCCGCCGACCTGGCCGAGCAGTTGATGCCGGTGCTCGCCCAGCCGGCTCCCCGCGAGGTCACCGCCGTCCTCGGCCCCGTGCCGGCCGCCTTCACCACCGAGCAGGCGGAGGCGCTGGGCATCACGGAAGAGGTCAGCTCCTTCACCACGAACTTCACCAACGCGGCCAGCGGCACGAACATCCGCGTGGTCGCCGCCGAGGTGGACGGCGCGCTGGTGCGCCCCGGGGAGACGTTCAGCCTGAACGGCTACACGGGCCCTCGCGGCACGGCGCAGGGGTACGTGCCGGCCGCGGTGATCAGCGGCGGCGAGATCTCCCAGGCGGTCGGTGGCGGGATCAGCCAGTTCGCCACCACGATGTTCAACGCCGTCTTCTTCGCCGGCCTCGAGGACGTCTACCACAAGCCGCACAGCTTCTACATCAGCCGCTACCCCGCCGGCCGGGAGGCGACGGTGTACGAGGGGCAGATCGACCTCAAGTGGCGCAACGACACCGACGCCGGCATCTACGTGCAGACCGAGTGGGTGCCCGGGTCGATCACGGTGACCTTCTGGGGCACCAAGCGCTACGACATCGAGTCGATCAGCAGCGAACGCCGCAACCTCCGGGCCCCGGCCGTGCAGGAGAAGATCGATGACGGCAACTGCACCCCGCAGTCCGGCTCGACCGGCTTCGACATCACCGTGACCCGGGTGTTCCAGGACCTGAACACCGGCGCCGAGCTCCGGCGGGAGGCCTTCGAGACCCGCTACGCCGCCGAGGCGGTCATCCGGTGCGTCCCGCCGCCGGCCGAGCCGGCAGCCGGCGAGACGGCAGAGGGCGAGACCACAGGGGGCGAGACGGCCGCTCCCGGCACGCCGACGGCGACGCCGGGCGGCTGACGCCTCCTCCTCGCGCGGCGGGCGGCCGGCCCGGTGGACCGGTCACGCGCCGACGGGCAGGCGTGCACACTGAGCGGGTGGCCGCCGCTGTTCCGCGCTCCTCCGTGGAGCAGCCGACCCCGGACCGGGACCTGGTGGACCCGGTGCCCGCGGGTGCCACCCGCGTCCGGCGCACCCGCGTGGCCGGCTGGCCGGCCCCGATCCGGGTGCCGCTGCACGTGCTGGGTCGGACGCTGGCCAAGGCCTGGCAGGACCGCATCCTCGGGCTGTCCGCCGAGGCCGCGTTCTGGCAGATCCTGTCGGTCCCCCCGCTGCTCATCGGGCTGCTCGGGTCGCTGGGCTACCTGAGCTCGTGGATCGGCACCGACGCGGTCGAGCAGATCGAGGCCGAGCTGGTCGCCGCGTCCGCGGAGGCGCTCACCGAGGGTGTCGTGGCCGACCTGGTCCAGCCGACGCTCAACGACATCCTCAACTCGGGGCGGCTGGACATCGTGAGCCTGGGTTTCCTGGTCTCGCTGTGGGCCGGCTCCTCCGCCACGGCGACGTTCATGAACACGATCGTCATCGCCTACGACCAGCGGGACGTCCGGGGCCCCATCCGGACCCGCCTCATGGCCCTGTGGCTGTTCGTCATCGGCCTGGTCATCGCCGTGCTGACACTGCCGCTGCTGGTGCTCGGGCGCGGGACCCTGGTGGCCCTGCTGCCGACCGACTGGCAGGACACCGCCACGCTGCTCGTCGACGCCGTGTACTGGCCGGTCGTGGTGATCGGGCTGGTCCTGGCGCTCACGAGCTTCTACCACGTGATCCTGCCCCGGCGGATCCCCTGGCACCGGCACCTGCCCGGCGGGCTGTTCGCCGTCGGCTTCTTCATCGCCGCGGCGGTGGTGCTCCGCGGCTACGTGGCCGACATCCTCACCACGGCACTGCCCTACGGGGCACTGGCGGCGCCGATCGCGGCGCTGCTGTACTGCTTCCTGCTGGGCTTCTCCATGCTGCTGGGCGCCGAGCTCAACGCCACGGTCGAGTCCCGCTGGCCGGCACCGCGCAAGCGCCACGAGGACCGCCGGCAGCGCCGTCGTGCCGCCAAGATCGAGCTGGAGGCCCACAAGCTCGGCCTGCGCTGATCGGCCCCGCGCCCGGCCCGTCCTCGATGGAACGGCCCCCGGGCCCGCCCCGTCCAGAGGCCCACCCCGAGCTTGCGAGGGGTGAGGAGGACGGGGTCCTTCACTTCTTCAGCTGGTTGTAGACCTCCTGGCAGGCCGGGCAGACCGGGCTGCCCGGCTTCGGGCTCTTGGTCACCGGGAAGACCTCACCGCACAGCGCCTCGACCATGGTGCCCATGACCGCGCTCTCGGCGATCTGGTTCTTCTTCACGTAGTGGAAGACCTCGTTGGCGTTGCCGGTGTCGGCGTCGCGGACGTCCGGGCGCTCGAGGATGTCGGCGCTGCTCATGGGCTGCTCCCTCAGTTCTCGGGTTCGGGCCGGGATCCGGCCGTCACGGGGCGCCACCATGATGACAGGCCGCCCAACGCCTCCACCGGAACTCCGTCCGTCCTCTCCCCCAGAGGTGGACGACGCCCCCGCCGCCGGGGTGCTGCCGTCGGGCACGTGGCCGGGCGACGCCCGAAGGCCGGGTCGCCGTGGTGGTGGCCCGGCCCGGAGCCCGCCGGCTCACATGTCGATGACGCGAGCCTTGCTGCTGCCGGACTCCAGGATCCGGTCCGGCGGGGAGGGCCGGTAGCGGTTCGGGTCGAGCTTCTTCTTCGGCGGGCGGTCGTTGGCCATGACCACCGCGATCCACGGCAGGATCGTGCCGAGGACCGCGAAACCGATCATCAGCCACAGCGAGTACTGGTAGCTGACCGCTGCGGCGATCACGCTGAGGCAGCGGATGCCCATCGTGATGAGGTAGCGCCGCACGCGGGCGTCGTGCTGTTCGGAGAGGCTGGGGGCAGCCTCGGTGATGAGCAGCGGCTCACTGCGCTGCTGTCGGCTGGTCGGCTGGCTGGAGGCCACGGACGCCCTTCCTGGACCGGGCCGGGGGAAGGGCGGCGGTGGTCGGCTGTGGGTCGCGCTGGATGGAACGACCGGCCCCCGGAGCCCCCGGCTCCTCACCCGCCCATCGTGCCACCCGATCGCTCGCCATGCAGGTGGCTAAGCACGAGCCCGGCCGGTCAGCCCCGGGCGACCTTCGCCTCCTTGGCGGCCTGCTTCACCGACTGCTTGTGGGCGCGCACCTCGGCCAGCGAGGCCGGGTCGGTGATGTCGGCGACCGAGCGGCGCGAACCCTCCGCGCCGTACTCCCCCGCCGCCTCCCGCCAGCCCGGCGGCGTGACGCCGTACTGCTTGCCGAGGAGCGCGACGAAGATCTTCGCCTTCTGGGCGCCGAAGCCCGGCAGCTCCCCGACCCGCCGGAGCAGCGTCGCGCCGTCCGGGGCGTCGGCCCACAGCCGCTCGGCCCGGCCGTCGTAGCGGTCGACCAGCAGTTGGCACAGCGCCTGGGCGCGAGCCGCCATGGAGCCCGGGTACCGGTGCACCGCGGGCGGCCCCTGGAACACCTGCGCCAGGTGCTCCGGGTCGGCGGTGGCGATCGCCGCGGCGTCGAGGGTCTCCACCCCGAGCCGGTCGGCCAGCAGGCGGGGGCCGGCGAACGCGCGCTCCATCGGGAACTGCTGGTCCAGGAGCATCCCGAGGAGGAGCGCGAGCGGGTCGCGTCCGAGCAGGTCGTCGGCGGCGTCGTCCTGGGCGATGCGAACGGTGGTCACGTCGGAGATGGTGCCCTAGAGCGGTCCCGCCGCAATCACCTCCGGACAAGGGGGGAACGTCTCGATGACGATCTCCTGTGAGGTCAGGGAAGAGCGCTGATCGGAACACCTCTCCTGCGAACGGCGCAGAACGGTCGGAGTGAATGGTGCGGGTGGGGGGCGATGCGTGAGGTCAGGTGGCCGGGTCGGCGGGCCGGGTCGCGGCTGGACCGCTGGGCTCTCGATGACGCCACGCGGCGACACTCCGCACCGCCCAGCTCGCACGGGTGACGCCCGGGCCGACCAGCCGGCGCAGCGCCGGACCGCCGGGACTGCCGCCGACGTGGACGGTGATGGCGTGGAGGCCGCGCACGCCGTGCGGGAAAGGTGTCGTGGTCGTCCCCTCCTGCCACTGGCCGGTGGTCGTGCGGCACCGGACGCGCAGCCGGTGCGTACCGGGCGTGGCCGCCCATCGGGCTGTCCACGGCCGCCAGGCGTCCGGGCCGAGGTCGACGCCGAGGGTGGCGTCGGTCCACGGGCCGCCGTCGGTCTGCAGCTGCACGCGGTCGACGCCGACGGGCGGTGCCCAGGCGTAGCCGCGGATCGTGGCCTCGCCTCCCTGGACGTGGGCGTGCCGGCCGGGGGCGTCGATGCGGGAGGACGGGTGCACCGGGTAGGTGCCGTCGGTCCAGCCGCGCGAGCCCCAGTAGGACGGTGGAGGTGTCGCGGTGACGGTCAGCCGCCGCAGCCACTTGATGTTGCCGTCCTGCCCGTGCCGGCCGGAGACGAGCAGCCGGGCGGGACCGCCGTGCTCGCGGGGCAGCGGTTGGCCGGCCATGCCGACGGCGAGGAAGCCGTGCCGGCGGGCCGCGTCGAGCGGGAGCACGTTGGTGTAGCCGTCGACGGCCTCGGCGACCAACCAGCCGTCGTCGTCAGTGACGCCGGCCCGCTCGAGCAGGTCGGCCAGGCCGACACCGGTCCAGCGGGCGCAGCCCATCCGGTCGCCGCCGACCGGGTTGTGCACGCAGATCATCAGCAGGTCCCGCTCCTCCAACGGCAGCGCGAGCACCTCGGGCAAGGTGAGCGACAGCGGCCGTTCCGCCTCGCCGTCCACCTCGAGTCGCCAGGTCTCCAGGTCGGTGCGCGGCTCGGGGACGGTGACGTCGATGACGACCAGCTCACCGGGCTCGGCCAGCAGCGGGGCGACGCCCGGACACCGGGCGGCGTCGGCGGCAGACACGGGCGGCAGCGGCCGGACGGGTGCGGGCAGTGCCACCTGGTCGCGCAGCGCGGCGGCGCCCCGACGACGCGCCCGCCGGTCGGCGGCCACGACCGCGCCCGTACCCGCCATGGCGGCGGCCAGCACGGCCGGCGGCGGTACCGGCAGCGGGGCGACCGCGGCCGCGGCGGTGAGCATGCCGGCGGCCGTGGCGGCGGCGGTGTCCCGCGTCGAGGCGTCGCCGCGGCGCAGGGCCAGGTAGCCGCCGACGGCGTGCGGAGCAACGGCCAGGGCGGCACCGAGCAGCGGGCGGCGGCCGGCCACGGTGCCGCCAACGGTGGCGGCGAGGCCGCTGGCACCGGCCGCGAGCACGGCCAGGCCGGGTTTGTCGGCCCGGCCGACGAGGCCGACGCCGCCGTCGACGAGCATCGCGGGGGCGGCGTCGACCAGGCCGCGGGCCAGACCGGAGGACGGTGAGCGGCCACGGCGCGTGGCGGAAGCGGCGATCTCACCGGCCGCGGCGGCGAGCAGCCCGGCGAGCAGGCCGGTCCGCGCGGGACGTGCAGCAGGGGTGGGGTGGTGGGCCATCCAGGGCTCCTCAGGTGCGCGGTCGGTCGCGGATCAGTGGCTCGGTGAGCTGAGGCCGACGCTAGGAACGGACCGCCGGCGTCACGCCGGGAGAACCGCCGGGATTGCCGGGGCCGGGCCGGTGGGCTGCTGCGGCCCGGCGGCGACCGCGATGAGCCGGGCGGCCAGCGCCCGGCGTGAGCGCCGAGGAGGCGAGCCGGGCGGAGCCGCGGCAGGTCTGCCCGGGCAGGCCGGGAACGTGCCGGCCGGGCACGTCGCGCCGGCCGGTCCGGGCACCCGGGGAGAACCGCCAGGTCGGTTCCGGGCGCCGGCACGGCGACGGAGCAGGCCCGAGCCCTGCGGCTAGTCGACCGGAAGAGCGGTGAGCTCCGCCCGGGAGGCCACGCCGAGCTTGCTGAACACGTTGCGCAGGTGGAAGTCGACGGTGCGGGGGGACACGAACAGCCGCGCCGCGACGTCCCGATTCGACAGGCCCTGCCGGACGAGTGCGGCGACCTGGCGCTCCTGCGCGGTCAGTTCGGTGGTGGTGGTGACGTCGCGGCGGCGGGCGGTCTCCCCGGAGGCGCGCAACTCCTGGGCGGCCCGTTCGGCGTAGGGCGCGGCGCCGAGCTCCTCGAAGACGGTGAGCGCGGCCCGCAGGTGCTCGCGGGCGTCGACCCGCCGTCGGGTGCGCCGCAGGTGCTCACCGAAGGCAAGCTGGGTGCGGGCCCGGTCGGGCAGCCGCGGCGAGGCGGCGTGCGCATCGAGGCCGTCCAGGAAGTGCTTCTCGGCGTCCGGGCCGTCGGCGAGCAGCGCGCGGCCGTGCTCGGTGACGGCGACCGCCGAGGCGATGCCGGTGGCCGCGGCGAACTGCTCGACCTCGGCCAGCCACCTGCGCACGACGTCGGTCCGGCCGGCGCGGACGGCGATGTCGAAGACGTCCAGGGCGGCCATGCGGCGCAGCATCGGGTTCTGCAGCTGCTCCAGGTGGTGCAGCGCGGGCGCGGGCCGGTCGGCGCCGCGCAGCGCCTGCGCCCAGTGCGCCAGGTCGGTGACGAGGCTGTCGGTGATGCCGACCGGGTGCGCCGCGCGGACCGCGGCAACGTCGGCGAGGTGGCGGTTGGCGGCATCGTCCCCGCGCAGGGCCGCGATCACCGCCAGCTGCGCGGTGGGCAGGGCGGTCAGCCCAGTGGAGCCGGTGCTCGCGGTCAGCGGCAGCGCCTCGGCGGCGGCTGCGGCGGCTCTCGTCCACGCCCCGGTCGCCAGCTGCGCGGGGAACCCGCGGGTGAGGGCGTGCTCGACCATGTTGAGCGCGCCGGCGCGGCGGGCGGCGGTCAGCTGCTCGGCGTGCAGCCGCAGGCTGCGCTCGTCGTCGTCGATGAGCCAGGCGGCGATGCCGAGGTTGGGCTGCAGCACGTGGTCGCCGTCGAGCGCCTCGGCGTCGGTCAGGTCGAACGCGCGCCGGAACGCGGCCGCGGCGTGCGCCCAGTCCCGCCGGCCGACGGCGGCGAACCCCTGCAGCAGCTCCCAGGCAGCCCGGCCGGTGGCCGGTGCGTCGGCGGGAGGTTGGCCGACCAGCGTGGCGGGGTCGACCGGGCGCGGGGAGCGCGCCCCGAACGCCGACAGCGCCGCAGCGAGCATCGCCAGCGGCCGCGCGGTCGCCTCGTCGGCTGTGGCGGCGAGGGTGGCGGCCTCCAGGACGAGGTCGTAGCCGTCGTCGAGGGAGTGGGTGTTCCACTCGATCTGGCCCTGCAGCAGCAGCAGCCGTGCGCGCTGCACCGGGTCGGTGAGGTCGGCCGCGGCGGCGGCCGCCAGCCCGGCGGCGTGCGACGGATGGGCGCCGAGCCAGGCCGAAGAGGCAGCGGAGAACAGCCGCCGGCCGCGGGCGGCGCTGTCGACGGTCAGTTCGGCGGCGCGGGCCCAGGCGGCGGAGGCGGCCTCGTGTCCTCCGCGGGCGGCGGCGCGCTCGGCGACGCCGTCGAGCGCGCCGACCACCGTCTCGTCGGGCCGATCGGCCGCCGCGGCCAGGTGCCAGGCGCGCCTGTCGGGGTCGGCGCCGAGGACGTCGGCCAACGCTCGGTGGGCAGCGCGGCGCTGCGCGCTGGTGGCCGCCCGGTACACCGCCGAGCGGACCAGCGGGTGGTACAGCGCCAGGGTGTCGCCGTCGACGCGGAGCAGCCCGATCCCCTCTGCCTCGTCCAGGGCGGCGTCGGCGATGTCGAGACGCGAGGCGGCGTCGCGGACCACGGTCAGCCGGCCCGTGTCGTCGGCTGCGACCAGGAGCAGCAGCCGCTGGGCCGGCGCGCTCAGGCGACGGACCCGGTCGAGGAACCCGCGCTCGACCCCGCCGGTCAACGGAAGCGGGGTCGGCAGCGGCGCCCGCCCGGCCAGCTGGTCACCGGTCAGCGCGGCGGCGAGCTCACCGAGCGCGAGCGGGTTGCCACCGGTCGCGGCCACCAGCCGGTCGCGCACCGCCGGGTCGACCTCACCGTTGCCCTGGGCGGTCAGCAGTTCCTCGGCGTCGGCACCGCTCACGCCACCGAGCACGGCGGTGGGCAGGTCGGGCGCCTCGAAGCCGTAGGCCTCGCCCTCGCGGGCGGCGAACAGCAGCGCGACGCGCTCGGCCTGCAGCCGGCGAGCGACGAACAGCAGCGCCGCGGCCGAGGCGTCATCGAGCCAGTGCGCATCGTCGACCACGACCAGCACCGGGGCCTCCTCGGCGGCGTCGGCGAGCAGGCTCAGCGTCCCCAGGAACGCCAGGAACCGATCGCCCTCGCCGTCGGCCTCGCCCAGCGCCGCGCCCAGCGCGGCGGCCTGCCGCGCCGGGAGCGCGTCCAGGCGGGCGCGCAGCGGCCACAGCAGCCGCTGCAACGCGGCGAACGCCAGCGGCGACTCCGACTCCACCCCCGACGTGCGCAGCACACGCATGCCGGCCGCGGCGCTGACCGCGTCGGCCAGCAGCGTCGACTTGCCCGACCCGGCCACGCCGCGGATCACCAGGGATCCGCCGGCCCCGGCGCGGGCGGCGCCGAGCAGCGCAGCGATCGCCGCGCGTTCGGCATCCCGTCCGGCCAGCACGAACGGGACCGTACCGACCGCAGCGGACAGGTCCCGTGATCGTGATCCCGGTGGTTTTCCCGGCGTGAGGGCCCTCGACGGCGGCGAGCGTGGCAGCCAGACCCGCAGCCCCATTCCGAGGAGGAGCCATGTCGGCCCACCCCACCATCGAACCGGCGGCGCCCGCTCACCAGCACCCGCACGCCTGCGGCCACGGCCACGCGGCACCTGCCGCGGACGAGCCGCGCCGGCCGTGGACGGTGTTCGCGCTGATGATCGCCGCCCAGTTCATGGTCATCCTGGACGTGTCGGTGGTGAACGTCGCCCTGCCGTCCATCAGCGAGTCCCTGCGCCTGTCGGCCGCGGACTACCAGTGGACGATCAGCGCCTACGTGCTGCTGTCGGGCGGGCTGCTGCTGCTCGGCGGCCGGATCGCCGACCTGCTCGACCGGCGCCGCGCGGCCCTGGCCGGTATCGCCCTGTTCACCGCCGCGTCGCTGGTCAGCGGCCTGGCGCAGACCCCGCTCACGCTCATCGGAGCCCGGGCGGCGCAGGGTGCCGGTGCGGCGCTGCTCACCCCGGCCGCCTTGTCGATCATCATGACCGCCTACGCCGGAAAGCAGCGGCAGACCGCGCTCGCGGTGTGGGGCACCGTCGGCAGCCTCGGCATCGCCGCCGGCGTGCTCTTCGGCGGGGCGCTGACCAGCGCGCTGGGCTGGCGGGCGGTCTTCTTCATCAACGTGCCGATCGGCATCGCCGTCGTGCTCGGCACCCTGCGCACCGTGACCCGCGGCAACTCGAGGACCGGTGCGCTGCGCCACCTCGACGTGCCCGGTGCGCTCACCCTGGTCGGCGGGCTGCTGGCCCTGGTGTTCGGCATCGAGGCCACCCGCTCGGCCGGCTGGGCCGCGCCGCGCACCTGGCTCGCGCTGGCCGCCGCCGCCGCCCTGCTCACGACGTTCGCCCGGCTCGAGCGGCGCGCCGCCGATCCGCTCATCCCGCCGGCCACCTGGCGGATGCGGTCGCTGGTCTCGGCCTCGGCGGTGATGGCCGGTGTCACCGGTGTGGTGGTCGGCGCGATCTTCCTGACCTCGCTGTACCTGCAGGCCATCGTGGGCTCGACGCCGGTCGTGGCCGGCTTGCAGTTCCTGCCGCTGGCCGCCGCGATCACCCTCGCCGCCGCCGCCGCGTCGAAGGTCATCGGCCACCTCGGCGCCCGCACCCTCATCCTCGGCGGGTTGGTCGTGCTGGCCGCCGGCGTGCTGCTGCTGGCCACGAGCGCCGGCGGCACCTCCTACGCCGCGCACGTGCTGCCCGGCTTCCTGCTCGTCGGTGCCGGCGTCGGCCCGATGTTCGTGGCCATCGCCGTCGCCGCGATGAGCGACGTGCCCGCCGAGCGCTCCGGGCTGGCCTCGGGGCTGATGATGACCGGCCACGAGATCGGCGCCGCCCTCGGCGTCGCCGCGCTCACCGCCGTCGCCGGCAACCTCGCCACCTCCGCCGGGCTCATCGACGGCTACGGCCGGGCGTTCGCCGTCACCGCCGCCGTCCTCGCCGCGCTGTTCGTGCTCACCGCACTCGCCGTTCCCGGCGGCAAGCCCCCGGCCGGCACCGCCGGCCACGGGCACGGGCACGGGCACGGGCACGGGCACGGGCATTGACCCGGCCGATCCCAGTACAGATACCGGCGATTTCCCCGGTGAGAGGCACCCACCCGGCGCCGAGGCTCCTCCCGACCGACGCCGCACGCACCAGGAGCTCCCCATGCTGTCCGGCACCCCGCGCACCTTCATCGGCGCTACCACCTTCCGCGTGACCGGGATGACCTGCGCGCACTGCCGCCAGGCGGTCACCGAGCAGGTCGCCGCCGTCGACGGCGTCGAGACCGTCACCGTCGACCTGTCCAGCGGCATGGCCACCGTCACCGCCACCCGGCCGGTGGACCGCGCCGACATCGCCGCCGCGATCGAGGCGGCCGGCTACCGCGTCCTGCCCTGACCGCCCGGCGGCGGAAGCCCGCGATGCTCCCGCCGCCGGCGCTCCCCCACTCCCTGCACCGCCCGCACGAAGGGACACCCGCCGTGAACCTGCTCCCCGAGGAGCTCTTCCACGCCCGCCAGGCCGAACTGCTCCGCGACGCCCGCACCCACCGGCTCGCGCGGGCGGCCGGGGCCCGCTCCCTGCGCGCCGCACCCGCTGACCACCCGCCTCACACGCCCCCAGGAGACGCCATGCCCGCCCGCCCTCTTCTCCCACCGCACCCTCGGCCCGCCTCTGCAGGAGAGACCATGACCCGCTCCTCCGCCGTCCCGGCCGCCGCGACGACGGAAGACGAGCCGCCGATCGCCGCCTGCGCCATCGACCTGGTCAAGACCTACGGCCGCGGCGATGCCACCGTCCGAGCCCTGGACGGCGCCTCGGTCGCGATCCCCGCCGGTGAGTTCACCGCCGTCATGGGTCCCTCCGGGTCGGGCAAGTCGACCCTCGTGCACGCCCTCGCCGGCCTCGACGCCGTCGACTCCGGCCGGGTCCTCCTCGGCGACACCGACCTGACCACGCTGTCCGAGCGCGACCGCACCCTGCTGCGTCGCGAGCGGATCGGCTTCGTCTTCCAGGCGTTCAACCTCATCCCGGCGCTGACCGCCGCCGAGAACATCAGCTTGCCGCTCACGCTCGCCGGCAAGCGCCCCGACCCGGCGTGGCAGGAGGAGCTGGTGGCGATGCTGCGCTTGGGTGACCGGCTCGACCACCGCCCGGCGCAGCTGTCCGGGGGGCAGCAGCAGCGTGTCGCCGTCGGCCGGGCGCTGATCGCCCGCCCAGAGCTGGTCTTCGCCGACGAGCCGACCGGCAACCTCGACTCCCGCGCCGGCGCCGCGCTGCTGTCCTTCCTGCGCAACGCCACCCGCACGCTGGGCCAGACGATCGTCATGGTCACCCACGATCCGGTCGCGGCCGCCTCCGCCGACCGCGTCGTCTTCCTCGCCGACGGCCGCATCGTCGACGAGCTGCCCGACCCCACCGCCGAGACGGTGCTCGCCCGCATGGCCGGCCTCGACACGCGAGCGGGGGTGTGAGCCGAGATGTTCCGTCTGGCTTCCGCCAACGCGCTCGCGCACCGGTCCCGGCTCGCGCTGACCTGGCTGGCCGTCGCGCTCGGTGTCGCGTTCGCCGCCGGCAGCCTCGTGCTCACCGACACCAGCAGTCGGCTGCTCGACGAGCAGTTCCGCGCCACCGCCGCCGGCGTCGACCTCACCGTCCGGGGTGCGGCCGCCTTCGACGCCGCGATGGGGGTCGAGGTGCAGCGCGACCCGCTACCGGTCGGCCTCGCCGACCGCATCGCTGCCACCCCCGGTGTCGACCGGGTCCGGGCGGTGGTCTCGGGTCCAGGGCAGCTGCAGGTCGACGGGCAGTCCGTGGGACTGGCGGGGCCGACCATCCTCGCCTCCTGGGCCGAGGCCCCGTTCACCGCCTACAGCCTGCGGGCCGGCCGCGCCCCGGCCGGTGACGGGGAGGTGGTGCTCGACTCGGCGACCGCCGCCGAGCACGGCATCGCTCTCGGCGACACCGTCACCGTGTCGGCGACCGCCAGCCGGCAGCTGCGCGTGGTCGGCCTGACCGGCGTCGGAGACGGCGACGGCCTGGCCAACAGCACGGTGGCGCTGGTCGACCTGCCCACCGCGCAGGCGCTGCTCGACCTCAGCGCCGGAGTCACCTCGCTCGACGTGCTCGCCGCCGACGACGTCGCCGTGACCGATCTGCGCGGCGATCTGGCCGCCGCCCTCGGCGAGGACTACGCCGTGGCCAACGCCCAGGACGCCGCCGCCGCCAGCGCCGACGCCGCCAAGGAGAGCATCGACTACCTGCGCATCGTGCTGCTGGCGCTGGCCGCCGCCGGTCTCGTCGTCGGCGGGTTCCTGACCGCCAACACCTTCGGCATCGTGCTCACCCAGCGCGCCGGGGAGCTGGCGCTGCTGCGTGCCGCCGGAGCCACCGGCCGGCAGGTGTTCGTCTCCGTGCTCGGTGAGGCGCTGCTGGTCGGCGTCACCGGCGCCGCGGGCGGCACCGCCGCCGGAGTCGGCGCCGCCTACGCCCTCCGGGGGTTGGCCTCCGGCGTCGGGTTGGCGCTGCCCGACGGCCCGCTGACGGTCACCGCCCGCACGATCGTCGTCGGGCTGGCCGCCGGCACGGTGATCACGCTGCTGGCAGTGCTGGGTCCGGCCCGACGGGCTGCCCGCACCGCGCCGGTGGAGGCCATGCGTAGCTCCGCCCCGGTGCCGACGGCCCCCCGACGCGGCCGGCTGATCGCCGGCTGGGCGGCCTCCGCGCTCGGCCTGGCGGGACTGCTTGCCGCCGCGCTGCTGCGCGACATCGCCGGCGTCGCGCTGGGCGCGGTGCTGCTGCTGTTCGGCCTGATCGTGCTGGGCCCCGTGCTGACGCCGCGGCTCGCGCGCGCGGTCGGCCGGCCGCTCACCGGCCTCGGCGTGCCCGGCCAGCTGGCCCGGGAGTCCGTGGTGCGCAACCCGCGGCGTACCGCAGCCACCGCGATGGCCCTGGCGCTGAGCCTGGCGCTGATCGGCTTCGTCACGGTGCTCGGCAGCTCGGTGAAGGCCATCGGAGCGACCACCGGTGAGGCGATCACCGCCGACCTGCTGGTGCAGAGCAGCCGCGACGAGATGCTCGGCGGACTGTCCCCGCAGATCGCCGCCCGCGTCGCCGCCCTGCCCGAGGTCGCCACCGTCTCCGCGGTCCGCTACGGCCACTGGCTCGACGCCGGCACGACCAGCGCGCTCACCGCGGTCGACCCGGCCACCCTGCCCCGTGTCGCCGACATCGACATGACCGCCGGCGACCTGGCCGCCCTCACCGACGGCGGCATAGTGCTCGCCGACGGCGTTGCTGCCGAGCGCGGCCTGTCCGTCGGCGACACTCTCGCGCTGACCCTCCCGCGCGACGGTGACCAGCGGCTGCGGGTGGTCGGGCTGATGGCCGACGACTCCGCCCGCGCGCTGTCCACCAGCTACGTCATCTCCCTGGACACCTACGCCGCCCACTTCAGCGAGAACGTCGACGCCACCGTCTACGTCGCCCTCGCCGACGGCACCGACCCGGACCACGCGCGGACGGCGCTGCGCACAGCGGTCGCCGACTTCCCCAACGCCGAGGTGCTCGACCAGGCCGAGGCCGCGGCCGGTCGCGCCGCCGCCGTCGACCAGGTGCTCGGCCTGATCACCGTGCTGCTCGCTTTCGCCGTCTGCATCGCGCTGCTGGGCATCACCAACACCCTGGCGCTTTCCATCGTCGAACGGACCCGCGAGATCGGGCTGCTGCGGGCGGTCGGCATGACGCGCGCGCAGCTGTCGTCGATGGTCCGCGCCGAGGCGGCGCTGATCGCCGCCGTCGCCGCGGTCGTGGGGATCGGTCTCGGTCTCGGTCTGGCCGCGGCCACCCTGGCCGGGTTGTCCGGGGACGGCCCGTTCGTCATGGAGGTCCCCGTGGTCCGGCTGCTCGCCGTCGCCGCCGTGACGGTGCTCGCCGGCCTGGCCGCCGGTCTGCTACCCGCCCGCCGGGCCGCCCGGCTCGACGTGCTCACCGCCATCGCCGCCCGGTGATCGCCCGGTACCGGGCCCAGCTGCACCCGGGCCAGGCACCGGCACCTCCCCGCTGCGACCGTCCGACCTCCACCCCAGCCCGAGTCCACGCCACCCTGCAGGAGCCGACCATGACCCATCTGCCCGCGGCCGGCAGCAGCGCCCTCGCCGTGTCGACCCCGCCCGTCGCGATCCGGCGGGCCGCACCCGCCGACGCCGCCGTCGTCGCCGCGATGGTCGGCGAGATCGCCGCCCACGAGGACCAGAGCGCACACGTGCACGTCGATGTGGAGCAGTGGCGCCGGCTGCTCGACCGCCCGGAGGTCATCGTGCTGCTCGCCGAGCGGGCCGGACAGGCCGTCGGCTACGTCTCCACCCTTCGCCGGATGCACCTGTGGACCGGCGGCGACGTGCTCGACCTCGACGACCTCTATGTCCGCCCCGGCCACTGCGACGGCGGCGTCGGTCGCCAGCTCATGGCTGCCCTCGCCGCACTCGCCGCGCCCGACCAGCTGCTCATCCGCTGGGGCATGGAGGTCGAAAACATCGAGGCCCAGCGCTTCTACCGCCGCCTCGGCGCCACCTTGCGGCCGAAGGTGCTCGCCGCCTGGACGCCCGCCGCCTACCGCCATCTCACGTCAGCCCGCCCCCAGCCGGAGGACCGATGACGCTGCACCTGCGCCCGGCCACGGCCGGCGACCTCCCGGGCGCGGCCGCGCTCCTCGCCGACGCCTTCGCCGACTACCCCTGGACCCGCTGGACCGTCGCCGCCGACGACCACGACCGGCAGCTGACCGCACTGCAGCAGCTGTACCTCACCGCCGTCGCCCTGCCCTACGGACACGTCGACCTGGGCTGCACCGAAGACGTCCCAGCGGCGGTCGCCGTCTGGCTGCCCGGCACCGCCGTCCCCGACCAGGCGTGGCACGAGATCGGGCCGGCGGTCGCCGACCTCGCCGGTGACCGCGCGGCCACGGCCGCCGTCGCCGACGCCGTGCTCGCCCCGTACCGGCCCGACGGCGAACACCTGCAGCTGGCCAGCGTCGGCGTGGGAAGGAGCTACCAGGGGCGGGGCCTGGGGGCGGCCGCCCTCGGACCGGGGCTCACCCGCGCCGATCGATCCGGGCTGCCGGTGCACCTGGAGACCAGCGCGCCGCGCAACGTGCGCTTCTACCAGCGCCTCGGCTTCACGGTGACCGACGTCGTCGACCTGCCCGACGGTGGTCCACGGACCTGGCTGATGCACCGTGCGCCACGCCCCGTCGACATGGGCTCCGCCGACGTGGGCTCCGCCGACGTGGGCTCCGCCGACGTGGGCTCCGCCGACGCCGGGACGGCGGTCGGAGCGGAGTCCTTCCGGTGAACGGGTTCCTGATCGCACTCATCGTGGCCTGCGAGGTCGGCTTCTGGTGCCTGCTCGGGGCCGGCCTGATCGCCCGCTACCTCCTGCGCCTGCGCCGCACCAGCGCTGTCCTGCTGGCCGGCGCCCCGGTGCTCGACCTGGTCCTGCTCATCGCCTCCGTCCTCGACCTCCGCTCGGGCAGCACAGCCGCCGCCGCGCACGGGCTCGCCGCCGTCTACATCGGCTTCTCCGTGGCCTTCGGGCCGGTCACCCTGCGCTGGGCCGATCAGCGCTTCGCCCACCGGTTCGCCGGTGGCCCGCCACCCGTCCGCCCGCCGAAGTACGGGCAGGCACGGGCCCGCTACGAGTGGCAGCTGTGGGTCCGGGCACTCGCCGGGTGGACGGTGACCTGCGGCCTGCTCGGCCTGGCGATCCTCGCCGTCGACGACCCGGCCCGCACCTCGCACCTGACCGGCTGGATCAACGGCCTGACCGCCGGGGTGATCATCTGGGCGCTGGCCTGGCCCCTGCCCTACGCCCTCTGGCCGAAGACCCACCGGTCACGATGCCGCACCCAGTCGTGACCGGTGCACGATCAGGCCGGTCACCGGCACCGCTCACCGCTCAGGAGCCACTTCGCGGTCGGTCACTGCTTCGCCGACGCATCTGCTGGTCGAACAGCATGCCCAGCAGCAGGGCCAGCGGGTCACGGCCGAGGAGTTCGTCGGCCGCCGGGTCCTGGGCGATGGTCAGGGTGGGCACGCGGGAGATCCTGCCTCACCCACGGGACACGACCTCACCCACGGGACACGGCGCCGCGTCAGCAGCTCCCGTCGGTCGCCGTCCCGTCGCTCAGGGGTTGTCGTCGCCCTGCCGGACCGGGAGCGGCACGTGCCGGGGGTCGCCCGGTCGGGCGAGCAGGTACCCGCACGCGGAGTCGACGTCGAGCTCGCGGAGCACCGTGAGCTGGGGAAGCGTCTCGACCCCCTCGGCGATGACGTGGGCGCCGATGGCGTGGGCGAGGGTGACGATGCCGGCCAGGACGGCATGGCCTCGGGGGCTGCCCAGGTCGGCCACGAAGGACCGGTCGATCTTGATGACGTCGGCGGGGAAGCTGGCGAGCCGGGCCAGGGAGCTGTAGCCGGTGCCGAAGTCGTCGATGGCGATCGCCACCCCCAGTGCGCGGACCTCCGCCAGCGTGCAGGTCAGGCGTGAGCTGTCGGCCAGCGAGGACTCGGTGACCTCGATGCCCAGTCGGTCGGGGGCGAGGCCGACGCGGTCCAGGTGCGCCGTGAGCAGCTCCGGCAGCCCCGGGTCGGCGAGCTGCTGCGCGGAGACGTTCACCCAGACCCGCACGCCGGGGACGTGCGCCCAGGCCGCCGCCTGCTCCACCGCCTGGGCGATCACGCGCTCACCCAGGCGGTGGATGAGCCCGGCGTCCTCGGCGACGGGGATGAACTCCTCGGGCGACACGACGCCCCGTTCGGGGTGGCGCCACCGGACCAGCGCCTCGACGTGGCTGATCGAGTCCTCGCGCAGGTCGAACGCCGGCTGGTAGTCCAGGTACAGCTCGTCGGACTCCAGGGCGCGCCGTAGGTCGCGCTCTACCTCGACGCGGTGCACGGACGCGCGGTGCATCTCCTCGTCGAACCACGCCGCCCGGTCCCGGCCGGCGTCCTTGGCCCGGTACAGCGCCGCATCGGCCTCCCGCAGGAGGGTGCCGAGGTCGGCGGCCCCGGCCGAGGACGCCAGCCCGATGCTCGTGGTGACCAGCAGCCGTGCCCGGACGTCGACCGGCGCACGGACGACGGTGACGACCTGCTGGGCCAGCGCGTCGACCGCGGTCCGCGGGGTGTCGAACAGCGCCAGGATGAACTCGTCGCCGCCGAAGCGCGCCACCAGGTCCCCCGGCCGCGCAACGGCGGACAGGCGGCCGGCGATCACGGCCAGCAGCTGGTCCCCGCTGCCGTGCCCGAGGCTGTCGTTGATCAGCTTGAACCGGTCGAGATCGATGAACATCACGGTGAGCCCGGCGTCCGGCCGGCCGAGGAGGACCTCCTGCACCTGCCGGAGCAGCCCGAAGCGGTTGAGCAGCCCGGTGAGCTCGTCGTGCGTGGCACGGTGGGCCAGGTCCAGCTGCGCCTGCTCCGCGGCCTGCCGGGACCTCCGCTCGGCGGCCAGCAGCTGTTCCCGCTCGGCCTCCAGCGCCTTCCGTTCGGCGACGTCGCGGAAGTAGATGCCGATGCCGCCCCGGCGCAACGGGTAGACGCGGACCTCCGTCCACAGCTGCGCCCCACCGTAGAAGTCCTCCAACGTCTCGGGCCGACCGGTGCTCATCACCCGCCGGTAGGCGTCCTCGAAAACGGTGCCGTCCAGCGCGGGGAACGTCTGCCACAGATCTCCACCGAGGACGTCGGCACGGCGCACCCCCAGGCGGGCCTCCGCCTGCGCGTTGATGTAGGTCACCCGCCAGTCGACGTCCACGCCCACGTACATGTCGCTGATGGACTCCAGGCTGTCGACCACCTCCGCCGCGGCCCGCCTGGTCTCCGCCGTCCGGGCGGCCTCGGCCTCCTCCGCAGTCAAATCCCGGAAGGTGACGTAGTCCCGCCGACCCGAACCGTCGAAGAACTCGGCACTGGTGAGCTCGGCCGGGAAGGTCGAACCGTCACTGCGCCGCACCCGGAGCACGCCTCGGAAGAAGCCCTCGCGGGTCTGGGCCTCCACCGCCGCCGTCCAGCGGCGGTCCCGGCGGTCGGCGATGCCGTCCCGACCGATGACGGTGAGCTCCTCCTCGGTCCAGCCCAGCAGCTCGCAGGCGCGCGCGTTGGCCCGCTGGATGCGCCCGTCCGGCGTCGCCAGCAGGGCGCCGTCGACGCCGTGGACGAACAGGGACTCGAACACGGTGGTCGTCAACGGGTCGTGGACCGGGGGGTCGGTCAGGGGGGACGTGGCGACCATGTCAGGACCGTCGGCAGCGGGCATCTACAGGTTCATCCAGTTCCACCATCGGGGTGAGGCATGACGACGTCGTCGTCAACGTTGCCATCGACGCCCCGCCAGCGCCCCTGCAGGCAGGAATCGACGCGGTCATCGCCCTCCACCCGCGGATCGACAGGACGCCCGCGGGGCGCCACCCCACCGGCCGGCACCGGCCCGCCGTCAGGATGGTCCGGTGCGTGCGGTGGTGACGAGGGTGAGCTCGGCGTCGGTCACGGTGGACGGCGAGGTCGTCGGGGAGATCGGTGCCGGGCTGCTGGCCCTGGTCGGTGCCGGCCGCGACGACGACGCCGACCGGGCCCGGGCGCTCGGCAGGAAGCTGCACGAACTGCGGGTCTTCCCCACCGACGACGGCGCCCGGTCCGTGGGCGACCTGGGCCTGCCGGTGCTGGTGGTCAGCCAGTTCACCCTCTACGCCGACACCCGCAAGGGCCGCCGTCCCTCCTGGCAGGACGCGGCGCCCGGCGAGGTCGCCGAACCGCTGGTGACGGAGGTCGTCGCCGAGCTGCGCCGCCGGGGGACGGTGGTGGCGACCGGGCGCTTCGGCGCGCGGATGCAGGTGGCCTCGATCAACGAGGGCCCGATGACCTTGCAACTGGAGGTCTGATCCGGTCAGCACCGGGTACGGGGAAGAGTGCTGTCAGTCACACCTGGCCGTTGCCTGTGAGTTGTCCGGGGTTGGAACACCCTTCCGGTCCGGTCCGTTGCACACGACGTACCACAACGGACATCACGGGCGGAGAGCCACCCCGGGCGCCACCGGGCCGACGCTCTGACCGACCACGCCGGGATGTGCAGCGAGCCGACGACGGCCGCGGTGCATCCGGACACCGAAGCAAGGACGAAGACTCATCGTGACGCTGCTGCAGTCCTCCACCACCGACACCCTCGAGGTGCGCTCGCCGCGCCGTGCCCCGGACACCAGTGGCCTGGTGTCGACGGACCTGGTGCGCGTCTACCTCAACACCATCGGCAAGACCGCGCTGCTGACCGCCGAGCAGGAGGTCGAGCTGGCCAAGCGGATCGAGGCCGGCCTCTACGCCGACCGGCTGCTGGGCGAGAAGAAGCTCACCCCCGCGCTGACCCGCGACTACAAGCTGCTCGCCGCGGACGGCAAGGCGGCCAAGGCGCACCTGCTGGAGGCCAACCTCCGGCTGGTCGTCTCGGTGGCCAAGCGCTACACCGGTCACGGCATGACGTTCCTGGACCTCATCCAGGAGGGCAACGTCGGCCTGATCCGCGCGGTCGAGAAGTTCGACTACACCAAGGGCTTCAAGTTCTCCACCTACGCGACGTGGTGGATCCGTCAGGCCATCACCCGCGCCATGGCCGACTCCGGCCGCACCATCCGGCTCCCCGTGCACCTGGCCGAGCAGGTGAACAAGGTCGTGCGCACCCGGCGCCGGATCCACCAGGAGCTGGAACGGGAGCCCACCCCCGAGGAGCTGGGTCTCGAGCTCGACATGACCCCCGAGCGGATCACCGAGCTGCTCGAGTACTCCCGCGACCTGGTCAGCCTCGACCAGACCGTCGGCGCCGACGAGGAGTCACGTCTCGGCGACTTCATCGAGGACGCCGACGCCGCGGTCGCCGAGGACGCCGTCGCCTTCCAGATGATGAAGGGCGACGTGCGCAACGTCCTGGAGACCCTGGAGGAGCGCGAGCGCGACGTCGTGATCATGCGCTTCGGTCTGGACGGCGAGCAGCCGCGCACGCTGGAGCAGATCGGCAAGCGGTTCGGGCTCTCCCGCGAGCGGGTGCGCCAGATCGAGCGCGAGACGATGACCAAGCTGCGCGACCCGCAGCGCGCCGACGCCCTCCGGGACTACCTCGGCTGACGGCCTTCCGGCCGTCACCGCGGCCAGGTTCCGTGCCGCTGTGGCGCCGAGCCGCTGCCCGGCTGGAGCATCGACGAGCCGGTCACCCTTCGTCGGGTGACCGGCTCGTTCGCGTCTCAGGACCCGGCGGGGCGGAACATCCTCCGGGGGCCCTGGTCGATGCGGGCGGTGGGCGGCCCCACCCGGACCGCCGCACCGGCCACCACCAGCGAGCGGCCACCGTGCCAGGCGTCGGCCGGTCCGACGATCACCGGCTCCAGGGTCAGCCCGAGCACCTCCGGCAGGTCGTCGGCCAGCCGGGCCACCCGCAGCAGCAGCTCCTCCAGGGCGGATGTGTCCACCGGTGCGCTGCCCCGGTAGCCGTCGAGCAGCGGCCACGCCCGGGGCTCGCGGACCAGCTCGTGGGCGTCCAGGTCGGTCAGCGGCAGCGTCCGGTAGGCGCGGTCGCCCAGCAGGTCGGTCGCCACCCCACCGAGGCCGAAGCTGACCAGCGCACCGAAGGACGGGTCGTCGACCACCTCGACGACCGTGCCCACCCCCGGCGCCGCCTGCTCCTGCACGATCACCGGATCGCCGGCCGGGATGGCGGCGAACGCGGCGCGCACGTCCTCGGCGTCGGCCAGGTCGAACCGCATCCCACCCAGGTCGCGGCGGTCGCGCAGCCACGGCGCCGTCGACTTCAGCACCACCGGGTAGCCGATCTGCTCCGCGGCGGCGACCGCCGCATCGGCGTCCTCCACCCGGCGGGTGCCCAGCAGCGGGATGCCGTAGGCCCGCAGCAGGGCCATCGTCTCCTCGTCGGTGAGGTCGCGGCCGGCGGGCGTGCCGGTCAGCGCGCCGAGCACCGCCGAGCGGCCGGCCTCCTCGTCGATCCCGTCCAGGTCCGGGACGACGCCGATCGGCCGTCGCCGCCAGCGGGCGTACTCGCTGACCTTGGCCAGCGCGATCACCGCCCGCTCCGGAGTGGAGAAGGACGGCACCGACCCCCGGGCCGGCATGCCGTGCTCGTCGCGCACCGCCAGCTCGTCGGGGATGCCGTCGGTGGACAGGTAGTTGGCGACCACCGGCTTCGCCGCCCCCTCGGAGACCTCGCGCAGCACCCGGCCGAAGGTCTGCTCCCCGCTGAGCAGCGGCGGGAGGAACACCGCCACGACCGCGTCGACCGCGTCGTCGTCGACCGCGGCCTGCAGGGCGGCCCGGAAGTCCTCCGGGCCCCCCTGGGTGCCGATGTCGACCGGCCGGTCGTGGGCCAGCTGCAGGCCCCGGTCCAGGACGGCGTCGGCGACCAGCACGCCCATCGCGGTCGAGTTGCCGACGATCGCCACCCGGTCACCGGCCGGCAGCGGCTGGTGGGCCAGCAGGGTGCCGACGTCGAACAGCTGGGCCAGGGTGTCGACCCGGATGACGCCCGCCGAGGCGAACAGCGCCGCGACCGACTGCTCGGGCACCGCGACGCTGGTGCCGGCCAGCCCGGCGGTCATCTTCACGTGCCGGCCGCTCTTGACCGCGACGACGGGCTTGGTGCGGCCGACGCTGCGGGCCAGCCGGGCGAACTTGCGCGGGTTGCCGAAGCTCTCCAGGTGCAGCAGCACCACCTCGGTGGCCGGGTCGGTGGCCCAGTACTGCAGCAGGTCGTTGCCGCTGACGTCGGCGCGGTTGCCCGCGGAGACGAAGCTGGACAGCCCGATGCCGCGTCCCCGCGCCCGTTCCAGCAGCGCCACGCCCAGCGCACCGGACTGGGCGAAGAACCCGACCCGGCCGCGCCCGGGGACCTGCGGCGCGAGGCTGGCGTTCAGCCGGACCGCCGGGTCGGTGTTGACGACGCCCAGGCAGTTGGGGCCGACCACGCGCATGCCCGACGCCCGGGCCGAGGCCACCAGCGCACGCTCCGCGGCCCGGCCCTCCGGCCCGGTCTCGCCGAACCCGCCGGAGATGACCACCAGCCCCTTGACCCGCTTGCGACGGCAGGCCTCCACGACGCCCGCGACCTCTTCGGCGGGCACGGCCAGCACGGCCAGGTCGACGTCGTCGGGGATCGACTCGATGTCCGCGTGCGCCGGCACGCCGCGCACGTGCCGCACCGCGGGGTTGACCGGGTAGATCGGCCCGGCGAACCCGTACTCCAGCAGGTTGTGCAGCACCGCCGACCCCACCTTGCTCGGGTCGTTGCTCGCGCCGACCACCGCCACCGAGCCGGGGGTCAGCAGCCGGCCGATGGACCGCGACTCGCTGCGCTGCTCCCGCTCGTGCGCCACCGCCAGCGACTGCTCGGTGGGTGCGATGGGGAAGGTCAGGTGCACGACGCCGTCCTCGTAGGACCGCTGGGCCGAGTAACCGGCGTCCTGGAACACCCGGACCATCGCGCTGTTCTGGCTGAGCACCTCGGCGACGAAGCGGCTGATCCCCCGCTCACGGGCGGCCGCGGCCAGGTGCTCCAGCAGCACCGACCCCAGGCCGCGGCGCTGGTGCGCGTCCTCGATGAGGAAGGCGACCTCGGCGTCGGCGGTGCCCGGTAGCCGGTCGTAGCGGCCCACCCCGATCAGCTCGTCGCCGAGCAGGACGACGAAGGCCACCCGGTCGACGTGGTCGACGTGGGTGAACCGGTGCAGGTCCTTGTCCGACAGGCGCCGCACCGGGCCGAAGAACCGGTAGTAGCGGGTTTGCTCGCTGCTGCGGTCCATCAGCCCGACGATGCCGTCGGCGTCGTCGGGTGTGATCGGGCGCAGGTGCACGGTGCCGCCGTCGGCGGCGACGACGTCGGCCTCCCAGTGCGGCGGCGGGGGCGCGGGGGCGGGTGGTCCGGCCGGGGTGCTGGTCGCGTCAGTCACGAGGATCGTCCGGGTCGAGTCCGAAGTAGGGGAAGGCGGCCGTGCGGGTGCGCAGGATGGCCCGGTCGACCCGGTTCTCGGTGAACGGGTCCCACCGGGGGAAGCCCACGTAGCCGCCCTCGGTCATCGACTCCGGCGGCTCGACCCGCAGTCCACGGCGGCGGACGTCGTCGCGCCACGCCTGCGGGATCTCCGTGGACGGGGCCAGCCGGTCACCGCTGGCCTCGGCGATCAGGTGGGTCCAGGCGCGCGGCACGCAGCGGACCAGTCCGTAGCCGCCACCGCCCAGGGCGATCCACCGGCCGTCGCAGACCTCGTGGGCCAGGTCGTGCACCGCCCGGTAGGAGGCGCGCTGACCGTCGACGGTGAGCCCCAGGTCGGCCAGCGGGTCCTCGTGGTGGGCGTCGCAGCCGCACTGGGTGACCAGGATCTGCGGGGCGAAGGCCCGCACCACGCTGGGCACCACCGCGTGGAACGCGCGCAGCCAGCCGGCGTCGTCGGTGCCGTTGGGCAGCGCCAGGTTGACCGCGCTGCCCAGCGCCCGCTGCGGGTCACCGGTCTCCTCCGGGTAGCCGGTGCCCGGGAACAGGGTGAGCGGGGTCTGGTGGACGCTGACCGTGAGCACCCGCGGGTCGTCGTAGAAGGCGGCCTGCACGCCGTCCCCGTGGTGGACGTCCAGGTCGACGTAGGCGATCCGCTCGTAGCCCTGGCGCAGCAGCCAGGCGATCGCCACGGCCGCGTCGTTGAACACGCAGAACCCGGAGGCCGTGTCGCGCATGGCGTGGTGCAGCCCGCCGGAGATGTTGACCGCGTGCTGGGCCTTGCCGGAGTGCACCTGCTGGGCGGCGAGCACGCTGCCACCGGTGATCAGCGCGGCCGCGTCGTACATGCCCGCGAAGACCGGGTTGTCCGGGGTGCCGAGGCCGTGCCCGGCGGCGGCCGGGTCGTCGGGGGCCCACCGCACCGCGTCCAGGTAGCCCTGGTCGTGCACCAGCCGGAGCAGGTCCTCGTCGGCCGGGGTGGGCCGCAGCACCTCCAGCCCGGGCCGGTCCAGCACGCCGAGCGACTGCGCCAGCTCGATGGTCAGCTCCAGGCGCAGCGGGTGCATCGGGTGGTCGCCGCCCATGGTGTAGCCGAGCAGCGCGTCGTCCCAGACCACCGCGACGGAGTCGCTCACGGGCCCTCCCTCGCTGGTCCTCGTCCTCGGCAGGCCACGGCGGTGCCGGGCCGCCGCTGCCCCCCGGTGAGCAGCCGGCTCTGCCGTGCCCGGACGCTACCGGGCGCCGGCCACCCCGCGCCGCCGCCGGCGTCGGGTCGTCGGGTCGTCGGGTCGTCGGGTCGTCGGGTCGTCGGGTCGTCGGAGCCCGCCGGGTGGCCGGCGCCTCGTAGAATCCTCGGCACCTGACGGAGGAGTGGACGTGAACGACCTCATCGACACCACGGAGATGTACCTCCGGACCATCTTCGAGCTCGAGGAAGAGGGGATCACCCCTCTCCGGGCCCGCATCGCCGAGCGCCTGCACCAGAGCGGCCCCACCGTGAGCCAGACCGTGGCCCGCATGGAGCGCGACGGGCTGCTGACCGTGCAGGGTGACCGCCACCTGCAGCTGTCCGACGAGGGGCGCGAGCTGGCGACCGCCGTCATGCGCAAGCACCGGCTGGCCGAGTGCCTGCTGGTGGACGTCATCGGCCTGGACTACGCCGACGTCCACGAGGAGGCCTGCCGCTGGGAGCACGTGATGAGCGAGGCGGTGGAACGCAAGATCCTCACCCTGCTCGACAACCCGACGGTCTCCCCGTTCGGCAACCCCATCCCGGGCCTCGACGCCCTCGGCGGCGACACCTCCGCGGTGCTCGACGCGCTCACCCTGCTCTCCACCACGGCCACTCCCGAAGGGCGCCAGGTGGTGGTCCGCCGGATCAGCGAGCAGCTCCAGGAGGACGCCCAGCTCCTCCGGTCGCTGGCCGACCAGGGCGTCCGCCCCGGTTCGACGGTGACCGCGTCGCTGTCCAACGGCGCCGTCCTCGTCGACGGGGTGCCGCTGCAGCCCGGGGTCGCCCAGCACGTCTTCGTCAGCGCCGTCGACGACGACCTCACCCCGGTCGAGGCCGCCGAGGCGACCGCCGGCGTCGGCTGACGGCACGACCGGCAGCTCCCGCGAGCCGCGACCCCCACCGGGGCCGCGGCTCGCGTCGTTCCGGCGCCCGGCCGCCGGGCCGACAACTCCTTCGCCGGGCTCACGATCTCCTCACTAGGCTCGGCGGTGACCCGCCCGGACGCACAGAGAGAAGGCACCGGTGAGCGACTCCGCAGCTCCCTCCGGCGAACAGCCGCAGGCCACCCCGTTCCACCGGCTCGCCGACTTCATGGCGCTGCCACGCCTCGGCGGCCTGGCCCTCTCCCCCGACGGCACCCGGCTGGTCACGGCGGTCGCGACGCTGAACCCGGCGGGCACCGCCTGGCAGTCGGCCCTGTGGGAGGTCGACCCGGCCGGGCGCCGCTCCGCGCGGCGCCTGACCCGGGGGCCGGTCGCTGAGTCCGCGCCGGTGTTCACCCCCGCGGGCGACCTGCTGTTCACCTCCGCCCGCCCCGACCCCGACGCCGACAAGGACGCCGGTGAGCCGAAGCCGTCGCTGTGGTGCCTGCCGGCCGACGGCGGTGAGGCGCGGCTGGTCCTGCAGCGTGCCGCCGGCATCAGCGGCGTGCTGGTCGCCGCCGACACCGGCGAGGTGGCGGTCCTCGCCTCGACCACGCCGGACGCGGCGGACGCCGCCGACGACGAGCAGCGGCGGAAGGAGCGCGCGGACGCCGGCGTGACCGCGGTGCTGCACGAGAGCTACCCGGTGCGCTTCTGGGACCACGACCTCGGCCCCGCCGTCCCGCACCTGTACTGGCTCGGGCGGCTGCCCGCCGACCCGGCTGCCGGCGCCCGTCCCGAGCCCGCGGAGTGGCGGGACCTGACCCCCGAGGCGGGCGCTCCGCTGGGCGCGGGCGACGACGTCGCCGTCTCCCCTGACGGCCGGTTCGTCGCCCGCGGCGAGGACGTGCCCGACGGGCCGGCCGGCCGCCGCTCCCGGCTGGTGCTCACCGAGGTGGCCACCGGGCAGACCCGGGTGCTGGTCGACGAGCCGCGGGCCGACGTCCACTCCCCCCGCTTCTCCCCGGACTCCACCCGGCTGGTGTGCGTGCGGGAGTCGGCCTCCACGTTCAGCGAGCCGCCGGACTACACGCTGCTGCTGGTCGACCCGGTCACCGCCGACTCCCGCGACCTCACCGCCGGCTTCGACCGCTGGCCCAGCGCGCCGCAGTTCGCCGCCGACGGCACCGCGGTGTACTTCCTCGCCGACGAGGACGGGCGGCACGCGGTCTTCCGGGTCGCGCTGGACGGCGACGCCCCGGTGCGGCTGACCGGCGACGGCGCCTACAGCGACCTGCAGGTGGCCCGCGACGGCAGCGCGCTGTACGCCCTGCGCTCGGCCTACGACTCCCCACCGGTGCCGGTGCGGCTGGACCCGGTCGCGACCGGCCAGCAGCCCACCCCGCTGCCCAACCCGGGCACCGTCGACTTCCTCCCCGGCACGCTCCGCGAGCTCGACGCCACCGCTGCCGACGGCACCCGGGTGCAGTCCTGGCTGGTGCTGCCCGACGGCGCGAGCGCCCGGCAGCCGGCACCGCTGGTGCTGTGGGTGCACGGCGGCCCGCTGATGAGCTGGAACGGCTGGTCCTGGCGGTGGACACCGTGGCTGCTGGCCGCCCGCGGCTACGCCGTCCTGCTGCCCAACCCGGCGCTGTCGCAGGGCTTCGGGCAGGACTTCGTCCGCCGGGGCTGGGGCGAGTGGGGCGGCGCCCCGTACACCGACCTGATGGCCGCGGTGGACGCCGCCGAGGCGCTGCCGGAGATCGACGCGACCCGCACCGCGGCGATGGGCGGCTCCTTCGGTGGCTACATGGCCAACTGGATCGCCACCCAGACCGACCGGTTCGCCGCGATCGTGACCCATGCGAGCCTGTGGCACTTGGACCAGTTCGCCGGGACGACGGACTCGGCCTACTACTGGGAGCGGGAGTTCGGTGACCCGCTGACCGAGCCCCGGCGGTACGAGCAGAACTCGCCGCACCGCTACGCCGACGCGATCCGCACGCCGATGCTGGTCATCCACGGCGACAAGGACTACCGGGTGCCGATCGGCGAGGGGCTGCGACTCTGGTACGACCTGCAGAAGCGCGGGGTGCCGTCGAAGTTCCTCTACTTCCCCGACGAGAACCACTGGGTGCTCACCCCCGGCAACGCGACGGTCTGGTACGAGACGGTGCTCGCGTTCCTGGCCGAGCACGTGCTGGGCCAGGAGTGGGAGCGGCCCGCCCTGCTGTGACCTCTCACCAGGGCCACCAGTCCGGCGCCGTCGGTCGGAGCCGGGGCACGACGGGCGGGTCGGCGGCCTCGCGGACCAGCTCGCGGATCGCCGCCGGCGGCAGGCACGCGTCCAGCGCCCGCCGCAGCAGGACCGCGAGGGTGTAGCCCGGTTCGCTGGCCAGCGCCCGGTCCAGGGACACGTTGGCCAGCGCCCCGCTGCCCCGGGCCCACGCGGTGACCGCGAGCAGGGTGGCCGGCGCCGCGTCCAGCGGGGCCGGCGCCCGCCGGGTCAGCTCGGTGAACACCTGCTCGGCACCCGCCGCCGACGGCCCGGCGCACAGCCCCATCGCCCGATCCCGGACGTCGACGTCGCGCAGCCCCCAGGCCAGCCGGGCGGCCTCGGCGTCGGTCAGCGCGGCGGTCGAGCCCGGTCCGCAGCGGTCGACGGCGGCCCGCAGCAGCTCCCAGGACTCCTCGGTCACCTCCTCCCAGGCGGTGCCCAGCAGCCGCCGGGCCATGACCTGGCCGACCTCGTCGCAGGCGCGGGCCATCCCCTCGGCCGCCAGGAAGCCGACCGGGGCGACCCGCCGGACCAGGGCCGCCCGGTCGGCCTCCACCACCTGGCCCTCGAGCGTCGCCGCGAGGGCCAGCTGACTGGTGGCCGTTGGGACCGGGCTCCCGGCGCCCGGGGCGCAGCACGGGTCGGCGCAGTCGTAGGACCACCAACGGCCGCCGCGCACGAGCAGCGCGTCCCGGATGGCCACCCCGGCCGCGTCGAACTCCAGCACGGTCCGGTGCAGCAGCTCCCGCTGCGGCAGCTGGGGGTCTGGGTCGTCGTCCTGGTCGGTCACCACCACGACGACGACCGCCGACGGTTCGTCGGTGAGCACCCTGCCGACCAGTCCGCGCACCACCTGGTCGCGGTCTGCCGGGGACGGCAGGTCCACCCGCGCGGTGAGGCCCACCACCGTCCCCCGGTCCCGCAGGCTCAGGACGACCAGCGACTCGACCGGGTGGAAGCCGACCAGGTGCGGGAGGGCGGCGGCGACGTCGCCGGGGCCGCTGAGGCGGACCGGCGCAGGGCGTTCGGATGCGGTCATGGCGACGAGGCTCGCCGTGCGGCGGCCGTCGATCACCGGTCCGGGCCAGGTTGTGGACGGCGCCGTCAGCTGTGGACGACGACCGGCCGAGGACCTCCCCGACCGGCCAGGCTGCTGCCCGTGTCCGTGCCCCTGTCCCTGCCCGTGCCCCTGTCCCTGCCCGTGCCCGACACCGCCCCCGCGGTGGCCCCGCGCCCGCGCCGCGGTGCCGCCCCGGGGCGCTCCTCGCGCTCAGACCTCGTACTGGACCGCCGTCCTGCTCGCCAGGTGCGGGCGCACGTGCTCGGTCAGCACGGCCAGGTGCCGCGGGTCGTCGGCGTAGGCGCGGAAGGCCTGCACGTCGGGGAAGTCCGCCACCAGCGCCACGTCGGCGTTGCCGTCGACCAGATGGGCATCGGGCCCCACCGCGAAGGAGGTCATGCCCCCGACCTCCGCCGGCAGCCGGCGCAGCGCGGCCACGGCGGCGGCACGCACCTCCGGGGAGGTCTCCGGGGTCCAGGTGAAGAGCACGACGTGACGCAGCATGCCCGCACCCTGCCAGGCCGCCGACCGGCGGGCGACCGGGCGTTCCGCACCCTCCCGGCCGTGCGCGGGGCGGACCTGCGCCGCTGGTTAGAGTCCGGGCATGGGACGGTCGTTGCGCGTCGCACTGCTGTCCTACCGGAGCAAGCCGCACGGCGGCGGGCAGGGCGTCTACGTCCGGGCCCTGTCGCACGAGCTGCGCGAGCTCGGCCACCGGGTCGAGGTGCTCAGCGGCCAGCCGTACCCGGAGCTGGCCGACGGCGTGCCGCTGACCGAGGTGCCGAGCCTCGACCTCTACCGCGAGCCCGACCCCTTCCGCACGCCCCGGCCCGGCGAGTTCCGCGACCTGGTCGACGTCCTGGAGTGGGCGACGATGTGCACCGCCGGCTTTCCCGAACCGCTCACCTTCAGCCTGCGGGCAGCGCGCCTGCTCCGCCGGCGCGCCGGCGAGTTCGACCTGGTGCACGACAACCAGTCGCTGGGGTGGGGGCTGCTCGGCCTGCGCCGCATCGGGCTCCCGACCGTCGCCACGGTGCACCACCCGGTCGCGATCGACCGGGACCTGGAACTGGCCGCCGCCCCCGGGCTGCGCCGGCAGCTGACCCTGCGCCGCTGGTACGCCTTCACCGGCATGCAGGCGCGGGTGGCCCGACGGCTGGACGGGATCACCACCGTCTCGGAGAACAGCCGGGCCGACATCGAACGGCACATGGGGGTGCCCGCCCGCGCCGTCGAGGTCATCCCGGTCGGCATCGACCCGGAGGTGTTCCACCCCGGCACCGCCCCGCGCGACCCGGCCACCGTGCTGGTCACCGCGAGCGCCGACGTGCCGCTGAAGGGGCTGGTGCCGCTGCTGGAGGCGGTTGCCAAGCTGCGCACCGAGCGGGAGGTGCGCCTGGTCGTGGTGGGCAGCGTCCGCCCGGGTGGCCCGGCGGCCGCCGCCCTGGCGCGGCTCGGGCTGCAGGAGGCGGTGCGCGTCACCGGGCCGGTTCCGCAGGTGGAACTGGTGCGGCTGCTGCAGACCGCCACGGTGGTCGCCGTGCCGTCGCTGTACGAGGGCTTCTCGCTGCCCGCGGTCGAGGCGATGGCCTGCGCGACCCCGCTGGTGACCACCGACGCCGGGGCGCTGCCGGAGGTGGTCGGTTCGCACGCCGGCGTGCAGGTGCCCGCCGGCGACGTCGACCGGCTCGCCGCCGCGCTGCAGCTCGTGCTGGACCACCCCTCGCTGCAGGACCAGCTGGGCCGGGCCGGCCGCGCCCGCGTGCTGGCCAACTACACCTGGCGCCGCACCGCCGAGCGCACCGCGGCCTGGTACGAGGAGGTGCTCGTCCGGCGCGCGCCGGACGGGCCCCGGGCAGGGAGCGCTCCCGCGTGCTGACCGTCGACTACGACCTGCTCGGCGTCACCCCCGGCATGCGGGTGCTCGACCTGGGGTGCGGCGAGGGCCGGCACGCCTTCGAGGCCTACCGCCGGGGCGCCTCGGTGCTGGCCGTCGACTGGGGCGCCGCCGAGGTCACCACCACCCGCACCTGGCTGCAGGCGATCGCGGCGGCCGGTGAGGCCCCGGCCGGCGCCGCGGCCGAGGTCGCGCGCGGCGACCTCCGCGCCCTGCCGGTCCCCGACGCCAGCGTCGACCGGGTCATCGCCTCGGAGGTGCTCGAGCACATCCCCGACGACCGGACCGCCATCGCCGAGATCGCCCGGGTGCTCAAGCCGGGCGGCCGGGTGGCGGTCACCGTGCCCCGCTACGGTCCGGAACGGGTCTGCTGGGCGCTGTCGGACGACTACCACGCCAACGAGGGCGGGCACATCCGCATCTACCGCGGCGACCAGCTCTGGGAGCGGCTGGCCGCAGCCGGGCTGCGCCCGACCCGCACCCACCACGCGCACGCCCTGCACGCGCCCTACTGGTGGCTCAAGTGCGCCGTCGGCGTCGACCGGGACACCTGGGCCACGCGGGCCTACCACCGGCTGCTGGTCTGGGACCTGGTGCGCCGCCCGTGGGTGACGCGCACCGCCGAGCGGCTGCTGGACCCGGTCCTCGGCAAGAGCCTGGTGGTCTACGCCGAGAAGCCGGCGGCGAGGGGCACCGATGACTGACCACCTCCCCGAGGTGCCCGGTGTGCTGCGCGCCGACCAGCTGCGGGCGACGGTCGCCGCGATCGCCGCCGAGCAGTCGGGTGACGGTGCGCTGCCCTGGTTCCGCGGCGGGCAGCTGGACGCCTGGGACGCCGTCGAGGCGGCGATGGCCCTGGACGTCGGCGGGGAACACACGCGTGCCGCAGCCGCCTACGCGTGGCTGGCCGCCCGGCAGCGGCCCGACGGGTCGTGGGCCGCGGAGTACCGGGACGGCGTCGTCGTCGCCCCCGGGACCGAGAGCAACCACGCCGGCTACCTGGCCGTCGGCGTCTGGCACTCCTGGCTGAGCTGCGGCGACGACGGCCTCGTCGACCGGCTGTGGCCGGCCGTCCGGCGGGCACTGGACCTGGTGACGGCGATGCAGATGCCCACCGGGGCGATCGGCTGGGCCCTGCGACCCGACGGGACACCCGACGACACGGCGCTGCTCACCGGCAACGCCAGCCTCTTCCAGTCGCTGCGCTGCGGGATCGCGCTGGCCGACCTGGTCGGGCAGCCCCAGCCGGACTGGGACCTCGCCGCGACCGGCCTGGGCGCGGCGCTCCGCGCCCGCCCCGAGGTGTTCGCCGACCGCTCCCGGTGGTCGATGGACTGGTACTACCCGGTGCTCGCCGGCGCGGTCACCGGCCGCGCCGCGCACGAGCGCCTGGCCGCCGGGTGGGACACCTTCGTGGTGCCCGGCCTCGGGGTGCGGTGCGTCGCGGACCGGCCCTGGGTCACCGGGGCCGAGACCTGCGAGCTGGCCCTCGCGCTGGCCGCGTGCGGTCGACCGGACGACGCCGCAGAGCAGCTGGCCGCGATGCAGCACCTGCGGGCCGACGACGGCTCGTACTGGACCGGCTTCGTCTACCCGGACGACGCGCGGTGGCCGGTCGAGCGCACCACCTGGACCGCCGCAGCGGTGGTGCTGGCCGCCGACGCGATCGCCGGCACCGGCCCGGCCAGCGGCCTGTTCGCCGACCCCGCGCACCTCTGCGGCCCGGTGGCCGATGTGATCGAGGGGCGGGGTTGACCGGCCCCGACGCCGGGCACGGTGCGCACGTGATCACCGAGCTCGACCCCGCGCGACCCGCGGTGACCTGTGTGGTGGCCAGCCGCAACCGGCGCGACGACCTGCTCGCCAGCCTGCCCCGGCACGAGGCCCCGGTCGTCCTGGTCGACAACGCCTCCACCGACGGCACCGTGGCAGCCGTCCGGGCCGCCCACCCCGAGGTCACGGTCGTGCCGCTGCCCGACAACGCCGGCGCCCTGGCCCGCACCGTCGGCGTCGAGCGCGCCGGCACCCCGTTCGTGGCCTTCACCGACGACGACTCCTGGTGGGCGCCGGGCGACCTGGCGCGCGCGGTGGCGATCATGCGCGCCCACCCCCGGCTCGGCTTGCTGGCCGCCCGGATCCTCGTCGGACCGGAGGAACGCCTCGACCCGGTCTGCGAGGTGATGGCGGCCAGCCCGCTGGGCACCGACCCGGACCTGCCCGGCCCGTCGCTGCTCGGCTTCGTGGCCTGCGCGGCCCTGGTCCGCACCGAGGCGTTCACCACGGCCGGCGGGTTCGACCCGGTGGTCCGCTTCCCCGGCGAGGAGGAACGCCTCGCGCTGGACCTGGCCGCGGCCGGCTGGGGCCTGGCCTACGTCGACGGGGTCACCGTGCACCACCACCCGTCACCGCGCCGCGAGCCCGCGGCCGACCGGCAGGCCGGCCTGTGGCGCAGCCGGGTGCTCACGGCGCTGATGCGCTACCCGCTGCGCGACCTGGCCGGTCAGCTGCTGCGCGCGCTGCGCGCCGGGCGGCCGGGCCTGCGGGGTCTGGCCGGTGCCCTCCCCCGGGTGCCCGCCGCCCTGCGCCGGCGCCGCGTCCTGCCCACCACCGTGATGTCCGGAGTCCGGGAGCTGCAGCACTCATGACGAGCGAACTGGCCGAACCGGCCACCACCGGCACCGACGTCGACCCGCGGGTGGCCGTGGTCGTCATCACGCACAACCGCCGCGACGAGCTGCTGCTCGCGTTGACCCGGCTGCGCGCGCTGCCCGAGCAGCCGCACGTGGTGGTCGTCGACAACGGGTCGTCCGACGGCACCGCCGACGCGGTCCGCCGGGAGCACCCCTGGGCCGAGCTGATCGCCAGCCCGCAGAACCTGGGCGCGGTGGGCCGCAACGTGGGGGTGGCCCGGCTCGACACCCCCTACGTCGCCTTCTGCGACGACGACACCTGGTGGGACCCGGGCTCGCTGCGGGCCGCCGCCGACGCCTTCGACGCCCACCCCCGGCTGGCCGTGGTCACCGCCCGGATCCTCGTCGAGCCGGGCAGCACCGAGGACCCGATCGTGGCCGAGCTGCGCGACTCCCCCGTCGTCGGCGCCGACTGGCTGCCCGGCCCTGCGCTGGGCAGCTTCCTCGCCGGCGCCAGCGTGGTCCGCCGCGAGGCCTTCGACGAGGTCGGCGGGTTCAACGAGCGGCTGTGGCTGGGTGGTGAGGAGGAGCTGATGGCCGGCGACCTCGCCGCCCGCGGCTGGGAGCTCTGCTACCTGCCCGAGCTGACCATCCACCACCAGGCCAGCACCGCGCGCGACCCGCACAAGCGGCGGGCCGACGGCATCCGCAACACCCTCTGGACGACGTGGCTGCGCCGGCCGCTGAAGCCGGCGCTGCGCCGCACGCTGCACCTGCTGCGCACCGTGCCGAAGGACCGGGTGACCGCCCGCGGGCTCCTCGCCGCGATCGGCGGGCTGCCGTGGCTGGTGCGCGAGCGGCGGGTGCTGCCGCCGCACGCCGAGGCGCGGTTCGCCGCGCTCGAGGACGCGCAGCGGAGATCGACCGCCCGGCGGTACGTCAGCTGAGCACCGTCCGCCCGGCGCGGGCGACCGACGCGCACGCCATCGGCGAGGCCCTCGCCGACGCCTTCACCGACTACCCCTGGGTGCGCTGGGCCCTCGGGGACGACGGGCTGCGCGACCGGCTGACCGGGTTGTACCGGCTGGAAGCCGGGCTGCTCGGGGTCGAGACGCACGGCACCTGGCTGGCCGAGGACGACGGGCAGGTGCTCGCCGCGGCGTGCTGGGTGCGGCCCGACGCCGCCCCGTCGGCGGCGACGGCACAGCTGGTCGCCGACCAGGTGGGGGCGCTGCTCGGGGACCGCGGCCCGGTGCTCGCCGCCTCGGAGGAGGCCAGCACCGCCCTGCACCCACCGGGCGAGCACTGGTTCCTGGCCTGCGTCGGCACCCGGCCCGCGGCCCGCGGGCGCGGCCTGGCCACGGCCCTGCTGCAGGCCGGGCTCGAGGCGGTCGACGCAGCGGGGGCGAGCGCCCTGCTGGAGACCTCGGCGGCGGGCAACGTCCGGCTCTACGAGCGGCTGGGGTTCGCCGTCGTCGGCGAGGTCGACCCACCCGGCGGCGCACCGCACACCTGGGTGATGCACCGGGCGCCGGCCCGGTGACCGCGCCGTCGAGCGCGGGCGGGCGCGGCCCGCAGGTCCGCCTCTTCCCCGACTACTCCGCCGAGTGGCCGCTGTGGACCCCCGGCATGACCCCCGGGTACCGGCTGGGCCTCTCCCCGGCGCTGCAGGTCCGGCTCCGCGAGTGGGCGGCGTTCTTCGACGCCCACTTCCACCACGAGGACGGCTGGGACCACCCCGGCCACCGGTCCGAGTTCGCCGCACGCGGCGAGGAGCTCGCCGCCGCGCTGCGCGCCGAGCTGCCCGGCTCCGACGTCGTCTACGACGACTGGGCCACCCGCGACCCGTCCGAGGGCCCCGGGACCTGAGGGCGGGGCGGTCAGCGGCGGTCGGCGAACCGGTCCAGCGCCGCGGTCATGGCCTCCTGCACGGTGGCGCCCCCGTGTCCGGCGTCGCCGAGGACGACCAGCTCGCTGTCCGGCCACGCGGAGTGCATGCGCCAGGCGGTGTCCAGCGGTCCGCTCACGTCGAACCGGCCGTGCACCAGCACGCCCGGGATACCGGCCAGCCGCCCGGCGTCGCGCAGCAACTGGCCGTCGTCGAGGAAGCAGCCGTTCCCCCAGTAGTGGGTCACCAGCCGGGCGAAGGCGAGCTGGAAACCGGGTTCGGCCACCGACAGCGACGGCTCGGCGTCCGGGGCGAGCGACACGTGGACGTCCTCCCAGGTGCACCACTCCAGTGCGGCCCGCGCCCGCACGGCCGGATCCGGGTCGTGCAGCAGCCGGCCGTAGGCCGCGGCCAGGTCGCCGTCGCGCTCGGCGGCGGGCACCCCGTCCCGGAACCGCTCCCACTCCCGCGGGAAGACCCGCCCCATGTCCCGGGTGATCCAGTCGGTCTCCCGCCGGTCGCCGTTGGTGATCGCGGCCAGCACCAGCTCGGTGACCCGCTCGGGGAACGACTCGGCGTAGGCGAACGCAAGGGTGACGCCCCACGAGCCGCCGCTGACCAGCCAGCGGTCGATGCCCAGGTGCTCCCGGAGCCGCTCCAGGTCCGCGACCAGGTGCGGGGTGGTGTTGGCCGACAGGTCGACCTCGGGCTCCCCGGCCCACGGGGTGCTCCGTCCGGCGTTGCGCTGGTCGACCAGGACCACCCGGTAGCGCCGCGGGTCGAACTGGCGCCGCATCCCCGGGGTGCAGCCCTGACCGGGGCCGCCGTGCAGCACGACCGCGGGCTTGCCGTCGGGGTTGCCGCAGACCTCCCAGTACAGCGAGTGGCCGTCGCCCACGTCGAGCATCCCGGTCGCGTACGGCTCGATCGGCGGGTACAGCCGGCTCACCGGGCCCGCTGGTGCAGGGGCACGTCGTGGACCCCCGGGGTCAGCTCAGCCGCACCGGGCTGTCGGGCTCCGCCGGGGCAGGCTCCCGTCCGACCGGGTCGCTCCGCCGGGAGACGAGGTAGAGCGCGGTCAGCACGGCACCCAGGGCGACCACGACCACCGCCGTCCGCTCCCCCGACCACGACGGCATGGCCGGGTCGACGACGTCGGTCGACTGCAGCCCGTCGGCCAGGGCCACCACCGCGCCGGACCAGTCCCCGTCCACGACGGCCGGCTCGACCTCCTCGCTCATCAGGGTCTCGACCGCGCCGCGCTGCACCGGCGACTCGTCCCCGATCCACCACTCGTACTCGGCCTCGTCCGTCGCGATGGCCAGCAGCAGCTCCTCGTCACCGAGCTCCGACTCCGCTGCGGTCAGCGCCGCCCAGTCGGCGTCGTCGTCCTCGCCGTCGAAGGTGGGCACGAAGACGGCGGACAGCACCATCCCCGTCTCCGAACGCAGCGCCGCCAGTGCGTCCTCCACCGCGGCAGCGCCGTCCCCGAGCACGCCGGCTTCGTCCGTGACCGGGGCGTCGACCTCGACCGGCTGCTCTGCCGACGCGACGGCGGCGGGCAGCGAAGCGGTGATCAGAACGGTCAACAACGCGATTCGGGTGCGCACACACACTTCCTCTGGATCGGTGACCGGGTGCCCGCGGCCGATATCGTCTCCCCGCGGTCCTCGAGGCCGGCGCCGGACGCGGCCGAGGCCCCTTCGCGATCATGAACGGCAACTCGGTGCATGGCAGGAAAAAGTCACCACCTTCCCCGCCACTCGGAATGTTGACCAATTTCTGTCAGCGTCCGATGACTCAAAGCAATGACGCGGCGGCGTTCTCCGAGACGCGGCCCCTGCCCGTCCAGCATCGCAGGTGCACGGGGGCCATGTCGGAGAACGACCGGACGTCCGGCGTGCCCGCACCCGCGACCGAGACCACCGCACCCCGCGCCGGATCGCACCAGTCGACGAGGCGGAGGCCGCGGTAGCGGACGACCGACCAGCCGGTCTGCTCCCGACGCTCCGCCACCCGGGACAGGTCGAGCCGGTGCATCCCGGTCAGCGACGCCAGCCCGGTCTTCACCAGGCACTCCTTGCGCACCCAGAACCGGAGGGCGAGCAGCGCCGGGTCGGCCGCCGAACGCACCTGCCGCTGTTCGGCCGCAGCGAGCCCGGGGAACGGTCCGGCCGCGGCACCGCCCGGCGGCAGTGCCTCGACGTCCACCCCGACCGGGTGCCATGCAGCAGCCGCCACCACGGCACCGCGGGTGTGGGCCCAGCTGACCTGCACGTCGGGCAGGCCCACGAGGGAGGGGCGGCCGTGCCCCGGCGTCCCGCAGTCGGAGCACCACTGGCGCACGGCCAGGTCGGCCACCGGCCGTCCGGTCAGCGCGGCTGCGCAACGACGCACCAGCAGGTGCGCGGCGACGTAGGCGTCCCGGTCCGCCGGGTCCCGGAGCGCCCCGCTGCGCGCCCGCTCGGCGTCGTCGAGCAGCCGGAGGTCGGCTCCGGCGAGCACCTCGGCCGGGCTGGCCACCACGACCAGCGGTCGCCGGGCCAGCAGCCGGCGGGCACGTCGCAGCATCACGTCCACGCCTCCCCGTCCACCGACCTCGTCACCGGTCGCCCGTGCGCGCCGCGTCGCGCCGGTGAGCGCCATCGCCGGCTGTTCACCCTGCGCGATTGTTCAATGACACATTGACGCGCACAACGGAGTTCTCGGTCCACATCGCCTGACACTCCGAATTCAACCTCTCACAAATAGTCATGGTCGCGCCGAGTTCGCGGATTTCGTCGCATAGTTCTGGTCGGCAACTGTGTTACTCCCTAGCGTCGACGAAGGTTCAATCATGTCAACTGTGAGAGCGAGTCGATGACGACGGACAGCGACAGCCCGGACTTCATCCCCGGTTTCACCATCCCGAGAGATCCAGCTCTCGATCCCGCACCTTCGCGCTTCCGCTTCACCGACAACGTCGCGGGAACGGCCCCCCGGCGGCAGTCCCCGGACACGACCCGGCTGTCCCAGTACTTCGAGCGGACCTGCGACCACCGCCCCTCGGCGACCGCGCTGGAGTGCGAGGGTGAGCGGCTGAGCTATGCGGACCTCGACCAGCGGGCCAACCGGCTGGCGAACCACCTGCTGAGCCTCGGCGTCCGGGCCGGCGTCCGCGTCGGCATCCTGCTGGACCGCTCGGTCAACACCTACGTCACCCTGCTCGCGGTGACGAAGACCGAGGCGACGTTCGTCCCGATCGACCCGGCTGCCCCGGCGGACCGGGTCCAGTACATCGCCGAGGACTCCGAGCTCGGCCTGGTGGTCACCACCAGCTCCTTCGCCGCGACCTGCGCCGGGCTGCCCTGCCCGGCCCTGCACCTGGACGAACTGGGGGGCGACCTCGCGAGCGCGCCGAGCTGGCGGCCCGAGCTCGACACCGGCGGCGACCCCGTCTGCTACATCATCTACACGTCCGGCTCGAGCGGCCGGCCCAAGGGCGTGGAGATCGCCCAGTCGAGCATCTGCAACTTCATCGGCATCGTCCCGGACCTCTACGGCGTGGAGCCGACCGACCGGGTCTACCAGGGCATGACGATCGCCTTCGACTTCTCCATCGAGGAGATCTGGCCGACCTGGGCGGTGGGGGCGACCCTCGTCGCCGGACCCACGGACGGGCGCCGGGTGGGCAGCGGACTGGCCGACTTCCTGGCCGAGCACGAGATCACGATGATCTACTGCGTCCCCACCGTGCTGGCGACCCTGGACCGCACCCTCCCGCTCATCCGCACGGTGAACGTCGGCGGCGAGGCCTGCCCGCGGGAACTCGTCGACCGCTGGGGCCCCGGCCGCCGCATCCTCAACACCTACGGCCCGACCGAGACGACGGTCACCTGCACGATGGCCGAGCTGTACCCCGGCAAGCCGGTGACCATCGGGCGGCCCCTGCCGACCTACCGCGTCACCCTGCTGGACGACGAGCGCCGGCCGGTGGCCAACGGGGAGGTCGGCGAGATCTGCGTCGGCGGCCCCGGGGTGGCCCTCGGGTACGTCAACCGCCCCGACCTGACGGCCGACCGCTTCCTCCCCGACCCGCACGGCTTCCCCGGCGAGCGGCTCTACCGCACCGGTGACCTGGGGCGTTTCCTCCCCGACGGGGAGCTGGAGTACCTCGGCCGCGCCGACAGCGAGGTGAAGGTCCGCGGGCACCGCGTCGACCTCCAGGAGATCGAGGGGATGCTCCTGCAGCACGACCGGGTCACCGCGGCCGTCGTCACGCTGCTGCCGGCCCCGGAGAGCGGCGGAGAGCTCGCCGCCTACGTGATCCCCCGCTCGGCGGACGACACCGAGGGCCTCGTCACCGAGCTGCACGACCTGGTCCTCCAGCAGCTGCCGCCCTACATGGTCCCGGCCTTCCTCGACATCGTCTCCACGATCCCCATGCTGCCGAGCGGCAAGGCCGACCGGAAGGCGCTGCCCGAGCCGCAGGGCCCGCGCCTGATGCGGGACACCGGCACCCACGTGGCCCCGGACTCCCCCGTGGAGGCCTGGGTGGCCGGGATCTGGGAGGAGGCCTTCGGGCTGCCGTCCGGGTCGGTGTCGGTCGAGGCCGACTTCTTCGACGCCCTCGGTGGCCACTCGCTGCTCGCCGCGCGGATCGTCTCGACGATGCGCTCGAGCGACCTGGGCGCCGGCCTCTCGATCCTGGAGCTCTACCGGCACCCGACGGTCCGGTCCCTCGCCGCGCACCTCGAGGAGGACGCCCGGTCCGGAGCCGCCGTCGCCGAGCCGCACCTGCGCCGCCCGACGCAGTCCTCCCACCGCCGGATCACCGCGTTCGGCTCGGCGCAGCTGACCACCCTCTTCGGCATCGTGCTGCTGTTCCTCCTCCCCGCCGCCGTGGTCTACGAGCTGAACGGCGGCGAGCCGTCGGCCACCCTGGTCGTCCAGCTGGCGCTGGCCCTGCCGACGTTCTTCCTCGTCGTCCGCTGGGTGCTCCCGGTCGTCGGCTCCCGGCTGCTGTCCCGTGGGCTGCAGCCCGGTGACCACCCGCTGTGGAGCTGGACCCATCTGCGGGTCTGGACGATCCAGAAGCTGATGGTGATCTCCCCGCTGACCGTCCTGAGCGGGTCCCCGTGGGCGGCCACCTACCTGCGCCTGGCCGGGGCGCGGATCGACGACGACTGCCACATCGGGACGTCGGAGATCAGCCTCCCGGCGATGCTGGACGTGGGCCCCGGCGCGACCATCGGCTACGGCACCCAGCTGCACGGACACCGGGTCGCCGACGGCGTCCTCTCCCTCGGAGTCGTCTCCGTCGGTGCGCACGCCACGCTCGGCTCGCAGTCCCTCCTGGAGGCGGGCTCCGCGGTGGAGGACGGCGGCGTCCTGCGCGAGCAGTCGCTGCTGCCCGCCGGGCAGGTCGTCCCCGCCGGTGCGACCTGGGCCGGCTCGCCGGCGCAGGCCTCGACCGAGGCGCCCGACCCGGTGATCGAGGTGATGACCAGCTGCACCGCTGCGCCGCGCGCCTGGTCCCGCCAGCTGCGGACCGGGTTCGTCGCCGGCATCACGCTCCTGGAGCTGCTGCCCTTCTTCGTGCTGCTCCCCGTGGTGGCCCTGGTGTGGTGGGTGCTGCTGACCTTCGGGCTGGGCGCGGCCATCCTCGCCACCGCGCTGTCCGGCCCGGTCTTCGTGGCGGCCTCCTGCGCGCTGATCCTCGGGTGCCGCCGACTCGCCCTGACCGAGACCCCGCCGGGCGTGCACCACCTGCGCTCCAAGCTGGGCCTGGAGAAGTGGCTGGGCGACAAGCTCCTCGAGATGAGCCTGATGCTGAACAACAGCATGTACGCGACGCTCTACACCTCGATCTGGCTGCGGGCCCTGGGCACCAAGGTGGGCCGCGGCGCCGAGGTCTCCACCATCGCCAACATCGACCCCGACCTCCTGACCCTGGGCGAGGGCAGCTTCGTCGCGGACATGGCCAGCGTGGGCAGCGCGACCTACGCCAACGGGCACGTCGCCTTCCAGGCCACCGAGGTCGGCTCCCGCGCCTTCGTGGGCAACGCCGCGTTCATCCCCTCGGGGTCGCACCTGGGCGAGGGTTCGCTGATCGGCGTGCGGAGCGTGCCGCCGACCGGGGGCGTGCCGGCGGACTCCTCGTGGCTCGGCTCCCCGCCGATCAACCTGCCGCGTCGGGAGCTGTACGAGGAGTACACCGAGGAGGAGACGTTCGCGCCCAGCCGCCGCCGCGTGCGGGCTCGCTACGCCATCGAGTCCCTGCGGATCGTGCTCCCCAGCTCGATCCTGGCGCTGGCGATGTTCGGCACCCTGTACGGCGTCTCGGTGCTCTCGGCGAACCAGGGCCTGCTCGTCACCGTGGTCGGGGCGCCGCTGATCGCGCTGCTGTCCAGCCTCGCGGTCGTGGTGGCGGTGGCCCTGCTCAAGTGGGTCGTCGTCGGCCGGTACAAGCCGCGGGTCCGCCCGCTGTGGAGCGGCTTCGTGCGCCGCACCGAGTTCGTCACCGGGATCTACGAGGCGGCCGCGGTGCCGGCGCTGCTCACCTGGCTCACCGGCACCCCTCTGCTGGGCCCGTTGCTGCGTCTCTACGGAGCCAAGGTCGGCCGCCGGACGCTGATCGACACCACCTACCTCACCGAGTTCGACCTGGTGACCCTGGGCGACGACGTCTCCGTGGGCACGAACGCCTCCCTGCAGACCCACCTGTTCGAGGACCGGGTGATGAAGATGGACCACGTCATCGTCCGGGACCGGGCCAGCGTCGGGGACAAGTCCGTGGTGCTGTACGGCTCGGTCGTCGAGGCGGACGCGACGATCGCCGACCTGTCCCTGGTCATGAAGGGCGAGGTGCTGCCCCCCGGCACCGCGTGGAGCGGGATCCCGGCGCAGAAGGTCGGCCGGGCGCCGGCCAGCACGCTGCCGGTGCGGGACGCCCCGTCCACCGACGCCGCCGCGGTGGACAACCCCGCCACGGAGAGCCGGCAGCTCAGCACCGCGTCGACCAGCCGGGAGGCATGAGCGTGTCCCGGACCAGCGAGCACCAGAACATCGTGGCCCCCCTGCCACCGGAGACCCCGGCCGCACCGGCGCTCCCGCACAGCTGCGCACCCGCGCCGGCCGGCGACGTCGCCGGCACCCCGGCCGAGGGCAGTCCCAGCACGGAGACCGCCGCGCCGCCGCGGCGCCCGCGGGCGCGCCTGGTCGGCATCGACGCCGCCCGAGGCGTCGCCCTCATCGGCATGATGTCGGTGCACCTGATCGACCCGGCCACCGACGACGGGGACGTGTCGCTGGCGTGGGCACTGGCCAACGGCAAGGCCTCGGCGCTGTTCGCCTTGCTCGCCGGTGTCGGCATCGCCTTCTCCACCGGTGGTCGCCGCACCCTCCGCGGCCTGGCCTGGCGGGCCGGCGTGCTGTCCTTGCTGACCAGAGCGGTGATCATCGCGGCGATCGGCCTGGCGTTCGGGTACGTCGTCGGCACGGACGACGCCGCGGTGATCCTCGCCTACTACGGCGTGCTGTTCGCCCTCGCCATCCCGTTCCTCAAGCTCTCGACCCGCGGCCTGGTCGTGGCGGCCGCGGTGGTGGCCGTCTTGATGCCGCTGGCCAGCCATGCCCTCCGCAGCGGGATGGCACCCGTGACCGAGGTCAACCCGACGCTGACCGACCTGGTCACCGACCCGCTGGGGCTGCTGTCCCGGTTGACCCTCACCGGGGTGTTCCCCGCCCTGGTCTGGCTCGCCTACCTGCTGGCGGGCATGGCGGTGGGCCGAGCGGTGCTCTCCTCGCGGCGGGTCATCGGCCAGATCACCCTGCTCGGCCTGGCGCTCGCCCTGGCGTCCAGCCTGCTGTCCATGCTGCTGCTCACCGTCGGCGGCCTGGGGCGCGCGCTCCGCGCGGACGCCCTGGCGACCATGCACTTCGAGGACTACCAGGACGTGCTGATCTGGGGCCCCTCGGGGACGACGCCGACCAACAGCCCGTGGTGGCTGGCGGCGATGGCTCCGCACAGCGGCAGCCCGCTGGACCTGCTCTTCACCATCGGGGTGGCGCTGGCCGTGCTGGGCGCCTGCCTGCTGCTCGGACGGGGCCTGCAGCCGCTGCTGCGCCCGCTGGCCGCCGCCGGCAGCATGACGCTGACCCTCTACAGCCTGCACCTGCTGCTGGTCGCGGCCCCGTTCCCCCGCGGCCTGGGCAACCTGGTCATCCAGGTCCTCCTGCTCGTGGCCTTCGCCGTGGTCTGGCGCAGGAGCCACCTGCGCGGGCCGCTCGAGGACCTCGTCTGGCGGGCGACCGACGCCGTGCGCCGGAAGACGCTGGGCTCGGCCGCATCGCGCGGCGCCACGACCGGCGGCTGACCGTGTTCGGTCGCGGACAGGACCGGCCGCTGGCGCTGGTCTACCGGGGGCCGGCCACCACCTCCGGCTGCCCGGAGGCGGTGGCCGGCGCGCTGGCCCGTAGCCGGTGGGACCTCGACGTCCGCTTCGTCGGGCCCAAGGAGCGTCTCGCCCTGGAGCCGGGGGTGCTCGCCGCCGCCGTGCTCTACGCCCAGCCCGGCGGCGGCGAGCTGGAGAAGGCCTGGCGCAAGCTCCGCAAGCAGGCGCCGGCGGTCCGCGACTACGTCGCGGGCGGCGGTCGCTACCTGGGCTTCTGCCTGGGTGGGTACCTGGCCGGGGAGACACCCGGTTTCGGGCTGCTGCCCGGGGACGCCGACCAGTACATCTCCTCCCCGGGGGCGTGGCCGACGCACACCGACGACGCGGTCACCACCGTCATCTGGAACGGCCGCCGCCGGGAGGTCTTCTTCCAGGACGGCGCCTGGTTCGACCTCGACCCGGCCCGGGGAGAGGCCGAGGTGCTGGCCACCTACGAGAACGGGCTGCCCGCCGCCGTGGTCGCGCCCTTCGGCGCCGGCGCGGTCGGCGTCGTCGGGCCCCACCCCGAGGCGACCCCGGACTGGTTCACCGACTGCGGCCTGCCGGTGCCGGCCGACCTCCGGGCCGACCTGACCCAGGACCTCGTCGACCGGGTGATGCGCCTCGGCCAGGTGTCCCGGACCGGCTGAGCCCACCCACCACGCGCGCAGGCCGCCGCGAGGAGCGTGAGCTCCTCGCGGCGGCCTGCGTCGTCCGGCGTGCTGCCGGCTCAGCCCTCGTCGAGGAAGCCGGCCACGATGGTGCCGAACTGCCCGGACCTGTTGTGCCCGACGCCGGCGGGGGCGACCAGCCGGGTGTTGAGACCCTGGGCCGAGTACCACTGCTGGCCGGCCTGGGCTCCGTAGGGCCCGGAGAGCGCGTTGAACCCGCCGCCCGCGCCGGTGTCCTGAGCGCCGGTGTCCCAGCGCAGGACGACCTTGCCCTTCACGTCCGCGGGGATGGTCACCCGCCCGGCCGGGGCGCCGCCGCCACCGATCGCGATGACCCCGCCGCCACCGGACCACAGCCCCGGGTGGGCCGGGAAGACGAACCGGGTCGCGGCCTGTGCACCCGACGAGTAGCCGGAGAACCAGAGCTCACCGGCGCCGTACTGGGCCTTGGTCTCGGCGATCAGCGCGGCCAGGTAGTTCGCGTACCCGGCTGCGTCGCCCCGTTCCCAGCACTGGCACGAGCGGTTCGGGCTGAACGGGGCCACCAGCACCATGTTGTGCGCTCGCGCCACGGCGGCCAGCCCGTTCGACCCACCGATCGCGTAGGACTGGGTCGGGTTCTCGATGCCGTACTCACCGGTGCCGTCGGCGTACACCAGCAGACCGATCGGCTTCGCCGGGTCCACCCCCTCGGCGAAGACCCGGTAGTCCGCGGTGTACCCGGCGGCGCTGAAGGACGTGGTGCGGTTGGTCAGCGGCGCCGTGGGTGCCTGGTGCACCGGGGCGGCCGTGACCGGCACCGGGGTCGGAGCAGGGGCCGGAGCAGGAGCCGGCTTCGGGGCGGGAGCCGGAGCAGGAGCAGGAGCCGGCTTCGGGGCGGGAGCCGGAGCCGAGGGCGTGCTCGGCACGACCGTCGGCGCAGGTGCGGGAGCCGGCGCGGTGGTCGTGGGGGCCGGTCGGGGGGTGCCCCGCCGGGCCCGGTCGGCCTCCTTGCGCGCCGCCCGCTCGGCCCGAGCGGCCTCGACCTGGACCGTGGCGCGCGCCGGGTCGGCGGTGGAGGCACTGCTCGCCGCCGGCCGGTCCGAGGGCGCCTCCGTCACCGTGGTCGCGCCGAAGGCGGCGGTCATGCACAGGACGGCGGCGGCCGCACAGCTCCGCGCGTGCCGCCGGCCTCGGGTGGACAGGACGGACGAGAAGCGGCGACGACGGCCACCACGGATGTGACGTCTGGACAAGAAGAGACCCCTCCGAGCGTCCCGCACCGGAGTGCCGGACGGTGTGCACCAATTACGGAACGAATCGTTGCACGCACTCAATGCGTCCGTAAGGTCACGGAGGGTCCACATTGACCTCATTCGTCACACCAGCCACCCCCACCTCGCCGGCAGGTGCGCCGGTGGCCGGCCGGCGCCGATGACCACGGGTTCGCCCGCGTTGCGACCGCGCGGGAGGATGGCGGCGACGGGAACGTCCCGTCCAGGTCGAGGGGCAGTGATGCGCGCGGGTCGTCGACGGGCCGCGGTCGCTGCACTCGCCGGGGTCGTCCTGCTCGGCGGCTGCTCCCTCGGCGGCTCACCCGACCCGGACGCCCGGCCCACGTCCACCGCCTCCCCGGACGACCCGTCCCGGGCCGAGCCGTGGGCGGACCGGCCCGTGGTGGACCTGCGCTTCGACGTCTCGGCGGACCTGGAGACGGTCTCCGGTGCGGAGCGGGTCGTCTTCACCCCCGACCTGAGCACCTGCGTGCTGGTCTTCCGCGCCTGGCCCAACAAGCCGGCCACCGCACGGGCAGGCAGTGGGCTGACCGTGTCCGAGGTCAGGGTGGACGGCGAGCCGGCCGAGGTGCGCGACGTGCCGGCCGGAGCCCCCGACAGCGCGCCCGCCGGCACCCTGCTGGAGGTGCCGTTGGCCGAGTGCGCGGAACCCGGCGAGCAGGTCACCGTCGAGCTCGAGTTCGACGTCGAGCTCGGCACCGACGTCAACGAGCGGGTCGGCACCTCCTCCGCGGCCGACGTCGCCTGGTTCGCCACCGCGTTCCCGTTGCTCTCCTGGGAACGCGGTCGGGGGTGGGACCGGAACCCCGCCGTCGCCGTCGCCGGCGAGATGGCGGTGAGCGAGGACTTCGAGCTGGCCTCGCTGGAGGTCGTCGCGGACGCCGGCCACGAGGTGCTGGGCACCGGCCGGGTGGTCGGCACCTCCGACGGCCCCGACGGCACCACCGTGCACGAGTTCGCCGCCCCGTCGGTCCGGGACGTCGCGGTGACCGTCGGGGAGCTCGACGTGCGGACGGCGGAGATCGGCGGCGTCCGGGTGCACGTGGGCGTGGACGAGGAGGTGGACCAGGCGACCCCGGCGGAGTGGCTGACCCAGCTCGAGAAGTCGATGGCGGCCCTGGTCTCGCTCCTGGGCCCCTTCCCCTACGACGACCTCTGGGTCTCGGTGCTGTCCAGCCAGACCAGCGGCATCGAGTTCCCCGGCGCGATCCAGTTCGGCGACGCCGACCCGGACTTCCGCCGGGCGCTGGTGACCCACGAGCTGGCGCACATGTGGTTCTACGGCCTGGTCGGCAACAACCAGGGCGTGCACCCCTGGCTGGACGAGTCGTTCGCGACCTTCGCGCAGATGGTCGTGCACGGGCAGGGCTCGGCCGGGCTGGCCGCCCTGCCCGAGTCCACCCGGCACGGCGTGGGCGAGCCGATCCAGTACTGGGAGCAGTTCCGGCGACCCAGCTCCGCCTACTACGACACCGTCTACACCGTCGGTGGGGCGACCCTGGTCGCGGCCCGGGACCAGGTGGGCGCCGAGGCGTTCGACGCGGCGCTGCACGAGTACCTGCGCGCCAACGCCTGGTCGATCGCCACCCCGGACGACGTCGAACGGGCCTTCGCGGACCTGCCCGCGGTGCTCACCGAGCTGGAGCAGGTCGGCGCGCTGCCCTGACCGCCACCGCGGCTGGGTGCCCCCGGCTCAGCGCGCGCAGCCGATGCAGGTGCGGGCCTGCGGCCGGGCGGTCAGCCGCTCGGCCGCGATCGGCTGGCCGCAGCTCTCGCAGACCCCGTAGCCGCCGGCCGCGGCCCGGGCGAGCGCGTCGTCGACGTCGGCCAGCCGGCGCCGCGCGGACTCCAGCAACGCGGCGACCTGCTGGCGCTCGAAGGCGATCGTCGCCCCCTCCGGGTCGTGCTCGTCGTCGGCGTTCGAGGCGGCCGAGGCCGCCACCACCTCGTCGAACTCGCGGGTCAGCGCGGCGATCTGGGCGAACGCCTCCGCCCGGGCGCGGGTCAGCTCGTCCAGCACGGTCACCGCTCCATCCTCCCCGTCGGCCCGCGTCAGCGCGACGACGGCGCCGCCCGCACACCCGGCGTGATCCGCTTCCCGGCCACGGGCTCAGGCAACCCGGCGCAGCAGGCGCAGCGAACCGGTGCCGGGCAGCTCGGTGAACTCCCCCGACGCCAGCACGCGGGAGTAGACGCCGAACGGGGCCTGCCCGCCGTCGGCCGGGTCGGGGAAGACGTCGTGGATCGCCAGCGTGCCCCCCGCGGCGAGCTTGCCGACCCAGGCGTCCTGGTCGCGACGGGCGGAGGACTCGGTGTGGCTGCCGTCGAGGAACAGCAGCGCCAGCGGCGTCGACCACAGCGGCGCCAGCACCTCCGACCGGGCGACCACGGCGACGACGACGTCCTCCGCGCCGGCCTCGGCGATCGTGCGCCGGAACCCGGGCAGCGTGTCGATCCGCCCGATCCGGGGGTCGACCAGCGAGGGGTCGTGGTACTCCCAGCCGGGCTGGTGCTCCTCCGAGCCGCGGTGGTGGTCGACGGTGACCACGTGCCGGTGCGTCTCCCGGGCCGCGGCGGCCAGGTACAGCGCCGACTTGCCCAGCCAGCTGCCGATCTCCAGCAGCGGGCCGGGCACCGTGACCGCACGGGCGGCCTCGTACAGCGCGCGGCCCTCGTCGGGCGGCATGAAGCCGGGTGCGGCGGCGGCCGCGGCCAGCAGGTCGGTGCTCACCGGCACAGCATCGCCGGTGCCGTGGGCCCCGGTGTCGTGGGCCCCGGTCAGCGTGGGTCCCGGGGCTGCGGCGGCCGGCCGCCGTCGCGCTCGGTCGCGGCCTCGCGCATCGCGCGCAGGCGTTCCCGCCGGCGCTCGGCCTCCCGCTCCTCCGGGGTGGGCTCCGGCACGGGGGCCGCCGGCGTCGCGGCCGAGGCCGAGGTCGCCGCCACCAGCGCACCGACCAGAGTGGTCACCGGGACGGCGAGCACGAGCGCGATGCCACCGACCAGGGTGCGGACGACCTCCTCGCCCACCTCGGCACCGGTGAGGGTCCTCCAGAACGGGAGCTCGTAGATCTCGAACAGCATCAGCAGCGGCAGCGCCGCCCCGGCGTAGGCGAAGACGATCGTGTAGACGGTCGAGGCGATGTGGTCCCGCCCGATCTGCATCCCCCGGGCGAACAGCTGACGCCAGCCCATCTCGGGGGACACCTCGTTCAGCTGCCAGACCGCCGACGCCTGCGTGATGCTGACGTCGTTGAGGATGCCCAGCCCGGCCACCACGCTGGCGGCGATGACCAGCCCGCTGAAGTCCAGGCTCCGGTCCAGCTGGAGCAGCTGGAGGTTGGCCTCGTTGTTGAACCCGGTCAGCCGGGCCGCGCCCACCGCCACGGTGCCGAGCACCGCGCTGAGCGCGAGCCCGAACAGGGTGCCCACCAGCGCCGTCGTCGTCCGGGCGTTGAAGCCGTGGGCGAGGTAGAGGACGACGAACATGATCGCCGTCGACCCGATCAGGCTCACCCACAGCGGAGAACCGCCCTGCAGGAGAGCGGGGAGCATGAACTCCAGCAGCACGACGAACGCGAACCCCAGCCCCAGCAGCGCGAGAAGCCCGCGCAGCCGGGCCACCGCGCCCACGACCAGGACGAAGGCCAGTGCGAGGAGGACGATCGGGGTGCCCCGGGCGAAGTCCTGGAACTGGTAGGTGGCCTGCCCGCCGTCGACCTCGTCCCGGGTGAGCACCAGCTCGTCACCGGCCGAGACACCGGCGTCCACCACCTCGGGGGGCAGGTCGACCTGGACGAAGTCGCCACGGCTCTCTCCCTCCCCCACGACCATCACCGCGGTGGCGCAGGTCAGCGGCTCGCCGGTGCCGTCGGAGCAGTCGTAGGGCTGCAACGAGGAGACGGTGGCCACCGGGTAGGTCTGCCCGGGTGGGAAGTAGTCCGCGGCGGCCTGCTCGGCGGCGGTCGGCTCGTCGTCCGGCCAGAACACCACCAGCCCGACGACGGTGGCCAGCCCGACGGGGACGAGCAGCCACAGCATCAGCCGCACCGCCCAGCGGCGCCGGGCGACGGCGGCGGGGTCGGGAGGCGGCAGCTCGCCGCCGGCGGCGGGTGCGTGACCGTGGGAGTGTGCCGTCACCCGGTCAGGCTAGGCGGCGCAGCGTCCTCAGCCGCGGAGCGACCGCGGAATCCCGGCGCGCCCGGGCCGGGGCGCGCCGGCTGCCGGGGCTGGGTGACCGTGGCGGCCACCAGCGCGACGGCGGCCGCCGCCAGGAAGGCGCCGGGCATGCCGAGCGCGTCGGCGAGGGCGCCGAGCAGCAGCGACCCGAGCGCCTGGCCGACGGTCAGGGCGACGAACAGCTGGGCGGCGGCCGGGCCGGCGGAGGCCGGCCGCAGGTGCGCGGCCCAGGCGATGAGCACCCCGCTCATCGCCACGAACGCGCTGCCGAAGAGGGCCAGCGCCACGGCGGCGGCCACAGCTCCGCCGGGGACGGCGGCCAGCAGTCCGGTGGCGCCGGCGGCGACGACCAGGGTGCCGGCCCAGGCCGCGCGCAGACCCACCCGCTGCACGAGGACCCCGCTCGCCCCGCCGACCAGGCCGGCGGCGCCGAGCACGCACCACAGCGCCCCCGTCAGCCCGGGCGAGAGGTCGCCGGGGCCGGTCAGCAGGTCCCGTCCGAACGTCCAGACGCCGGCGCAGCCGACCCCCGCGAGCAGGGCGGCCAGCAGCGGCCGGCCGAGGCGGCCGCCGGCCGGCCCCCACCCGGGACCGGCCGGCGCCGGATCGGCCGGCGCCGGCCAGCGCGCGGACCGGTCGGCCCACCAGGTCATCAGCAGCGCGGCGACGGCGAACCCCGCCCAGGCCGCCCGCCAGGCTCCGGGAACGGCGAGGACGAGCAGGCCGCCGGCCACCACGCCCGCGCCCGTCCCGCTGTTGACCACCCCCTGCGCGCGGGGCTCGGTCGCCGGCGGCACCGTCGCCGCGACCGCCGCCACCAGCGCCGGGGTCGCCGCACCGGCTCCGCTGCCGGCCACCAGCGCCGCGGCGGCGAGCACCGGGACCGAGCTCGCGGTGGCCACGCCCAGGCACCCCACCGCCGCCGCGGCCCCGGCGGCCCGCAGCGCCGATCGGCCGCCGCTGCGGCGGGACAGCCGGGGCGCCGCCAGCGCCGCGGCGCAGTACGCCAGGTAGCTGCCCGCGGCGACGGCGCCCGCCGTCCCCGCGGAGAACCCGAACTCGGCGCGGAACTGCGGGAGGTACAGGCCGTAGCCGTACCGGGCCAGCCCGTAGGTGACCGCGATGACCGCGAGCCCCGCGCCGACGAGCGACCGCGGCCGCCCCATCGTCTGTAACGATCGTTTCACCATAACGTCCGTTACAGTAGGACCGTGCCCACCGCCGCCGCCAGTCGACCGGCCCGGGAGCGCCTGCTGGCCGCCGCCGCCGAGCTCTTCTACGAGGGCGGGATCGCCGCCACCGGCGTGGACGCGGTGCTGCGCCGGGCCGGCGTCGCGCCGGCCACCATGTACGCCCACTTCGCCGGCAAGGACGCCCTGGTCGCCGCCTACCTCCAGGAGCGGCACGAGCACTGGCGTGCGACCTGGGACGAGGTGCTGGAGGAGTGCGGCGACCCGGAGGCGCGGCTGCTGTCACTGTTCGACGCGGTGGCCCGCTACCGCGCGCGGGAGCGGAACCGGCGGGGCTGCGGCTTCCTGGCCGCGGCCACCGAGCTGCCCGGCGCGCACCCGGGCCAGGCCTGGCTGACCGCGGACACCCGACTGCTCGTCGAGCGGCTGTCCACCCTGGCGCGGGAGGCGGGCGCGGACGACCCGGAGTCACTGGCCGGCGAGCTGCTGCTGCTCTACGACGGCGCGCTGGCCCGGTACGCCCGGAACGCGACGACGCCGGAGCTCGCGAGCGAGGACCCGCTGGCCCGGGCCCGCGGGGTCGCCGAGGGCCTGGTGCGGGGCCGCGTCCGGAGTGGCGCCAACTGACCGGATCTACAGCGGCGGCTGGAACATTTCTGTCGTCGGGACGTTTACTCAGGTGCGCACCCGAGGTAATCTGCAGTTGCCGCTGGAGGTTCGCCTCGGGCAGCGGCCTCGACAGACAGCGACACAGCACGAACCGGAGGTACTCGGCCATGATGCTGAACTCCTACGACCCCTTCGCGACCACGTCCGCCGCGTTCCGCGCGCTGGACCAGCTGACCGGTCGATCGGGCACCACCACCGCCCGCCCGCTCGCGGGCATGCCGATGGACGCCTACCGGGTGGGTGACAACTTCGTCGCCCACTTCGACCTCCCCGGCGTCGACCCCGGCTCCATCGACCTGCAGGTCGAGGGCACCACGCTGACCATCAGCGCGGAGCGCTCGGTCCCGCAGATCGAGGGGGCGCAGTGGCAGGTCGCCGAGCGTCCGTTCGGCAGCTACACCCGCCAGCTGGTGCTGGGCCGCAGCCTGGACACCGACCGGCTGGAGGCCAGCTACCACGACGGCGTGCTCACCGTGAGCATCCCGGTCGCCGAGCGGGCGAAGGCCCGCAAGATCACCGTGACCCGCGCGGACACGCCGGCCGCGGTGGAGGCGCACACCATCGAGGGCGAGCAGCCCGCGATGGAGTCGGCGGAGCAGTCGGCGGAACCCGCCCAGAGCTGACGCCGACCGACCCTCGACGGGGGCGGGGCCCGACGGCCCCGCCCCCGTCGCCGTCCCGACCCCTGTCCCGAGCACTGGAGGACCCGTGAGCGCCGACCCGCTCGACCGGCTGGACGACCCGGACCACCCAGCGCTCACCATGAGCCAGGCGGCGGAGCTGCTCGGCGTGCAGGCCGCGTTCCTGCGCAGCCTGGACACCTCCGGCGTCCTCCACCCCCACCGCTCCCCCGGTGGTCACCGCCGCTACTCCCGGCACCAGCTGCAGCTGGCCGCCCGGGTGCGGGGACTGCTCGACGACGGTCACCTGCTGGCCTCCGCCCAGGTCATCGTCGGCCTGGAGGACGAGCTCGCCGAGGCCCGCGACGAGCGCGACGCCGCCCGCCAGGAGCTGCGCGACCGCCCCGCGTCCTGACTCCCGCTTCGCCAGAACGGCCATGATGGCGACGTCGTGCGTCGCCGTCATGGCCATGCCGGCGGAGCAGGACGGCTAGCCGAGCGCGGGGAGCAGGAGCAGGACGGTCGGCACCAGGAGCAGCGCGAGCGCGGCGGCGATCGCCGCGACCCGGCCGGTCCGGGGCAGCGGGGCGGCCGGGGCGAGCAGCCGGCGCACCCGGACCGCGACCGCTCCCCCGGTGACCGCCAGGGCGCCGGCCGGCACCCCGCCGCCGGCGCCGCCCGCCGAGGCGACGATCGCCGCGGCCAGCGTGCGCCGCGGGTCCGGGCCGGGCAGCGAGTCCAGCGCCACGTCGTCGGCCCGCATCTCGACCAGGTCGCGGACGGCGTCGTGCGCCCGGTCGGCGGCCGGGAGGACCGGCAGCGCGGCCCGCCAGGCGACGAAGGGCAGCAGCAGCAGGTGGTGGTGCTCGCGCAGGTGTGCCCGCTCGTGCGCGACGACGGCGGCCAGCTGGTCCCGCGGCAGCTCGGCGACCATCCCGGACGAGAGCACGAGCAGCGGCTTGGCGCCCGGGATGCAGAAGGCGACCGGCGCCGGGTGGTCCAGCAGCAGCGTCTCGGCAGCGGGGTCGAGCGCGCCGGGCGGGCGGGGGGCGACGACGAGCTCCAGCAGCTCCCGGTGCCGCCGACGGGTCCGGGCGGTGCGTACCCAGGACAGGGCGAGCACCCCGAGCAGCTCCACCGCGAGCACCGCGGCGAGGGTCTGCGCCACCCAGTGGTCACCACGCACCGGTTCCGTGGCCGGCTGTCGGGTGACCCAGTGCCACCACGCCTCGGGCAGCGAGTGGCCCCACGGCGCCAGGCCGTGCACCAGCAGCGCGCCGATGATGGACAGCCCACCGGCCAGCCCGATCGCCTGCCAGCAGACCAGCGCGGCCAGCGGGTCGCGCCGCACCCAGCCGGCCCGGGCCAGCACCGCGGGCACCGGCCAGGCCAGCAGCGCGGCGAGGACGGCGAGCGCGGTCGCGGTCGCGGGCAGCACGGTCAGCGGGCGCCGGCGTCCTGCCCCGGCCGGTCGGCGCCGGCCAGCAGCTCACGCAGCATGCGGGCCTCCTCGGCGTCGACACCACCCACGAACCGGGCCAGCACGGCCTGCCGGTCGGCGGCCTGCCCGAGGACCTCGCGCATCAGCTCCGCGGCGTGGTCCTCGCGCGAGGCCCGCGGGGCGAACCGGCGGGGACGCGCGTCGTCGTGCACGAGGAAGCCCTTCTGCTCCAGCCGGCCGAGGACCGTGTGCACGGTGGTGAGAGCCAGGTCGCGGTCGCCACCGGCCGCATTGAGGCCGTCCCGCACCTGCGCGGCGCTCACCGGACCGCCGGCGGCCCACAGCCAGTCCATGACGGTGCGTTCCAGCTCTCCCATCGAGGCCAAAGGTCCCTCCCCTGTCCGGCGTCTCACAGCCGATTGTCTCTACCGGTCGTAGAACTTTGGTTCTACGAGGCGTAGAAAAGAGTTCTACGAACCGTAGAAGAACGTGTCGATCGTACGACGCGAGAAGAGGGGCAGGCCCGTGGACGTCCTGGACGTGGCGCGCTGGCAGTTCGGGATCACCACCGTCTACCACTTCCTGATGGTCCCGCTGACCATCGGGCTGGGGATCCTGGTGGCGGTCATGCACACCATGTGGGTGCGCACCGACAAGCCCGAGTGGCTGCGGATGACGCGCTTCTGGGGTCGGGTCTACCTGATCAACTTCGTCCTCGGCGTCGCGACCGGGCTGGTGCAGGAGTTCCAGTTCGGCCTCGCCTGGAGCGAGTACAGCCGGTTCGTCGGTGACGTCTTCGGCTCGCTGCTGGCGCTCGAGGCGCTGCTCGCCTTCTTCCTGGAGTCGACCTTCCTCGGCCTGTGGATCTTCGGCTGGGGCCGGATCCCGAAGAAGCTGCACCTGGCGTCGCTGTGGGCTGCGGTGATCGGGTCGATCGTCAGCGCGTACTTCATCATCGCGGCCAACTCCTGGATGCAGCACCCGGTCGGCGTCGTCACCAACGACGCCACCGGCCGCCCCGAGCAGGTCGACTTCCTCGCGGTGCTGAGCAACAACACCGCGCTGGCCGCCTTCAGCCACACCATCGCCGGCGCGCTCATGGTCGCCGGCGCCGCGCTCGTCGGCATCGGCCTCTACCACCTGCGCAAGCGCCGGCTGGCCGGGCTGAGCCCGGAGGAGACCGATCACTCGGTCTGGCGCCGCTCGGCACGCCTCGGCGGGGCCGTCTCGCTGATCGCCTTCGTGCTGGTCGCGGTCACCGGTGATTACCAGGCCAAGCTGATGTACGAGCAGCAGCCGCTGAAGATGTCCTCGGCCGAGGCGCTCTGCACGACCGAGGCGCCCGCCCCGTTCTCGGTCTTCGCCCTCGGCAAGCTGGGCAGCAACGAGTGCGACGACGTCCACTCCTGGACCGTCCCCTACCTGCTCTCCTACCTCGCCCACGGCGACTTCTCCACCGCCGTCCCCGGCGTGAACGAGCTGCAGGAGGAGTACTCCGCCGCCTACGGCGCCACCTACCCCGACGACCCCTCCTTCGGCGACAAGGCCGGCGAGGAGATCGACTACACCCCGCTGCTGGCGGTCACCTACTGGAACTTCCGGATCATGATCGGCATGGGCCTGGTGTCGGCCGCGGTCGGCGCCTACGCCCTGTGGGCCACCCGCCGGGGCCGGGTGCCGACGTCGAGGATCGGCGTCTACGGCTCGCTGCTGGCCATGGGCGCGCCGTTCCTGGCCAACGCGGCCGGCTGGATCTTCACCGAGATGGGCCGGCAGCCCTTCGTCGTCTACCCGAACCCGGACGTCCCGCGCGAGGACCAGGTCTACTTCTTCACCGCCCAGGCGGTCTCCCCCGGCGTCAGCGCCGCCGAGGTGTGGACCTCGCTGATCGCGCTGACCCTGGTCTACGGCGCGCTCGCGGTGGTGGAGCTGTGGCTGCTCACCCGCTTCGTCCGCCGGGGCGTGACCACCAGCGACGGCGCCCCCACCCCTGGGCACACCCCCGAGGGCGGCCCGGACGACGACGTCAGCGGTGGCGCCGACGTCACGCCGGGCAGCGCCAGCACCCGCCGCGCCGACGAGGACGACGTCCTCTCGTTCGCCTACTGAGCCGACCCAGCCCACGACCTGACCGAGACGCGAGAGAGAACGAGATGGACCTGCAGACAGTCTGGTTCGCCGCCGTCGCGGTGCTCTGGATCGGCTTCCTGCTGCTGGAGGGCTTCGACTTCGGCGTGGCCGCCCTGCTGCCGGTGATCGGCCGCCGCGAGGCCGACCGCCACCTGATGCTGCGGAGCATCGGCCCGCTGTGGGACGGCAACGAGGTGTGGCTGATCACCGCCGTCGGCGCCGTCTTCGCCGCCTTCCCCGGCTGGTACGCCACCTGGCTGCCCGCGCTGTACCTGCCCTTCGTGCTGGTGCTGTTCGGCCTGATCATCCGGGCGGTGGCGTTCGAGTGGCGCCACTCGCACCACACCGCTCAGTGGGACAGCACCTGGACGCACGTGATCACCGCCGGGTCGCTGATCGCCGCCCTCGGAATCGGCGCAGCGCTGGGCAGCACCACCCTCGGCCTGCCCATCGACGCCGACGGCACCCGGCTCGGCGGCGCGTTCGCCGGCGTCGGCTGGGCGGCGCTGCTCGGCGCCGTCGCGGTGCTCGCCTTCTCGATGGTGCACGGCGCGGTGTTCCTCAGCCTGAAGACCGACGGCCCGGTCCGGCTGGCCGCCCGCCGGTTCGCCACCCGCTGGTCCCCGGTCGCCGCCCTGCCCCTGCTGCTGTGGGCCGGCCTGGTCCAGCTGCGCTCGGGCACGATCGTCACCGCGGCCCTCTGGCTGGTCGCCGCGCTCGCGGTGCTGCTCACCTGGAGCTACCTGCGGGTGGACCGGGAGGGACCGGCGTTCGCCGCGTGGGCGGCCGTCATGCTCGCCTCGGCCGCGACGATCTTCGGCGCCGCGTACCCGGTCGTCGTCCCCTCGACGATTGACCCCGCGTTCGACGTCACGATCGCCGACGCGTCGGTGAGCGACTACACCCTCACCGTCATGACCTGGGCGGCCGGGTTCGGCCTGCCGATCGTGCTCGGCTACCAGGCGTGGACCTACTGGGTGTTCCGCAAGCGGCTGACCGCCGAACCGCAGACCCCGCACGAGGAGCCGGTGTCCGCGTGAGCTCTGCCGTGCCGGCTCCGGCCCCGGTGACCGAGCAGGTCACCGGGGCAGGCGGCCGTTCCGCAGGACGGGGGCCGTTGGGCGCGCTCGCCGGCGTGCCGGGGCTGCCCGGCGCGATCGCCCGCGCCGCCGCCCTGGCGCTGGTGCAGACCACCGGCGTGGTGCTGCTGGCCGCCGGGCTCGCCCGGGCGGTCGCCGACGTCTTCACCGGTCAGGTCGCGACGACCGAGCTGGCCCCGGCGCTGGGGGTGGCCCTGCTCGGTGCCGCCGTGCGGGCGCTCGCCGGTGGGCTCGGCACCGTCGTCGCCACCCGCGACGCCCGCCGCGCCGAGGACACCCTGCGCCGCCGGTTGCTCGTGCGGCTGCTGGGCGGGCAGGGCGAGGCGGTGACCGCCGCCGGCGGCACCGGTCCCGCGGCGGTGCTGGCCACCACCCGGCTGCACGACCTTGGCCCGGCGCTGGCCACCTACCTGCCGGCGCTGGCGCAGGCCGCCGTCGTCCCGCCGGTGCTGCTGGTCGTCCTGGGCGTGACCGACTGGCTCTCCGCCCTGCTGGTCGCGGTGACCCTGCCGCTGGTGCCGCTGTTCATGGCGCTGGTCGGGCTGCACACCCGCGACGAGACCGCCGAGGCCGCCCGCGCGCTGGACCGGATCGCCGGCCACGTCGCCGAGCTGGTCCGCGGGCTGCCGGTGCTCAGCGGCCTCGGCCGCGCCGCCGACCAGCTGACCGCGCTCGCCGACCTCGGCGAGACCCACCGCCGCCGCACCCTCGCCACGCTGCGCACCGCGTTCCTCTCCTCGCTGGTGCTCGAGGTGCTCGCCACCCTGTCGGTCGCGCTGGTCGCCGTCACCGTCGGCATCCGGCTGGTCGAGGGCGGCATCGGCCTGGAGGCCGGGCTGCTCGCGCTGCTGCTGGCCCCGGAGGCGTTCGCCCCGCTGCGCGCTCTCGGCTCGGCCCACCACGCCGCCGAGGACGCCGCCGAGGCCGCGGCCGCCGCGCGCGGGGTGCTGGCCACCCCGCTGCCGCGCCCGGTCATCGGGTCACCGCCGGCCGGGGAACCGCGCGGCATCGCCGTCACCGACCTGACCGTCCGCTTCCCCGGCCGCGGGGTCCCCGCGGTCGACGGCGCCGTCCTGACCGTCGCGCCCGGGGAGCTGGTCGCGTTGCGCGGGCCCAGCGGCTCGGGCAAGTCCACCGTGCTCGCGGTGCTGGCCGGCCAGCTGCTCGACGGCGCCGGCGGCGAGGTCACCGGCACCGCGCTGGTACCCGAGGACGTCGCCGTCGTCCCGCAGTTCCCGCGCACCGTCGCCGAGACCGTCGTCGACGAGCTGCGGCGGCACGCCGGGGACCTCGCCCCCGAGCGGGCCACGTCGCTGGCGGAGACCGCTCTGGAGTGGGTGGAGGGTGAGCACCTGCGCGACCGGGTCTGCCGCACCCTCTCCCCCGGTGAGCTGCAGCGGGTGGCCCTGGCCCGGGCCCTGGTGCGGGTGCAGCGGGGCGCCCGGGTGCTGCTGCTCGACGAGCCGACCGCCTCGCTGGACACCGCCGCCACCGCCCGGGTGGCCGCCGTGCTGCACCGGCTGCGCGGGTCGCTGTGCACCGTGCTGGTCACGCACGAGCCGGCGCTGGCCGCGCTCGCCGACCGCACCGTGGAGCTGCCCGCGCCATCCGCGCTCCCCCCGCTGACCTCCGCCCCGCCCGCTTTCCGCGCGGAAAGCACAGCCGCGGCCCCCGCTTTCGGCGCGGTAAGCGAACCGCCGAGCCTTGCTTTCGCCGCGGAAAGCGCAACGGTCCCGGGGACGGCGGTCGCGGGGCCGGGCTGGCCGCGGCGGGTGCTGGCGAAGGCGGTGGCCTACGGCGCCGCCTCGAGCGCGGCGGGGGTCGCGCTCACCGCCGTCTCCGGCTGGCTGATCGTGCGGGCCGCCGAGCAGCCGCCGATCCTCACCCTGATGGTCGCCATCGTCGCGGTGCGCGCCTCCGGCCTGGGCCGGGCGGTGCTGCGCTGGCTGGAGCGGCTTGCCAGCCACGACGCCGCCTTCCGGCTGGCCTCGGCCACCCGGCTGCAGCTCTGGCGGGCGCTGGTGGCCCAGGGCCCGGCCGCCGACCGCACCCCCGGGCGGGCGCTGGCCCGGCTGGTCGGCGACGTCGGCCTGGTGCAGGACCTCTCGGTGCGGGTGGTCACCCCGCCGCTGGTGGCCGGCTCGGTGCTCGTGCTCACGACGGCGGTGCTCACCGTGCTGGACCCGCTGGCCGGCGGACTGGTGGCCGCGGTGCTGGCCGCCGCGGTGCTCCTCGTGCTGCTGGTGCACCGCCGGGCCGACCGGGGCGCCTCCCGCGCCGCCGCCGAGCTGCAGACGGTGACCCTCCGGGAGACCACCGCCACCCTCGAGGCGGCCGCCGACCTGCGCGCGCACGGCCTGGTCCCCGACTCCGTCGACCGGCTGGACGCCCTCGGGCGCCGCCAGGGGCGGGCTGCCCGGTCCGGCGCCGCCGCCGTCGCGGTCGGGGACGCGATCGCGGCGTTCGCCACCGGTGCGGCCGCCGTCCTGGCGCTCGCCGCCGGCGCGGTCGCGGTGCGCGCCGGGGAGGTGTCCGCCCCGGTGGCGGCCGTCCTGGCGCTCGCGCCGCTGGCGCTGCTGGAGCCGCTGGCCGCGATCAACGCCGCCCGGCGGCACCGGCTGGCGCTGTCCGACGCACGGGCGCGGATCACGGCGGTGCTGGCCGAGCCGGTGGCCGCCGACCCCGCGCCGGCCGACCGGCTGCCCGCGCCGCGACCGGTCCGCGAGCTGGCCACCGAGTCGTTGTCGGCCGGCTGGCCCGGGCGCCCGGGCGTGCTGCGCGACCTGGACCTGGTCGCCACCGCCGGCAGCGGCTGGCTCGTGGTCACCGGCCCGTCCGGGTCGGGGAAGTCGACGCTGCTGTCGGTGCTGCTGGCCGCGCTGCGCCCGTCGTCGGGTGAGTACGTGCTCGGCGACGGCCGGCGTCCGGTGCCGGTCGCCCGGCTGACCCGCGCCGAGGTGCAGGCGGCGATGGCCTGGTGCCCGCAGGACGCCCACGTCTTCGACGCCTCGCTGCGCGCCAACCTCGCCCTGGCCCGGCGGCGCGGAGCGCTCGCCGGCGAGGCCGGCGAGCAGGCGATGCGCCGGGCCCTGACCGACGCCGGGCTGGGCCCGCTCCTCGCCTCGCTCCCCGCCGGGCTGGACACCCCGGTCGGGGCCGGTGGGGCGTCGCTGTCCGGCGGGGAGCGCCGGCGGCTCGCCGTCGCCCGCGCGCTGCTGGCCGACCGGGAGGTGGTGCTGCTCGACGAGCCCACCGCCCACCTGGACCCGCCGACGGCGGCCGCGCTGGTCACCGACCTGCGCCGCGCGCTGGCCGGCCGGCTGGTGGTCTGCGTGACCCACGACCCGGCGCTGACCGCCGGCGACGACAGCGTCGTGGACCTCGCCCGGGTGGGGGCGGTCGCCGACCGCACGTGATCCACCTCACTCCGAGGAGTGGACCGGCTCCCACAGGCTCCTCGAACGACGTCCGCGCGCCGACCTCCGTGGTGACCGCCGACACACCGGCGGTCCGACGCGACCCACGGGAGCCGGACCATGACCGCACCGACCGCACCCCTCCCCCACCCCTCCGGGCCGGGACTCCCATCGATCCTGCTGGTCGACGACGAGGTGGCGATCCTCGACGGCCTGCGCCGGCAGCTGCGCCGGCAGTTCACCGTGCACACCGCCACCGGCGGCGCCGCAGCCCTCGAGCTGCTGCGGGTCGAACCGGTGACCGTCGTCGTGTCGGACATGCGCATGCCGGAGATGGACGGGGCCACCTTCCTGTCCCGCGTGCGCGTGGAGCACCCGGACGTCGTGCGCATCCTGCTCACCGGCCAGGCCGACACCCAGGCCGCCATCTCCGCGGTCAACGAGGGGAACATCTACCGCTTCCTCACCAAGCCCTGCCCGCCGGAGGTCCTGCTCGACGAGCTCGGCAGCGCGGTGGAGCTCAACCGGCTGGTGACCGCGGAGAAGGAGCTGATGGCCTCCACGCTGCGCCGCACCGTCGAGGCGCTCGCCTCCACCCTCTTCCTCGCCCAGCCGGCGGCCTTCGCCCGCGCCGACCGGATCACCGGCACGGCGTCGGAGCTGGCCGAGGCGCTCGGCGTGGAGGACGCCTGGGAGGTCGAGATCGTCGCCCGGCTGGGCTCCCTGGGGCTCGTCAGCGTGCCTCCGGCGGTCTTCGCCAAGGCACAGTCGGGCCGGCCGCTGGACGATGAGGAGCAGGCGATGCTGGACCGCGTCCCCGCGCTGAGCCGGGACCTGGTCGCCCCCATCCCACGCCTGGAGTCGGTCGCCGACGCCATCGGCTGGCAGCCGGCCCGGTTCGACGGCGCCGGCAGCGGGCCCGGGGTGCCGGCCGGGGCCGCCCTCCCGGTCGCGTCCCGGATCATGAAGGTGGCCGTCGACTTCCACCGCGGGCTGTCGCAGCGGCCCTCGGTGGCGGACACCATCGCGGTCCTGCGCGCTGACGAGGGGGCCTACGACCCGGTCGTCCTCGACGCCCTCGCCCGCTCGCACGAGCTCCACGACGACGCAACGCCCGTGGCCCCTCGGGAGGTCGCCGTCAGCGACCTCGAGCCCGGCATGGTCGTCTTCGACGACGTCAGCACCGTCACCGGGGTCCTCCTGGTCGGTCGCGGTGCGGTCGTCACCGAGCCGCTGATCCAGCGGCTCACCAACTTCCTCAGGAACGAGCCGGTCGCCCGCCGGCTGCTGGTCACCGGAGGCGCGTCGTGACCGGGACCGTCGGCACGGCAGACGCTGCCGCCGTGGCCGATGCGCTGGCCCCCCGTGACCACGTCCGCGCGCTGCTGGACGCCTGCGTCGACGGGATCTACTCCGTCGACGAGGCCGGCGTCTGCCGGTACGCCAACCCCGCCGCCGCCGCCCTGCTCGGGCACCCGGTGGAGCAGCTGGTGGGGGTCGAGCTGCACGGCCTCGTGCACCACACCCGGCCCGACGGGTCCCCGTTCCCGGTGGATGCCTGCCCCCAGCGCGCCGTCATCCACGGCCGCCCGGTGGACGCCCTCGAGGACCTGCTCTGGCGCGCCGATGGGACCGGGCTGGTCGTCGAGCGCCGGACCCAGCCGGTGCTCCTCGACGGCGCGGTCGTCGGGTCGGTCACCAGGGTCAGCGACGTCAGCCGCCACCGGGAGAGCGTCGCCCAGCTCAGCGGAGTCCTGGCCACCGCCGGGGACGCGTTCGTCGGCACCGACCACGACGGCACCATCAACGCCTGGAACGCCGCGGCCGAGACCCTCCTCGGCTGGACGGCGCAGGAGGCGATCGGCCGGCCGCTGCTCACGACGATCGTGCCCGCGTCGTTGCGCGCCGAGTACGCCGAGGCGATCGCCCGGGTGCACGCCGCCGAGCCCGGCGATCTGCCGCTGGGCCCGGTCGAGATGCGCGCCCAGCGCAAGGACGGCGCGACGGTGGAGATCGAGCTGACCGTCGGGCGGATGCCGTGGGCGGGGCAGTGGCGGTTCCACGCCTTCCTGCGCGACATCACCGGCCGGCGGGTGGCCGAGTCCTCGCTGGCCCGGTCGGAGGCCCTGCACCGGCTGCTCGCCGAGAACAGTGGCGACCTGATCAGCCAGCACGACCCGGACAGCACCATCCGCTACGTCTCGCCGTCGGTGCAGTGCGTGCTGGGCACGACCCCGGAGGAGCTGACCGGCTGCCGCGCGCTGGACCTGGTCCACCCCGACGACGTCGGCATCCTGCTGCACCGGGACGGCCAGTTCCGGACCGACGCCGGGCGCGGCGAGCTGACCTTCCGGCTGCGGCACCGGGACGGGCACTGGGTGTGGGTGGAGTCCGTCTCGTCCGTGCTGCGCGACTCGACCGGGGCGATCGCCGAGATCCAGATGTGCACCCGGGACATCACCGACCGCAAGGCCCGGGACGCCGAGATCCACCGGGAGTCGAAGCTGGAGTCCCTGGGCCGGCTGTCGGCGGGTCTGGCCCACGAGATCAACACCCCGATCCAGTACGTCGGTGACAACGCCCGGTTCCTGGCCGAGGCCTTCCAGGACCTGATGTCGCTGCTGCGTGTGTACCGCGGGTTGCTCGAGTACCCGGAGCCGATGGACTGGTCCGAGCGGCAGGCGCAGATCAACGCGGCCGAGGAGGGCGTCGAGTTCGACTACCTGCAGGCGGAGGTGCCCAGCGCGGTCGCCCAGACGCTGGCCGGGATCGACCGGGTGGCGACGATCGTCCGGGCGATGAAGACCTTCAGCCACCCCGGGCACACCGAGCACGTGCCGGCGGACCTGAACGAGGCGCTCGCCGCGACGGTGACCGTGACCCGCCACCAGGTGAGCAGCGTGGCCGACCTGCAGCTGGGCCTCGGTGCGGTCCCGCCGGTGCGGTGCAACATCGCCGACCTGAACCAGGTCTTCCTCAACCTCATCGTCAACGCCGCCGACGCTGTGGAGGAGACCGGCCGCCGCGGGACGATCGCCGTCAGCACCGCCGTCGAGGGGGAGCAGGTGGTGATCCGGATCAGCGACACCGGCACCGGCATCCCCGACCACGTGCGCGCGAAGATCTTCGACCCGTTCTTCACCACGAAGGACGTGGGACGCGGCACCGGCCAGGGGCTCCCGCTGGCCCGGGCGGTCGTCCAGGAGGCGCACGGCGGCACGCTGACCGTGCGGTCCGAGCCAGGGGCCGGAAGCACCTTCACCGTGCGGCTGCCGATCCTCGGCGCGCGCCCGGAGGAGCCCGCGGCCGCCTGACGGCGGTGGGCCGACACCGGACGGGTCGCCTGCGGCATCGCCGCGCCGCCCGGGTCTCCCCGGGACGGCGCGATCACGGTCGGGTGGACCGGGGGCGCGGCTACCGGGAGGCTGGCCGGGTGAGCCTGGCGGAACGCTTCTCGGCAGCCGTGGCCGCCGAGACGCCGGACCCGGCCGGCGCCGGCGAGCTGGAGCTGCTGCCGGACCGGCTGGCCCGGGCAGCCGCGCGGGTGCTGGCCGTCGACGGCGTCGGGTTCAGCGTGCGGGCCGGCGCCCGGGGCCGCACTCCGCTGGGCGCGAGCTCACCGGAGGCGGGCCGGGCCGAGCGGCTGCAGTTCACCGCCGGTGAGGGGCCGTGCGCGGCGGTCTACGGCACCGGGCAGCCGGTCTTCGCGGTGCCGGCCGACCTGCACCGGCGCTGGCCCGCCTACGCCGACCTCGTGCTCGCCAGCACCCCGTTCCGCGGCGTCGTCTGCCTGCCGCTCCGGTCCGCGCTGACCGGCGTGGGCGTGCTCGACGTCTTCCTCGCCGAGCCCGAGGACGTGCCGCGGCTGGACGTCTTCGACGCGTTCGCGGTCGGCGCGCTGATCACCTCGGCGCTCGGTGACGCGGCGCTGTGGTCGTCCTGGACGGCGGAGGACGGCCCGGGCTGGCTGCACACCCCGGCGGCCACCCGGCGAGCGGCGGTCTGGGAGGCGGTCGGGCGGTCCGCGATGGCGTGGGACGTCGACGCGCCCGCGGCGCTGGCCCTGCTTCGGGCGCACGCGTGGGCCTCCGGGCGGTCGGTGGACTCGGTGGCCGCGGACCTGCTCGCCGGGCGGCTCACCCCCGCCGACGTCGCCGGGCGCCTCCCGGACTGACCGGCGTCAGCGGCAGGGGGCGTCGAGCGCGACGTCGACCCGGATCTCCGGGCCGAGCTGGGCGTCGACGAGCTCCAGGGCGTCGCCGGACCAGAAGCTGCCCGGGTCGTAGGAGCTCAGCGGCCGGTCGGCCGGCAGCAGCCCCATCGCGGTGTAGGTGGCGGCGACCAGCTCGGCGCAGAAGACCGTGTCGTTCGTCTCGTGCCGCCGCAGCCGGCCGTTGACCCAGCCCCGGGCCAGCCCGCGGGTGGTCGGGAACGGCTTGCCGTCCAGCCGGGCGATGGTGCGCAGCACGGCGTCCTCCATCTCCCGGGTCACCCCGCCGTCGTCGGCGGGGCCGACCAGCTGGCGCAGCCAGGCCTGCTGCCCGTACCGCTTCCGCCAGACGCAGACGGCGTCGGCGAGGTCGTGCAGCTGCACGCCCCGCTGGTGCCGCCCGGTCCAGACGTCGGCCAGCGAGTGCCCGAGCTCCGCGTGCCACAGCAGCGGCGGCAGGTCGTCGAGGACGACGGCCATGCCGACGTGGTTGACCGGGGCGTTGGTGACCGTCTGGACGGCGCGGTCGGCCAGCGAGCCACCGCGGAACACCCACACGTCGCCGGTCCGGGTCAGCTCGCCGGCCTCGTGCAACGAGAGGGCCCGTGCGGAGGTGCCACGCACGAACCCGGTGCGATTGTGAGCCACACCACTACGGTACGGGGTCATGCGGGTCGGGAAGCTGCTCGGAGTCGCCGGAATCGCCGGGGTTGCCGCCACCGGGGCAGTGCTGCTGCGCCACGAGCGGCACCGCCGGTCGTACACCGCGGAGGAGGTGCGGGCCAGGCTGCAAGGCCGGGTGGCCGAGGCGGAGACCGCACCGGCCGACCCGGACATGGTGCCGGACTGGCCGGCCGAGGTGCAGCGGCCCCGGCGGCACCCGATGGAGGCGCTGCTCAGCTCGGTCATGCGCATCGGTCCGCTGCGCCGGCTGCCCCGGACGACCCCCGCCGACCCCGCGGGCGTGTGATCGCGCCTTCACCGACGGTCGTGTTTGCCCGGCCTGCCCGGCGATCATGGTCTTCGGGTGACGAGCGGCGGCGACTTCGACGAACCCCGACGGCAGCACCCGACCCCCGAGAGCGTCGGTGAGCGGCTGTTGGGCGCGCTGCTCGACCGGGCGCACCTCATCCCCCCGCGGTTGGTGGGCCCGCTCGTGGCCCAGGAGGCGGGCGTCGCCGGCGCCCGCGACGTGAGCATCCACCTGCAGGACTACGACCAGGTGTGGCTCCAGCCGCTGACCGGCCGGGGCCTGGTCGGCGACCCGGTGCGGATCGACGGCAGCGACATCGGGCGGGCGTTCACCACCAACACCCCGGTCGAGGTGCGGCAACCCGGCGGTGCGGTGCGGCTGCACCTCCCGATGCTCGACGGCTCCGACCGGGTCGGGGTGCTGTCCCTGACCCTGCCCCGCCCCGACGACCACGACCGGCAGCTGACCCAGCGGCTGGCCGGGCTGGTGGCCGACCTGGTGGTGACCAAGTCCGACTACACCGACACCTTCGTCCAGACGCGCATGACCCGGCCGATGACCCTGGCCGCACAGCTGCAGTGGCAGACCCTGCCCCCGCTGATGATGACCACCCCGGACGTCGACCTGGCCGGGGTGCTCGAGCCCGCCTACGAGGTCGGTGGGGACGCCTTCGACTACGCCCTGAACGAGCACCTGCTGCAGGTGGCCGTCGTCGACGCCATGGGCCACGGCCTCGACGCGGCGACCATGGCCACCGTCGTCGTCGGCGCCCACCGGCACGGGCGGCGGGCCGACGCGCCGCTGGACGGGATCTACGCCGAGATGGACGAGGTGGTCGCCGGCTCGTTCCCGGGCCGGTTCGCCACCGCCCAGCTCGGCCGGCTGGACACCCGGACCGGGGAGTTCACCTGGGTCAACGCCGGGCACCCGGCCGCCCTGTGGGTGCGCAACGGGCGGGTGATCGGCGAGCTGACCGGTCCGGTCAGCCGGCCGGTGGGCCTGGGCGCCGGGCGCCCGCAGGCGCGGTCGGTCCACCTGGAGCCCGGGGACCGGCTGCTGTTCTTCACCGACGGGGTGGTCGAGGAGCGGCTCGACGGCGGGGAGCAGTTCGGTGAGGCCCGGCTGCAGGCGCTGCTGGAGGAGCACACCCGGGCCGGGCTGAACTGCGCGGAGACCGTGCGCCGGCTGTCGCACGCCCTGATGGCCGCCCGCGCCGGGCGGACGAGCGACGACGCGTCCCTGCTGCTCGTGGAGTGGAAGAACCCGCCGCGGGACGACGAGCTGGACCCCCGGATCCCGGAGGCCACGCCGTCGGACTGACCGGTCAGCCGGCCTCCGGTGGCAGCGCCGCGCCCTCGTCCTTGAGGACGACGCCCGAGGCGCCCAGCGCGCGGGCGGCGTGCAGCAGCCCGGCCAGGGTGTCGGCCGCCTGCGCGTAGCCGAGCCCGTGCGGCGGGCGGACGTTGGAGATGCAGTTGCGCTCGGCGTCGGCCCGGCCCGGCCGCGGGCCCCAGGTCAGGTAGAGGCCGAGGCTGTCGGCGGAGGAGAGCCCGGGCCGCTCCCCCACCAGCACGACCACGGCCGCCGCGCCGAGCGCCGCGCCGATCGGATCGCCCAGGGCCACCCGCGCCTGGGACGCCACCACCAGCGGCGCCACCGACCAGCCGGGCAGCCGGTCCAGCACCGCCGCCACCGTGCCGGCCGCGTGCTCGTGCACCGCCCGCGGCGAGAGCCCGTCGGCGATCATCAGCGCCAGGTCGTGCGCGCCGCCGGGCAGCCGGGTGTCGGCGGCGAGCTGCCGGCCGAGGTCGGGGCGCTGCAGGTAGGTGGTCCGGTCGGGTGCGGCGCTGTGCACCTCCAGCACGTCCAGGCCGACGCCGGCCGCGGTCAGCGCGGCGCGCAGCCGGCCGCCGTCCAGCGGGGTGTGCACGGCGTCGCGGGCGGCGGCGTGCGCGGCGCGGAACTCCAGCTCCCGGGCGGTGGGCAGCGCGTCGCCGGCGCGGCCCAGCGCCACCCGCGCCCGGGTCGCATTCCGCAGCACCCCCCACGGGTCCCCGCCAGAATGGCCGTTCTGGCGGTCAGCAGGTTCGCCAGAACGGCCATTCTGGCGGGCCTCGGGGGTCGTCATCGGGCGGCCGCCAGCAGGGCCCGGGCGGCGGGGGCGTCGGGGGTCAGCTCCCGCACCCGGCCGGCGTCGTCGAGCAGGTCCATCCGCGCCAGCCACGCCTCGAACTCCGGCGCCGGCCGCAGGTCCAGCACCGAGCGGGCGGTCAGCACGTCCTGGAACGACAGCGACTGGTAGTGCAGCATCACGTCGTCCGACCCCGGGACGGCGATGACGAAGGCGCAGCCCGCCGCCCCGAGCAGCAGGGTGAGGGCGTCGGTGTCGTCGCCGTCGACGTCGGTGTGGTTCGTGTAGCAGACGTCCACGCCCATCGGCAGGCCGAGCAGCTTGCCGCAGAAGTGGTCCTCCAGCCCGGCGCGCACCACCTGCTTGCCGTCGTAGAGGTACTCCGGGCCGATGAACCCGACGACGGTGTTGACCAGCAGCGGCTCGAAGTGCCGGGCCACCCCGTAGGCGCGGCACTCCAGGGTCTGCTGGTCGACCGGGCCGTCGACACCGTGGTGGGCGTCGGCCGACAGCGCCGAGCCCTGGCCGGTCTCGAAGTAGGTGACGTTGCGCCCGACGGTGCCCCGGCCCAGCTCCAGCGCACCGGCCCGGGCCTCGGCGAGCAGGTCGAGGGTGACGCCGAACCCGCGGTTGCCGGCCTGGGTGCCGGCCACCGACTGGAACACCAGGTCGACCGGGGCGCCGGCCTCCAGCGCCCGCAGCGTCGTCGTCACGTGGGCGAGCACGCAGGACTGGGTCGGGATCTCGTAGCGGCTGACCACCGCGTCGAGCAGCTCCAGCAGCGCGATCGTCTGCGCCGGGGAGTCGGTGGCCGGGTTGATCCCGATGACCGCGTCGCCGCAGCCGTGCAGCAGCCCGTCGAGCACGCCGGCGGTGACGCCGACCGGGTCGTCGGTGGGGTGGTTGGGCTGCAGCCGGGAGGCGAGCCGGCCCGGCAGCCCCAGCGTGCTGCGCAGTCCGGTGACCACCCGGGTGCGGCGGGCGACGGCGACCAGGTCGGCGTTGCGCATCAGCTTGGACACCGCCGCGACCATCTCCGGGGTGAGGCCGCGGGCCAGGGCGGAGATCGCCGCCTCGTCCCGCTCCGCCGCGCGGGCCAGCAGCCAGTCGCGGAACTCCCCCACGGTCAGCGACGCGACCGGGGCGAAGGCAGCCGGGTCGTGGGTGTCCAGGATCAGCCGGGTGACGTCGTCCTCGTCGTAGCCGACCACCTGCTCGGTGAGGAAGGTGGTCAGCGGCAGGTCGGCCAGCACGTGCTGGGCGGCGACCCGCTGCGCCGCGGACTCCGCCGCCACCCCGGCCAGCACGTCACCGGAGCGGTGCGGAGTGGCCTTGGCCAGGAGGTCGGCCAGCGAGCGGAACTCGAAGGTGTGCCCGCCCAGGGTGGTCCGGCGGATGGTCATCGCACCTCCTCCTCCGCGGCGGCCAGCAGCTCGAACTCCTCCTCCGGTGCGGAGGCGACGAGGTGGTGGCGGCTGTAGAGGGCGAAGTAGGCCAGGAAGGCGAGGAACGCGCCGAGGGTCCAGAGGGCGGCGGTGCGGTCGACGAGGAAGGTGGCGATCACCGCGGCGGCGGCCAGCACCAGGGCCACGCCGGTGGTGACCGTGCCGCCGGGCGTGCGGTAGGGCCGCGGCAGGTGCGGCTCGCGGCGGCGCAGCACGATGTGGCTGACCATCATCAGCACGTAGGACACCGTGGCGCCGAAGACGGCCATGTTCAGCAGCATGGCGCCCTGCCCGGTCAGCGAGAGCACGAAGCCGATCACGCCCGGGACGAGCAGCGCGAGCACCGGCGCCTTGCGCCCGTTGGTCACCGACAGGGCACGGGACAGGTAGCCGGCGCGGGAGAGCGCGAAGGTCTGCCGGGAGTAGGCGTAGATGATCGAGAAGAAGCTGGCGACCAGGCCGACCAGGCCGGCGTAGTTGATCACCGTGGTGAGGCCGCTGGAGGCACCGGCGACCTCGAGCGCCTCCACCGGGGGGTTGCCGCTGGCCGACATCGTCTGCGCGCCCCCGGCCCCGGCGGTGAACACCAGCATGAGCACGGCCAGCACCAGCAGCAGGCCCATCGCCGCGACGATGCCGCGCGGCATGGACCGAGCGGGGTCGTGAGCCTCCTCGGCGGCCAGCGGCACGCACTCGACCGCGAGGAAGAACCAGATGGCGAACGGGAAGGCCGCCCAGACGCCCATCAGGCCGAAGGGCAGGAACTCCGAGGCGCCAGCGGCGTCGGTGGGCGCGATGTCGGTGAGGTTGCCGGCGTCGAAGGCGGGCACCGCCCCGACCAGGTAGAGCACCAGCCCGGCCACGGCCATCGCGGCGATCCCCAGCATCACCTTCAGCGCCTCGCCGACGCCGAGCAGGTGGATGCCGATGAACAGCGCATAGGCCACGAGGTAGACCCACCAGCCGTCGGTGATGCCGAACAGCCCCAGCGACTCCACGTAGGCACCGATGAAGGTGGCGATCGCCGCCGGGGCGATCGCGTACTCGATGAGCACCGCCACGCCGGTCGCGTAGCCACCCCAGGGGCCCAGCGCCCGGCGGGCGAAGGTGTAGCCGCCACCGGCGGTCGGCAGCGCGGAGCCCAGTTCGGCCAGGCCGAAGACCATCGCCGAGTACATGACCGCCATCAGGACGACGGCGATCAGCAGCCCGCCGAAGCCGCCCTCGGCCAGCCCGAAGTTCCACCCGGCGTAGTCACCGGAGATGACCGCGGCGACGCCGAGGCCGGCCAGCAGGACCCACCCCGCCGTCCCGCCGCGGAGCTGCCTGCGCTCGAGGTAGCCGGCGTCGACGGCCTCCGCCTCGACCCCCCGCCCAGGTCCGTGCGGTGCTCGGGCGGGTGCGGGTTCGACGGTCATCGCGGTCCTCCGGCTCGTGGCCCCCGGGTGAGGCGGGAGCCAGCGTGTTCCCCCGGCCCCCGCCGGTCAACGGGGTGCGAGAGATCGGAACACCGAGTTCACGCACGGCTCGACGGACCCGCGGTCGGACGCGATGGGCGAGCCCCGGTCAGCCGACCTCGAGCAACTGCAGGTCCCGCACGTAGCTGCAGACACCGACGTGCGCGCGGACCGCGGCCGGGCGCAGCACACCTCCGACCGGGCGCAGCACGACCGCCACCGGACGCCGCCCGAACGCCACCGGCTGCGCCCAGCCCCGCCGGGGCAGCACCGGGCGCCGCACCTGCTCGCCCTCGATGCCCAGGACGAGAACGGCAGCCAGCACCGCCACCAGCGCCACCGTGCCCAGCGCCGCGGGCAGCCCGGCGTGCTCGGCGAGGAAGCCGATCACCGGCGGGCCACCGAGCAGCCCGGTGTACCCGACCGTGGTGGACAGCGCCACGCCCGAGGGGCCGCCGAGCGCACCCGCCCGGGCGATCGCCAGCGGGAAGACGTTGGCCAGCCCGAGACCGACGACCACGAAGCCGGCCAGCGCGACCGGCAGCGACGTCGTCGTCACCGCGGCGAGGGCGCCGGCCGCGGCCAGCAGCGAGCCACCGACCAGCAGCCGCCGCTCGCCGAGGGCGAGCACCAGCCGGCCGCCGGCCAACCGGCCGGCGGCCATCGCGGAGGAGAAGCCGGCATACCCGGCGGCCGCGAGCGCGGGCGCGGCGGACAACTGCTCGCGCAGGTGCAGCGCACCCCAGTCGCTCAGCGCGCCCTCGCCGTACGCGGTCGCACCGGCCACCGCGCCGAGCAGCACCAGGACACCGGTCGGCCGGCGCCCGCGCGTGACGTCGGCGACGTCGGCGAGCGGGTCGGCCACCGGCTGGACGACGTCGCCGCGGACGAGCACCGGTCCGGCCCACGCCATCGCGACGAGCCCGGCGATCGCCACGGCGGCCAGGTGCGGTGCCACGCCCGTTCCGGCCGAGGCCAGCCCACCGATCAGCGCACCGAGCAGCCCGCCACCGCTGAAGGCCGCGTGCAGGCCGGACAGCAGCGGCCGGCCGGCCCGCCCCTCCACCTGAACCCCGACGCTGTTGGCGGCGACGTTCACCGCACCGGTGACGGCACCGAACAGGAGCAGCCCCGCGCACAGGGCCGGCACCGAGCCGGCCAGCCCGGGCAGGACGGCGCTGACGCTGGCGGCCACGCCGGCCAGCGCCGCCACCCGCCCGGTGCCGAACCGGGCGCACAGCCCGCCGGTGGCCTGCATGCAGGCCAGCGCGCCGAGCGAGAGGCACAGCAGCGCGACGCCCAGGGCCGTGTGGCCCGCGCCGGTGGCGGCGCTGACGTCGGGCACCCGGGCGGCCCAGCTGCCGAAGACGAAGCCGTCGAGGCCGAACAGGACGGCGACGGCGACCTGCATCCGGCGCAGCGTGGGCGGTGCCGCGGGCGGGACGGAGGACAGCGCGGCCCGGCTCGCCGCCGAGCGCAGCAGAGCAGGGGCCCGATCGCGGAGACGGGTGGGGACAGGCAGGACCATGGCAGACCTTCGGGGAGTGGACGCGCAGCACCGCGGAACGGCTGGCGGGGGTCGGGGAGCACACGACCTCGGGCGCTGTCGTCCACGGTGCCACCCGGACGGGTGCGTTGCGGGTCCTGGCGTGGTGAGAGCGCCCACGCTGCCGCCCCACCGGGCCCACCCGGCCCTGCGGTTGCCGGTCACCGGATCCCCGCGCAGGGTCAGGGCATGACCGGGACCTTCACCCGCGGCCTCCTCGCCGGCGCCGCCGGGACCACCGCCCTCAACGCCGTCACCTGGCTGGACATGGCCGTGCGCGGCCGGCCGGCCAGCGACCTCCCCGACCGGACCGCCGACGCGCTGGCCCGCGCGGCCGGTACCCCGATCACCGGCAACGGCCGCGAGCGGGAGTCCCGTCGCACCGCTCTGGGTGCCCTCAGCGGGATCGCCAACGGCATGGCGCTGGGCGTCGTGTCCAGCGTCGTCCGGTCCGCCGGGGTGAAGCTGTCGTTCCCGGTGGGCGCGGTGGTCAAGGGCGCCGCGTCCAGCGCGGCCACGAACCTCCCGGTGGCCGCGCTGGGGGTCGACGACCCGACGACGTGGAGCAGCCCGGACTGGCTCGCCGACGCGCTGCCGCACCTGGCCTACGGGGCGACCGTGCAGGCGGTGGTGTCCGGGCTGCCGACCCCTCGGGAGCGGGTGCTCCCGAGGCAGCGGGCGCGCGCCGGGCTGGTGTGCCGATCGCTGCTGCTCGGGGTGGCCGCCGGAGGCCGCAGCTCGCTCGGGATCGCCGCACCGACGCTGACCGCGCAGGACACCGGGGCGCTGAAGAAGCTGGCCTCCCTGGCGTCGGTGGGCGGGGAGGTCTACGCGGACAAGCAGCCGGGCATCCCGGCGCGCACCAGCGCCCAGGCGCTGCCGACCCGGCTGGTCAGCGGCGCCGGCGGCGGGGCGCTGCTGGCCCGGCGGGCCGGGGCGAACGCCGCCCTGCCGGCGACCGCCGGGATCGCCGGCGCGCTGGCCGGCTCCTACGGCGGTGTCGCCTGGCGGCGGTGGGCCGGGCGGCTGATGCCCGACTGGCAGGCCGCCGCCATCGAGGACGGCGCGGCCGTGCTGCTCGGCCTCGCCGCGTGCCTGCCGGGGCGGCGCCGCTCGACCCGGCTCAGGCAGGTGCGCATCCCCACCTGGGCCTGAGCCGGTCAGCCCCGCCGGTCGGGGTTGCGGCCGGTCAGCGCCAGCGCGCGGCCCAGCGGGTCGGCGTCGGCCGGCACCGGGACGGCGGGCCCGTACCAGCCGCCGTCCCGGCCCATCGGCGCGAGCTGCTCGACCGCGGCGAGGGTGCTCCGGGCCAGGCCCGCCGGGACGACCAGCGGCGCGTCCACGGCCATGGCGAGGTCCCAGCCGTGCAGCACGAACTCGGTGAGCATCAGCGACCCCACGACGGCAGCGGGCAGCGGGGCGCCACCCAGCACCGTGTCGCCCTCCCACGCGGCCGGGTCGGCCCAGGCGTCGGCGGCGGCGTCGAGCTCCGGGGCGATCGCCGCCGCCCACTGCTCAGGGAGCAGCCCGTCGAGGAAGGGCGCCGGCCGGCCGGGGGCCGGCGGGTCGAGCGGCATCCGGGTGGCCGACCGCTGGGCGATCAGCGCTGCCCAGGCCAGGTGGTCCAGCAGCGCGCGGACGTCGAAGTCGGTGCACGGGGTGCGGGCGGGCAGGTGCTCGGGGCGGACGGCGGCCAGCGCGGTGGTGGCCAGGTCGGCGGCGGATCGAACGGCGGCGGGGTCGGTCACGGCGCCTGGTCCTGCCCGGCCGCGGAGTCTGCCGCGGCCAGCAGCCAGCCGGGGCCGGTGACCCGGGCCGCCGCCGGCAGCCGCGCGCGCAGGCCCCGGTCGGCGGTCACCACGAGCAGCTCGTCGGCCTCGTCGGCGAGCCCCCCGGCGGTGGCGGCGAGCGCGTCGTCCCCACTGCCCGCGGCGCGGACGAGCCGCAGCCCGCCCGGCGCCTCGACGTCCCGCGCCTGTCCCTCGACGACGGCGACCAGCTCGGTGACGGTGACCTGCCCGCCGTCCGGCGCGTCGAGGGTCGCCGTCCGCAGCGCGGCGAGCCGGTCCAGCAGCCGGGCGGTCGCGCCGGCGCGGTCCCGCCACCAGCCGTCGGGGCGGGAGCCCAGCACGTTGGCGACGTCGACCAGCAGCACGGTCACCGGGTCAGCCCCGCCGGGAGGAGCCGAGCACGGCGGTGCCGGCGGCCACGGCGAGGGCGACGACGGCGAGCCAGAACAACCCCTTGAGCACCCACCCGACCACGGTCAGCGCGATCCAGACGAGCACCACCAGGGCCAGCAGGAGCAGCAGGGTCCGCAGCACGTCCCGACGGTAGAGCCACCGGAGCGGCTCCGCTCAGCCGCCTTCCGCCGCGCCGATCCGCCAGTAGCCCATGAACGCCACCGAGGTGCGCGGGACGCCGAGGTCGCGCACGAGCCGGCGGCGCAGTTTCTTGACCATCCCGGCTTCCCCGGCGAGCCAGGCGTAGCAGCCGTCGGCGCCCGTCTCGGGGACCTCCCAGAGGATCCCGCTCCCCGGGTCGACGTCCTCGGGCTCCTGACCGGCGGTGGGCTTGGCGACGCCCAGCTCGCACAGCGCGGCGTGCACGGCCGGGCCGAGCGCCTCGCCGCGGGCGCGCCCGCCGCGGACCAGCCAGCGGACCTCCACCCCGGCCGGGACGGTCAGGGAGAGGACGTCGCCGGCGACCGGGACCTCCAGCACCGCGATCGTGCGGCGACCGGCGGGCAGCGCCTCGACGATCGCGCTGATCGCCGGGACCGCGGTCTCGTCACCGGCCAGGAAGAGCGCGCCGTCGGCCGGCGGCGCCCACTCGACACCCCAGGCGCGGCCGGTGCCCGGCCGGTCGGGGCCGAGGAGGACGATCCGGTCGCCGGGAACGGCGGCGGCGGCCCAGGAGGCGGCCGGGCCGGCGTGGCCGGCGTCGATGCCGTGCAGCACGACGTCGACGTCCACCTCGCCCAGCTCCGGACGGGCGTCGCGCACCGTGTAGGTGCGCAGGTGGGGCCGTCGGTCGTCGGGCAGCGCGCAGTAGTCCTGGTACCAGCCGGGGCCGTCGGTGAGCAGCTCCTCGGCGGGGGCGCCGTCGCGGGAGATGACCAGCTTGATCCGCTGGTCGGCGCCACCGACGCCGAAGCCGGTCAGCGCCGGCCCGGCCAGGGTGAGCCGCAGGAAGGTGGGGCTGAGCCGCTGGACGCGCGCGACCCGCACCGGGAAGAAGCGGTACTCGGGAGCCGCGGCCGGGGCGGAGGCCGCTGCTGAGGCAGTGCGGACGGGACGTTCGGTCGTCGCCGTGCTCATGGTGCTCTCCCGGTTCGGCAGACCGGCGCTTCCGCGACCGGACGTTGGTGAGGCTAGCCTAACCAACCCGCCGGGGGAACCGTCTGCTCGGAATCGCTGCTCCCCGGCCGCTACCCCCACGGCGCTGCCCACCGTTGCACCCGCACGGCCCGACTCGGCCCCCTTCCGGGCCGCTCGCGCTCAGCGCTCCCCGGCCACCGAAGGTCGCGGCGGCGAGGTGCCGGTGGCGACCTCCACCAGCCGGCACAGACCGTTGACCAGCCGGAGTTGCTCGGGGGTGTGCACCGGCGAGGTGAGCAGCGCGGGGCTGCCCACCAGGTAGGCGACGGTCTTCGCCCGGGACAGCGCGACGTTGAGCCGGTGCCGGTCGAGCAGGAACTCCAGCCGTCGCGGCACGTGGGCACCGCTGGACGCCGCCAGCGAGAACACCGTCACCGCGGCCTCACGTCCCTGGAACCTGTCGACGGTGCCGACCTCCACCCCGCCGAGCCCCGCGGCGGCCAGCGCGCTGCGCACCTGGTTGACCTGCGCGTTGTACGGCGTGACCACGAGGACGTCGGCCTGGCCCATCACCCGCTCCCGGCCGCCCGCCCGCCAGGGACGGCCCATCAGGTCACCGACCAGCTCCGCGACGACCGCGGCCTCCTCGGCCGAGGCGGCGCCGTTGCCCTCGTGCACCACGGGGATCCAGCCGATGCCGGCCGGCGCCGCCCAGCGTGGTGGCGCGTCGAGCTCGTTGTCGGCGGTCACCCAGGCCGGCTGGAGCTGCCCGTCGTAGGCGAGGGCGCTCACCACCGAGCACAGGGCGGGCGCCATCCGCCAGGAGCGGTCGAGGAAGACGCCGCGGTCGGCCGGGAGCACCTCGTCGGCGCCGAGCACGTGCTCGAGCGCCGAGACGTCGGCGCCGTCGGGGTGGATGCCCCGGCCGGGCTGCCGCAGCTGCTGCGGGTCACCGAGCAGCAGCAGGTTCCGGGCGGCGCGGCTGACCGCCAGGGTGTTGGCCAGCGACAGCTGACCCGCCTCGTCGACCACCAGCACGTCGAGCCGGCCGGCGAGCTCCTCGCGGGCGAACAGCCACGAGGTGCCGGCGACCAGGTCGACGTCGCCGCCGTCCAGGGCGTCGACCACCTGACCGTTGGTGCCGACGCACTGCACGTCGCGGTCGCTGCAGCGCTGCACGTCGTCGGCCTTCTGCAGCGCGCGGACCGGGGTCCCGGCCTCCCGGGCGGCGGCCATCACCGCGTCGAGCAGATTGCCGATCACCTTGTGGCTGGAGGCGGTCAGCCCCACCCGCCGGCCGGCCCGGATCAGGTCGACGACCGCCCGGGCGCCGGTGTGGGTCTTGCCCGCACCCGGCGGCCCCTGCACCGCCAGCACCCCGCCGTCGAGGGCCGCGGCCAGCCGGCGCACCGCGGCACCCGGCTCCTCCCCCGGCTCGCGCAGCCGGGTGCCGGTGACCAGCCGGGGCGGACGCCGCAGCAGCAGGTCACGGGCGGCCCGGTGCGGGCCGTCGGCGTCGATGCCGGTGGCCGCGACCTGCTCGCCCAGGCCGGCCAGCGCGGACCGGAACAGCGCGTCGCTGGGCGGGGCGGTCGGCAGCAGGCCGGTCGGGTGCTCGGCAGCCATCGCCGTCCCGCGGGCGAGCACCACCCAGCCGGCGGTCGGGTCGACGTCGACGACCGTGCTGGTGACCCGCGAGCCGTCCGCGGCCGGCAGCAGGTGTTCGAACCGGGACCCGGCCGACACCTTCGTCTCCTGCGGCGGGAAGGCGTACCGCCAGTGCTGCGAGCGCCGCTGGGCACCGAGGAACTCGGCGTCGGTCAGCGGCCCGAGCGCGGCGGTCTCCCGCTCGAGGTCGTCGGCGGGGAGGTCGCGCAGGCGGAAGTACTCCCACCAGGCCGACCGCGCCTCCCGCGCGTGCCAGCCCACCTGCTGGGCGAGCAGCCAGGTCGCCTCCTCCTCGGCGGTGCGCCCGGCCGGCGGCAACCCGGCGGTCAGCCGCTCCTCGAGCTCCTCGCGCAGCACCTGGGCCGCGACGGCCTCCGCGGACGCGTCCGGGTCGCCGTCGGCGGGCCGGTGCAGCTCGGCGCCGGACCGGAGCAGTTCGGTGCGGCGCTCCTCCAGCCAGTCGCGCAGCTGCCGGGTGGAGACGCAGTCGTCGCGGTTGTAGTGCTCGATCTGGTCCAGCAGCCCCTGGTCGCGGGTGGCCAGCCAGCGCTCGAACGCGACGATGCTCTCCCCGGCGTCGGAGACCTCGGCACCGTGGGCGCGGGTGGAGCCGCGGTAGTAGTCCTCCACCTGCTTGATCGAGTACGACTCCTTGCTCAGCCGCAGCCCCTGCCGGACCACCGCGTAGAGGTCGACCAGGACATCGGCCCGCAGCAGCCGGTCGACCTCGGCCTCCCGGGTGCCCAGCCGGGCGGAGAGAGTCTTCAGCCGGGTCGGCTCGTAGGGCGCGTAGTGGTAGACGTGCATCGTCGGGTCGGCGGCGTGCGCCGCGGTCAGCTGGTCGACCAGCGCCTCGAAGGCCCGCTGCTCGGCGGCCGCGTGCTCGTTCCCGGTGGGGTCGCAGCCCCAGTGGGCGGTGAACCCGCCGGCGGTGTCGAGGACCCCCCAGAGGTACTCCAGCCCGGTGTCGCCGGCGAACGGGTCGCCCTCGATGTCGAAGAAGAGGTCACCGCTGCTCGGCGGGGGCAGCAGCTCGAACCCGCGGCCGGGCTCGCGGGGCAGGAACTCGTAGGAGGGCCGGCCGGTGTCGCGCTCGGCCACCTGGAGCCGCGCCTGCTGGGTGAGCCGCTCCCGGGAGGTGCGGCCGATCGCGTCGGGCAGTTCGTCGGGGCCGCGCTCGGCGAGGGCGCGCACCGTGGCGATGCCGGCGTCGGTCAGGGCGAGGGCGTGGTCGCGGCGCATGAAAGCCACCAGCGACAGGGAGTCCTCGCCGCGCCAGCGTTCGGTGCACGTCTCCCGCCACGGGCAGACGCCGCAGTGCGCGTTCGGGTAGGGCGGCGCCAGCTCGCCGTCGTCCAGCCGGGCGAGGAAGCGCTGCCGGGTGCTCCGGGTGTACGCCTCCGCGTCGGCGTAGCGGAAGACGAGCTCCTGCTGATCGCCGGTGACGACGGTGAGCAGCTCCGGCGGGGTGCCCTGCAGGGACGCCAGCAGATCGCCGTAGAGCGCCATCTGCAGGAGGGCGGGCACCTTGATCCGTCGGGCCAGCTTGGTGTCGGCGACGTCGTAGGCCCAGGGGCCCAGGTCGCTGACCCGGTCGGTGCGCTTGAGCAGGAAGTCGGCGTGCCCCCGCCAGGTGCCGTCGGTGAAGGTGGCCTGGTAGACGACGTCGGCGCCGGCGCGCATGGCGGCGAGCGTCTCGGCCTGGGCACGGCGCAGGGCCGCCGGGTCCTTGCCGGTGGGGGCGGCGATCTCGGCGACGGACAGCCCGCGGTCGCGCAGCCGCTGGAGGTGCCGGGCCTCGTGCTCGATGCCGTGGGCGGCGACCAGCTCGGTCATCGGGTCGACGGCGGGAGGCCGGACGCGCTCGCCGCGCGCCACCTCCAGCGAGAGCCGGGTGAGGTGCTCGCACTCCAGGAAGCCGGTCAGGTCGCTCGCGCTGACCACCAGCCCGCCGTCGATCTCGTACACCGCGCCCCCGTTCCCTCCCCCGGCGGAGGAGCTGCCGACGACGCTAGGGGCAGGGTCCGACGATCCCGGTTCCGGGGCGTCTCCGGGACTTGCGGAACGATCATGAATCGGTACCTATAGTCATGAGTCGTGTCTGCCACGCTGTCCTCCGTCGCGGCCTACGCGGGGGTCAGCACCAGCACCGCCAGCCGGGCGCTCTCCGGTCACCCCGCGGTGCTGCCCAGCACGCGGGCCCGGGTCGAGGCCGCCGCCGCCGCGCTGCAGTACCAGCCGAACCGGATGGCCAGCGCGCTGCGCACGCGGCGCTCGGGGCTGCTCGGCCTGGTGGTCAACAACCTCCGCAACGCGACGTTCCACACCATCGCGGAGACGCTGCAGAACTGGGCCGCCGGGCAGGGCTACCAGGTGCTGGTCTGCACCACCGGGGGTGATCCGGCCCGCGAGGCGGCGTTCCTGCAGACGGCCCGCGCGCACCACTTCGACGGGGTGGTCGTCGCCGGATCCGGAGCCAACACCGACCTGGTCAACGCACTGGTCGCCGACGGTCGGGCGGCGGTGACCATGAACCGCGAGGTGCCCGGGTCGCTGGCCCCGTCGGTGATGTCGGACTACCGCACCTCGGCCCGGCTGGGCACCGAGCACCTGCTCGGGCTCGGGCACGTCCGGATCGGGGTGGTGCAGGGCCAACCGGAGGTCACCTCCGGGAGGCTCAACGACGCCGGCTTCCGGGAGGCGATGGCCGCGGCAGGCCTTCCGGTCGACCCGGAGCTGGTCGCGCGCGGGCCGTTCGTCGCCGACTTCGGCCAGGACGCGGCGACGGCGCTGCTCGGGCTCGCCACGCCTCCCACGGCGCTGCTGGTCAGCAACCACGAGGCGTCCCTGGGCGTGCTGCAGGCGGTCACCGCCGCTGGCGTCCCGGTGCCGGACCAGCTCTCGGTGATCTGCACCGAGGACGAGCCCTCGTGGGCGTGGTGGAGCCCGCCCATCACCACGGTCGACAACCGGGCCGACCTGCTCGCGGAGCGGGCGGCGGCCGTGCTGCTGGCCCAGCTGACCGGCACGGAGAGCGCCTATCCGGTGAGCCGGGAGGAGCTCGTCGAGCCGGTGCTGGTCGAGCGGGCCTCCACGGCACCGCCCCGCTGACCGCGCGTCGCGACGACGGCGACCAGCAGCGCGGCACCCCACACCAGGAACCACGCGTCCCAGCACAGCACGTGCCAGCGCAGGGCACGCTCGTCGGCGACCGGCCCGAGGTCGAGCACCCCGGTGAGCACGGCGCCGCCCAGGAGCACGTTCGCCCCGCCCCAGCCGGCCAGCAGCAGACCGGCCAGGACGGCGAGGCCCCGCAACCACCGCGGACGCCACCGCAGCAACGCCGGTCCCAGGGCCGCGCCGACCAGCTTGGCGACCACCACGGCCACGCTGACCAGCACCACCGGGGTGGTGCGCTCGCGGGCCAGCTGCTCGATCGAGCCGCCAACGGTGTCCAGCAGTGCGGTGCCCCCGGCGGTCCAGTAGGCGCTGACTGCCGCGGAGCCGAGCCCGAGCAGAGCGGACAGCCACGCGGCTGCCCTCCCTGCCCGGCTCATGGCCCGGTCCGGCTCAGCTCACCCGCTCGAAGACGGCGGCCAGCCCCTGGCCGCCGCCGATGCACATCGTCTCCAGGCCGTAGCGGGCCTCGCGCCGGCGCATCTCGTGGGCCAGGGTGGCGAGGATGCGGGCGCCGGTGGCGCCGACCGGGTGGCCCAGGGAGATGCCCGAGCCGTTGACGTTGACCCGCTCGCGGTCGTCGGCACCCAACCCCCAGGCCTGCAGGCAGGCCAGCACCTGGCTGGCGAACGCCTCGTTGAGCTCGATCAGGTCCAGATCGGCCAGCGTCAGACCGGTGCGCTCCAGGACGGCGGCGGTCGCCGGGACCGGGCCGATGCCCATCGTCTCCGGCGGCACCCCGGCCACCGACCAGCCGACCAGCCGGACGAACGGCTCCCAGCCCCGCCGGTCGGCCTCGGCCCGGGTGGTGACGACGCACGCCGCGGCGCCGTCGTTCTGCCCGGAGGCGTTGCCGGCGGTGACCGTCGCCTCGGGGTCGACCCGGCCCATCACCGGCCGGAGCTTCGCCAGGTCCTCCATGGTCGTGTCCGGCCGCGGGTGCTCGTCCTCGAGGACCACGCGGGCGGGGGCCTTCCGCGTGCCGGGGACCTCGACGCCGATGATCTCGTCCTTGAACCGGCCCTCGCGGATCGCGGCGCCGGCGGCCTGCTGCGAGCGGAGCGCCCACGCGTCCTGCTCGAGCCGGTCGATGCCGTGCTCGCGGCGCACGTTCTCCGCGGTCTCCAGCATGCCGCCGGGCACCGGGTGGTCGACGCCGCCCGCGGTCTCGCGGGCGCGGGCCAGGCGGTCGTGCAGCATCACGCCGTCCCCCTTCGCGCCGGTGCGCAGCCCGAGTGCGTAGTGCTCGACGTTGCTCATCGACTCCACGCCGCCGGCGATGACGACCGTCCCGGCGCCCGAGGCCACCTGCATGGCCGCGTAGATGACCGCCTGGAGCCCGGAGCCGCAGCGCCGGTCGATCTGCAGCCCGGGCACCTGGACGCCGAGGCCCGCGTCGAGGGCGGCGATGCGGCCGATGGCCGGGTTCTCGCCGCTGGGGTTGCAGTGGCCGAGCACGACGTCGTCGACCTCGCCCTCGGCCAGGCCGGTCCGCTCGGCGAGGGCCCGCAGGGTGGTGGCGGCGAGCTGGTTGGCGCTCAGGCCGGCGAACACCCCGCCCATGCGGCCGACGGGCGTGCGCACCGGGGAGCAGATGACGACGTCGTCCATGCACTCACTGTGCCAGCCCTCCCCCGCTCCGGCGCTGCGGTGGCGTCCGCTGAGCGGAAGCCCGAACCGGACGACGCCCCTGCCGGCGGACCGGGAGGGGCGTCGTGCGGAGCGGTCGAGCGGGAGGTCAGTCGCGCGGCTTCGCCATCGCCTCGTGGGCGGAGGTCTTGAAGGCATCCGGCAGGACCTTGTTCATCGCGCCCTGCGCCTTGGTCATCAGGGAGGCGGCGACGACCTGCTTCTCCCCCTTCATCATCGCCTCGAAGCCCTGCTCGGCGACCTCGGCCGCACCGTCCTTCGGGCCCTTGCCCATCGCGGTGTCCTCCAGGTCGGCCCGACGGAAGAAGTCGGTGTCCGTGGGGCCGGGCATCAGCGAGGTGACGGTGACGGCGGAGTCCTTGAGCTCCTGCTGCACGGCCTCGGTCAGCGACTGCACGAAGGACTTCGACGCGTTGTAGACCGGCTGGTAGGCCCCGGGCATGGTCGAGGCGATCGAGGAGGTCACCAGCACCCGGCCCTCGTTGCGGCCGGTCATCTCGACCAGCACCAGCTTCAGCAGCGCGGCGGTGGAGACGACGTTGAGCTGCATGACCTCGAGGTCGTCGGCCCAGTCGGTGTCGACGAAGGCGCCACCACGGCCGACGCCGGCGTTGAGCGCGGCAGCGTGCAGCGGCCGCCCGAGGCCCTGGACCCGGGCCCACAGCTGCTCGATGCCCTCCGGGGTGCGGAGGTCGGCCTGGACGGGGATCACCTCGGCGCCCTCGGCGCGCACCTTCGCAGCGGCGGTGTCGATGGTGTGGTCCTCGGCGTTCACCACGACGTCGTAGCCGTGCTGGGCGAACTGCTTGGCGAGCTCCAGCCCGATGCCACTGGAAGCACCGGTGACCAGGGCGAGCGGCTTGGTCTCAGTCATGGGCGTGCACGTACCCGGTCCCGTGGAACGGAACCGTGCGCGGGGCGGCTCACGGGAGCGGCCGGTGAGGACCGCGGAACCGGCGGTCCGTCCGGCCGGCCGCCCGGCACACTCGACCGGTGACCGACACGACGAACCCGGTGATCTGCTCGGGCAAGGGCTGCACCAACCAGGCCCGCTGGCGGCTGGTCTGGAACAACCCGAAGCTGCACACCCCGGACCGGGAGAAGGTCTGGACGGCGTGCGACGACCACCGGGAGCCGCTCTCCCATCACCTGGCCATCCGCTCGTTCCTCCGCCGCGTCGAGCCGCTGGAGGACGCCGGGTAGGTTCTCCGCTGCACACGGGAGCCCGGGCGCGGGCTGAGACGGCGGACGACCCCCGCCGACCGTCCAACCTGATCCGGTTCGCACCGGCGGAGGGAGCTGCCCGATGCTCGCTGCCCGTTTCCACGCGGCGCACCAGCCACTGGCCCTGGACGACGTCCCGGTGCCCGAGCCCGGCCCGGACGAGGTGCGCGTGCGCATCGGCGCCGCCGGTGTCTGCGGCACCGAGCTGCACTTCACCGACGGGCTCTACGAGCCGGCGAAGAAGCCGATGACGCTGGGCCACGAGGCCGCCGGCACGGTCGAGGCGGTCGGCTCCGCGGTCACCGGCTGGGCCCCGGGCGACCGGGTGGCCGTCTTCTACTACCTCTTCTGCGGCGCGTGCCGCTGGTGCCTGCGGGGACGGCAGAACCTCTGCCTTGCCCCGCGCGGTGTGCTCGCCTTCGCCGCGGACGGCGCCTTCGCCGAGCAGCTCGTCGTCCCCGCGCACTGCCTGGTGCGGCTGCCCGACGAGCTGTCGTTCGAGCAGGCCGCACCGCTGTGCTGCGCCGGCACCACGGCCGTGCACGCGCTGGCCGAGGCCGCCGTCGAACCCGGTGACCTGCTGGTCGTCATGGGCAGCGGCGGGGTCGGGCTGGCCACGGTGCAGGAGGCCCGCCGTCGGGGCGCGACCGTCGTCGCGGTCAGCCGGGACGACGCCCGGCGTGCCGCCGCCCGCGCGGCCGGGGCGACGGCGGCGGTGGCCCCCACCGACCTGGCCGACACCGTGGCGCGGCTGTCCGGCGGCCAGGGCGCCGACGTCGTCGTGGAGCTGGCCGGCGTCTCCGCCACGCTGGAGCTGTCCACCGCCGTGCTCGGCCGGCGCGGCCGGCTGACGCTGGTCGGGTACAGCGCCGACCAGCTCACCGTGAGCCCGCTGGCGATGGTCGTGGCCGAGCAGCGGGTGGTCTCCAGCGTGGGCAACACCCTCGCCGAGCTGGAGCAGGCGGTGGCCCTGGCCGCGGCCGGCCAGCTCACTCCCCCGGTGGCCGGCACGCTGCCGCTGGCGCAGGTCAACGACGCCCTGGACCGGCTGCGCGCCGGTGACGTGGCCGGCCGGCTGGTGCTCACGCCGTAGCGGTCGGAGGGCCGTGTCAGGATCGCTCCTCGTGCGACGCCGCCGCGGGGAGACCGCACTGCCCCGCGAGGTCGGCGTGCTCGCCGTCGTCGCCTTCGTCGTCGCGCTCGGCTTCGGCGTGGTCGCGCCGGCGATCCCGCTGTTCGCCCGCTCCTACGGCGTCGGCACGACGGCGGTCGGCTTCGCGATCAGCGCCTTCGCCTTCTTCCGGTTCGTCTCCGCGTTCGCCGGCGGCTCGCTGGTCGAGCGGATCGGCGAGCGGATCGTGCTGGCCGGCGGGCTGCTGATCGTCGCGCTCACCACCGGCGCGGCGGGGCTCGCCGGCAGCTACCCGGTGTTCGTGGCGCTGCGCGCCGCCGGCGGCGTGGGCAGCGCGATGTTCACCGTCGCCGCCCTGTCGCTGCTGCTGCGCACCGCGCCCCCGGCGCAGCGCGGCCGGGCCGCCGCCACGTACCAGGGCGGCTTCATCCTCGGCGGCATCGCCGGTCCGGGGGCCGGCGGCTTCCTCGCCGAGATCTCGCCGCGGCTGCCCTTCTTCGTCTACGCCGGCTTCCTGCTGGTCGCCGGGGCGGTCGCCCTGGTCCTGCTCCGGGTGCCCCGGCAGCCGCCGTCCGAGGTGCCGGCCGAGCCGGTGGCCCCGGGCCTGGACCAGGGCGGCGGCGCCGACCCCGCTGCCGACCCCGGCACGGAGGCGCCCAGCGGCGGCCTGCGCGCGGCGCTGCGCTCGCGCGCCTACCTCGCCGCGCTGGTGGCCAACCTCGGCGTGGGCTGGGTGCTGTTCGGGGTGCGCAACTCGCTCGTGCCGCTGTACGTGACCGAGGAGCTCGGCAAGACGGTCGCCTGGGCCGGCGCGGGGCTGCTGGCCGGCTCGGTCGCCCAGGCGGTCGGCCTGCTGCGCGCCGGGACGCTCGCCGACCGGTGGGGCCGCCGCCCCTCCCTCGTCCTCGGCTCGGCGCTGGCCACCGCCTCTCTCTCCGTCCTGGTGCTGCCGCCGGCGACGGGTGCGTTCCTGCTGTCCATGGCCAGCTTCGGCCTGGCCGCCTCGCTGCTGGCCAGCGTGCCGGCCGCGGTGGTGGGCGACGTCAGCCCGGCGCGCAGCGGCCGGGTGGTCGCGGTGTTCCAGATGGTCTCCGACCTCGGGGCGGTCTGCGGGCCGCTGGTCGCCGGCTGGCTGACCGACAACCTGTCCTACCAGTGGGCGTTCGGGGTGAGCACCGGGGTGCTGGGCCTCGGCCTGGTGATGGCGCTGGCGATGCCGCGCACGGTGCGCCCCGCGACCTGACCGTCAGCCCGACCGGACCGCCCGGTGGCCGTGGTCGGCGGCGTAGGCCTCGATCACCTCGGCCACGCGGGCATCGCGGTGCAGGAACTGCTGGTCCAGGATTCCGGCGAAGTCCTCCACCGCCAGACCGAGCAGTTCCCCGGCGACCCGGACGTCCTGGCGGGGCGCGTCCCGCGCGGCCTCGCTGAGGTCCACGGCCGTGCCGAGCATGGCCGCCAGGGACGCCTCGTCCGCCCCGTCGCGGAAGTAGTAGGTCTCGGAGTACTGGGTCAGGTCCACCCGGACGTGCACCAGATCACCGGCGAGGCCCTCCAGCACCGGTGCGGCGAGCTGCCCCTGCGGGTCGCCGGTGAACCGGGCGGCACCCACCCGGCGCAGCCCGGCGAGGCGGAGGGCCAGCACCCGCCGGCGGACCAGCGCCGGGTAGATCTGCAGCACCCAGGTGACCGACGCGGTGAGCAGCGCGAAGCCCAGCAGCGCCTGGACCGGGACGACGATCCGCAGCCAGTCCGCGGCCGGCGTGACGTCACCGAACCCGAGGGTGGCCAGCGTGACCGTCGAGGTGTACAGCGCGTCCAGCCAGCCACCCCGCTCGGACGGGTCGAGCGAGCTGCCCAGCAGGAACCCGTCGGACATGTGCGGCCCGTAGACCAGCGCACACCCCAGCACGAGCACCACCACCCACGCGACGATGACCAGCACCATCGCCGTCGGCCCGGACAGCACGCCGGACCGCCCGCTCCGGCGTCCCGACCTCGTCAGCCGCCACACCGCGGCCATCAGGTGGCTGCTCAGCCAGCCACTGCCCGTCGGGTGCCACAACGTCTTGAACACGTCCCGCAGACCGAAGAGCACCACCAGCGCGCCGACGACGGTCACGATCCAGCCCCACAGCCCGTCCACCCGGCCAGCCTGCCAGCAGGCCGGGACGGCTACCGGTGGACGGCCCGGAGGGGTTGGATGAGCGGTGCCACCGGGGGCGCCCCCACCCGGGGACGACCATCCCTCGCGGCCTCGACCGGAGGTGCCGTGCCCGCACGACCCGTCCTGCTCACCGTCGACGACGACCGCGCCGTCAGCCGCGCCGTCGCCCGCGACCTCCGCCGCCGCTACGGCGACAAGTACCGCGTCGTCCGCGCCGAGAGCGGCCCTGACGCGCTCACCGTGCTCCGCGAGCTGACCGCGCGGGGTGAGGTGACCGCCCTGCTGCTCGCCGACCACCGGATGCCGGGGATGACCGGCGTCGAGTTCCTCGAGCACGCGATGGACCTCGTGCCCACCGCGAAGCGCGTGCTGCTCACCGCCTACGCCGACACCGACACCGCGATCCGGGCGATCAACGACGTCGACCTCGACCACTACCTGCTCAAGCCCTGGGACCCGCCGGAGGAGAAGCTCTACCCGGTGCTGGACGAGCTGCTGGAGCAGTGGGGGCGGACCGCGCCGGCGCCGTTCGAGGGCATCACCCTGCTCGGTCACCAGTGGTCGGCGGAGACGCAGGAGCTGAAGGAGTTCCTCGCCCGCAACCAGGTGCCCTACCGGCACCTGCAGGGCGACGCCGCGACCGCGGTGCGCTCCGCCGCCGGGCTGGCCGACGACGCCCAGCTGCCCGCCACCGTCTTTCCCGACGGCGCGGTGGTCAGCCGGCCCGCGCTGCGGGACGTCGCCGAGCGGTGCGGCCTGCCGACCAGCGCCGGCAGCCCCTTCTACGACGTGGTCGTCGTCGGCGCGGGCCCGGCGGGGCTCGGGTCGGCGGTCTACGCCGGCAGCGAGGGGCTGCGCACCCTGCTGGTCGAGCGGACGGCGACCGGCGGCCAGGCGGGCACGAGCAGCCGGATCGAGAACTACCTGGGTTTCCCGCGCGGGGTCTCCGGCGCCGAGCTGGCGATGCGGGCGCGGGACCAGGCGGTGAAGTTCGGCGTCGAGGTGCTCACCACCGCCGAGATCACCGGGATCGCCCCGCACGGCGACGGACGGGTGCTGCGGTTCGCCGACGGCAGCGAGGTGACCGCGCACGCCGTCGTCCTGGCCACCGGGGTGCAGTGGACGCGGCTGCCGGCCGCCGGCGCGGAGGAGTTCGCCGGCCGTGGCGTCTACTACGGCGCCGACCCCCACGAGGCGCTGAGCTGCCGGGACGAGGAGGTCTACGTCGTGGGCGCGGCGAACTCCGCCGGCCAGGCGGCGCTGCACTTCGCCAGGTACGCCCGCCGGGTGGTGATGCTGTGCCGCGGCCCGGACATCCGCCGCGGGATGAGCGAGTACCTGGTGTCGCGGATCGAGGCCTCGGACGTCATCGAGGTGCGCACCTGCACCCAGGTCGTCGCCGTCGAGGGCGCGGACCACGTCGAGCGGCTGGTGCTCAGCGACAGCTCCACGGGCGGCACCGAGACCGTCGCGGCGTCCCGGCTGTTCGTCTTCATCGGCGCCCGGCCGCTCACCGACTGGCTCGGTGACGCCTTCTCCCGCGACGACCACGGCTTCCTGCGCACCGGCCCGGCGCTGCTCGACGGCGAAGGCCGCCCACCGGCGGGCTGGCCCCTGCCTCGCGCGCCCTACCACCTGGAGTGCTCGGTGCCCGGGGTGTTCGCGGCCGGCGACGTCCGGTCGGAGTCGGTCAAGCGGGTCGCCGGGGCCGTCGGCGAGGGCGCGATGGCCGTGACCCTCGTGCACCGCTACCTGGAGGGGACCCGATGACCACCACGAGCCCGCGGATCGGCGTCGACGAGCTGCGGTCGCTGTTCCTGTTCGAGTCCCTCGACGACGACGTGCTGGCCTGGCTCGCCGAGCGCGCCGAGGTGCGCGTGTTCGACGCCGACGCGGTGGTCTTCGCCGAGGACGAGCCGGCCGAGGCGCTGTTCGTGCTGCTGGAGGGCAGGCTCCTGCTGACCAAGCACGCCACCGGCGAGGACGTGGTGATCAACGAGACGTCGCACCGCGGGTCGTACTCCGGCGCCGTGCGGGCCTTCACCGCCGGGCCGCCGGAGCGGTACCAGACCTCGATGCGCACCTCCCGGCCCAGCCGGTTCCTGCGGATCGCGGCTGCCGACTTCGCTCAGCTGGTCCAGCAGCAGTGCCCGATGGCGGTGCACCTGCTCGACGGCATCTACGAGGGGGTGCGGGCGACCGAGTCGACGATGCGCCAGCGGGAGCACCTGGTGCAGCTCGGCGTGCTGTCGGCCAACCTCGCGCACGAGTTGAACAACCCCGCCGCCGCCGCGGTGCGCGCGACCGAGCAGCTGCGCACCCGGATCTCGGGGATGCGGAGCAAGCTGGGCCTGCTGGCGAAGGAGGGGCTGTCACCGGAGCTGGTGGCCAAGCTGGTCGCCGTCCAGGAGCAGTCCGTCGAGCGGGCGGCGAAGCCGCGCCCGGACCTGACCGCTCTGGAGGAGAGCGACCTGGAGGAGGAGATCTCCGACCGGCTGGAGGAGCGCGGCGTCGCGCACGCCTGGGAGCTGGCGCCGGTGTTCGCCGCCGCCGGGCTGGACGCGACCTGGGTCGACGACGTCGTCGAGCAGGTCGACGGCGGGCTCAAGTGGGACGCCGCCTTCGGGTGGATGCGCTACACGCTGGAGACCGAGGCGCTGATGAGCGAGATCGAGGAGGCCACCACCCGGGTCTCCGCGCTCGTCGGCGCGGTCAAGCAGTACTCCCACATGGACCAGGCCCAGCACTCCGAGGTGCCCCTCAAGCCCGGCCTCGAGAGCACGCTGGTGATGCTCGCCCGCAAGCTCACCGGCATCGAGGTGCGCCGGGAGTACGCCGCCGACCTGCCCGTCGTGCCCGGCTACCCCGCGGAGCTGAACCAGGTGTGGACCAACCTGATCGACAACGCCGCCGACGCGATGAACGGCTCGGGGGTGCTCACGCTGCGCACCCGCGCCGACGACGCCTCGGTGTTCGTGGAGATCGGCGACGACGGGCCGGGCATCCCCGCCCAGCTGCAGCCACGGCTGTTCGAGCCGTTCGTGACCAGCAAGCCCGCGGGCCAGGGCAGCGGGCTGGGCCTGGAGAACGCCAAGCGGATCGTCGAGCGCCGGCACGGCGGCTCGCTGACCTACACCACCGGACCGGCGGGGACGACGTTCTGCGTGCGCCTCCCCCGGCACGGGAGCTCCTGAGGAGGGCGCGATGACGACCTGGCAGGTGCAGGGCGGCGTGCCGTGCGTGCACGCGACCGGGTTGCCCGAGCCACCGGGGCCGGCGTCGGTGTGCGAGGACTGCCAGGCGGTCGGTGGCACCTGGGTGCACCTGCGCCGCTGCCTGAGCTGCGACCACGTCGGCTGCTGCGACTCCTCACCCAACCGGCACGCGACGGCGCACTTCACCGCCACCGCGCACCCGGTGGTCGCCTCCGCCGAGCGGGCCGAGCACTGGGCCTGGTGCTACGCCGACTCCGCGGTGCTGCTCCCCCGCTGACCGGTCCGGCCCGTCGCCTCCCGCCACCGCGCACCTGCCGGGCCCACGTCCGCACCCGACACCTCCCCAGGCGCGCGACGGCACCCGGACGCGACGACGGCGCCGCCCCGGTCGGGGCGGCGCCGTCGTCGCGGTGTCTCAGGCGGGCGTCTCAGGCGGGGCGGCGGCCGGCCTGCTCGCGGGCCGCGGTGACCGCCGCGGCGTCCAGCGCGTCGGCGTCGCCACGCTTCCGGGCCTGCTCCTGCCCGTCGAGCCAGGCGATGTGACGCTCCCACGCAGCCCGCGGGGAGACGCCCAGCGCCCGGGCGATCTGCTGCCAGTCGGCGCCGCCCCGGAGGGCGGCGCGGATGCCCAGGTGCCGGCTGCCGTGCGCCTTGCGGGCGACGACCTCCCCCAGGGCCAGCAGCTCGAGGGCTTCCTCCACGTCCAGGGAGGTGCCGACGTCCTTGATCGACAGCCAGTCGTCGCCGGTGTCGGCGTCGTCGATCGGCTTGTCGATGGCGACGTTGTCCCGGCGGCTCAGGAAGTCCAGCCGGATGACGGCGGTCATGAGCGAGAACTCGCTCTCCAGCACCTCGGGGGTGAGGGCGACCTCAGGAGGAGTGCTCATGAGGGTCTGTGTTTCCCGGAGCGCCCGTTGCATAACCGTGATCCACGCGACACCGCCCCGACACGGGCCGTCGCTCCGATCGGTGACCGGGCGCGGACGCCCGGCGCGCGGTCACCGACCGGGCGCGACCCGGACGGGACGGTCAGTCGGTCACGCCGATGGCCTCCTTGGCCAGCGCCGCGAGCCGGGTCTGGGTCGCGCTGACCACGCTGGAGCGCGCCTTGTGCGTCTCCTCGTACCGGATGACCGTGTTCACGTCGGCGGGGTCGTCGAGCTGCTGGACCGCGCGGGCGATCTCGGCGGCCGACATCGAGTCGTAGCCCTTGATCGGCAGCTCGTCGGCGGTCACGTCGCCGAGCTCGCGCCGGGTGGCGGCGACCGCCTCGGCCGCCTCGATGTCGCCCTCGCGCTGGGCGATGCGCTCGGCCCGGCGCAGCGAGGCGAGCCGGCCGACGGTGAGGGTCTCCCGCACCGCACCGGTCAGGGACGTGACCCGGTCACGCACGTCGTCGACGACGCCCGCCAGGCTGCCCTCGGCCGAGTCGCCGGCCTGCTGAGCGCCGCCCACGGCCCGGTTGACCGTGTTGGCCGCGAACCGGACCGGCATGTTCACCAGCTTCGTGGCACCGCCGGCCACCTTCTGAAACGGGGTGGCCTGCAGGGCGGCCGGGCCGCCGAGCGCCTGCTCGGCCAGGACCACGGTGAGCCACTCGACGGTCGCGGAGTGGGCGGTGACCAGCCGGTCGGCGAGCTCCTCCACGGCCGGCTGCTCGGCGGCCTGGGCCAGCACCTTCAGGTAGGTGGCCCGATCGAGCAGCTGGTGCTCCAGCTGCAGGTCCTGCAGCAGGGCCTCGTCGATCGGCTCGGCCTGCTCCAGGGTGCCCTTGACCAGGGCGGTCAGCCGGCCGACGACGGGGGCGACGACGTCGCCGACGCCGGAGAGCGCCCGCAGCTGCTCGGTGATCGCCGCGGCGCGCGCCACGGCGTTGTCGGCGTTCTGCTGCAGCTCACGGCGTACGGCGTCGGTGCGCGCCTGGGTGGTGCGGATCCGGGCGATCTGCTCCTCGGTCCGGGTGAGGGTGAGCAGTGCCCGTAGCTGGGTGATGAGCGTGGTGTGGTCGGTCACGAGGACTCCCGGGTGGCGGATGGCCTGACGTGGCACCGCTACCCGCAGACCCTCCCTCGCTAACAACTGCAAGCACCGTGCTAGCACGTGTGGGCACATCGGCTCCCCCCGGTGGGGTAGTGCCGCCAGGGAGGCGACCGGTGCCCTCGCCCGACGGGGGACACTGGCCGCGGGGGCAGGTCGAGGAGACGGACAGTGGTGGAGACGACGAGCGACGACGGACGCGACCCCGATCTGGTGGCGGTGACCGAGGGCACCGAGGCCGCCACGGAGACGACCCGTCCGGCGGGGCTGGACCGGGAGCGGATCCTGCAGGCGGCGATCAGCTTCATCGACGAGCACGGGCTCGCCGCGCTGACCATGCGCCGGCTGGGCGCCTCGCTGGGGGTGGAGGCGATGGCCCTCTACCGCTACGTGCCCGGCCGCGAGGACCTGCTCGACGGCGTGGTGGACAGCGTGGTCGAGCGGCTGTTCGACGACGACGACGAGCCCGACGACATCCACCTGGAGCACGCCAGCGGGTGGCAGGACTACCTGATGCGGCTGGCCCACGGCGTGCGGCGGATCGCCCTGGCCCACCCGGCGGTCTTCCCGCTGGTGGCCAGCCGCCCGCCGGCTGCGCCCTGGGTCCGACCGCCGCTGCGCAGCCTGCGCATGGTCGAGTCGTTCCTGCGCGCCCTGTGCGACAACGGCTTCTCCGACCAGGCCGCCGTCGCCGCCTACCGGGCCTACTCCAGCTTCCTGCTCGGGCACCTGCTGCTGGAGGTCACCCAGATCGGCGCGCAGGTCAGCCTGCTCGACCAGCCGGAGGGCGACGCACAGGCCCAGCGGACCACCGACCTGACCGACTTCCCGGCGCTGATGCGCACCGAGCCGCTGCTGGCCCAGGACAAGTCGGCCGCGGAGTTCGAGGAGGCCTTGGAGAACCTGCTCGACCGGCTGGAGCGGGTGCTGCACGAGGCGAAGAACTCCGACGACGGCTCGGTGCTGGACCTCTGACGCGCCGGCAGGTCACCACCAGCGGCGCCGTCCCGGTTCGCTCCGGGGCGGCGCCGCTGCGCATCCGGGCACGAGGTGGTGCCGGAGCGTGACCGCCGCGCTCCGCTACGCCCCCGGACGTCCGGGGTTGTTTACGGCGTAAACGGGTGGGCTACCTGAGGTCCGCCAGTCCGGCCGGCGCGCACGGCGCGAGGCCGCCCGGGCCCATCCACCCCCTTTGCTGAGGAGCACTCGTGATCACCGAGCAGGACATCCAGACCGTCATCGGCACCACCGCCGTGGACGCCGACGGCGACAAGCTCGGCAAGGTCGGCCAGGTCTACCTGGACGACCAGACCGGCCGCCCCGAGTGGGCCACCGTGAGCACCGGCCTGTTCGGCACCTCGGAGACCTTCGTCCCGCTGGCCGATGCCCAGCTCGCCGACGGCGCCCTGCGCGTGCCCTACCAGAAGGCCAAGGTCAAGGACGCGCCGCGGATGGACGCCGACTCCGGGCACCTCAGCCCCGACGAGGAGGCCGAGCTCTACCGCTACTACGGCGTGGGCACCGGCACCGACACCACCGCCGGGTACACCGACACCACCGCCGGGCGCACCGACACCACCGCCGGGCGCACCGACACCACCGCCGGGCGCACCGGGGGCTTCGACGACACCAACCGGCACGGCACCACCGGGCACGACACCTCCGGCCCGACCACCGACGAGGCCATGACCCGCTCGGAGGAGCAGCTCCGGGTCGGCACCCAGCAGGTCGAGACCGGCAAGGCCCGGCTGCGCAAGTACGTCGTCACCGAGAACGTGACCACCACCGTGCCGGTCTCCCACGAGGAGGTCCGGCTCGAGCGCGAGCCGATCACCGACGCCAACCGCGAGGCCGCCCTCGACGGCCCGGCGATCTCCGAGGAGGAGCACGAGGTCGTGCTGCACGCCGAGCGCCCCGTGGTCGCCAAGGAGACCGTCCCGGTCGAGCGCGTCCGGCTGGACACCGAGACCGTCACCGGTGAGGAGACGGTCAGCGACTCGGTGCGCAAGGAGCAGATCGAGGCCGACACCGACGGCCGCACCGAGGGGCGCGGCACCCGCTGATCCACCCCCGGTCGGCGGGTGCGCGCCCGCCGACCGGGGTATCCCTCCAGCCACCGACCCCTCCGGGAGATCCCATGGCCACCAACTCGTCCCCCGACCCCACCGGCGCCGCCACCAGCGCCCGGGACACGGAGTTCCGCAACAACTCCGCCGCCGGCGCCCGCGCCACGCGGGGCACCGCCCGCGACGCGGTCGACGCCCAGCACGCCCGCTTCGGCGGGATCAAGTGGGGCGCGGCCTTCTTCGGCTGGCTGTCCGCCAACGGCCTGGCCGTGCTGCTGATCGCGCTCGTCTCCGCCGCCGGCGTCGCCCTCGGTCTCACCGAGAACCCCGACGTCGCCGAGGCCGCCGACCAGCCCGGCACCGTGGGCATCGGCGGTGGCATCGCGCTGCTGGTGGTGCTGTTCCTGGCCTACCTCGCCGGCGGCTACGTGGCCGGCCGGATGGCGCGCTTCGACGGCATCCGCCAGGGCATCGCCGTCTGGGTCGTCGGGCTGCTCGTGGTCATCGCGCTCGCGGTCGCCGGCGCGGTGCTCGGCTCGCAGTACAACGTGCTGTCCCAGCTGAACCTGCCGCGCATCCCCGTCGACGAGGGCACCGCCACCACCGCCGGCATCATCGCCCTGGTCGCCGTCCTGGTGGTCACGCTGGTCGGCGCGATCCTGGGCGGCAAGCTCGGCGAGCGCTTCCACCGCAAGGTCGACCGGGCCGGTTTCACCGGCTGATCAGCACCTCCGAGCACGTCTCCCCCGCCGTCGGCCCGCACCGGGCCGGCGGCGGTGGCGCGTCCGGACCGGTCCGGTGAGGCGCCTGGGGTGGCTGGGACGGCCCGCCCCCGACCGTCCGCGTGTTGATCGGCGGATCGGCGTCGCCGTCTCACATGGTGGCGGGCATGGGATTCACCTACCGCACGGCGCGCGCCGTGATGATGGTCGGGTCCATGTCGGACCCGGCCGGCCAGCAGGCCCGCCTCATCGGCCCCGCCCACGCGACCCTGGGGCTCAGCGGCGCCCGCGGCCGCACCGCGCTGTGCGGTGTCTACGTCGCCCGGGACGAGGAGGTCCCCTGGCCTCCGCAGCCCGAGGTCTGCGACTCGCTCTGCCCCGCCTGCAGCCAGCTCGCCCTGCTCTGACACGGGTGCCATCCGTCCCCACCAGACCCCTGTCGTCACACCCGCACCACCTGTCGGCCGGGTGCGCCGGACCGGTCCGTCCGAACCGGTAGACAGACCCCATGGGGAACGTCGCCGACCTGCACCACGAGGCCGAGGGGCCCGTTCCGCCGCCCACCGAGCAGCCGGTCTCCCTCGAGCTCACCGCCACCCCGGTGCTCAGCCAGGCTCTGGCGTACAACGAGGTGCCGGTCGTCTCCCGGCTGGCGGTGCACAGCGCCACCACCACCGTCCGCGGCGCGACCGTGCGGCTGTCGGTGGCCGACGACGTCGGGCCGGTCGGCCCCCCGGTCGAGCGGCTGGTCGACCTGGAGGCCGGGCGCACCACGGTCGTCGGTGACGTCGGGCTCACCCTGGACGCCGGGGCCCTGCTGCAGGTGCCCGAGCGCCGGTCCGGCTGGGTCCGCGTCGAGCTGACCGCCGGCGACCGCACGCTGGCGTCCCGCCGCCTCCCGGTGCACGTGCTGGCCCCGGGCCAGTGGCTGGCCACCCCGTCACCGCTGGCGCTGGAGCTGCTGGCCGCGCACGTGCTGCCGCACGACCCGGCGGTCGGCCGGCTGCTCGACGACGCCTGCGACCTGCTGGAGGAGGGCACCGGCAGCCGCGCGCTCTCCGGCTACGACGAGGGCCCGGAGCGGGTCGACGAGGTGGTCGACGCGCTGGTGTGGGCGATGCGCCGGCGCAGCGTGCGGCCCACGTTGCCGCCGGTGAGCTGGACCGAGGTCGGCCAGGTGGTGCGCACCCCGGACGAGGTGCTCGACGGCGGTGTCGGCACCAGCCTGGACACCACGCTCACCCTCGCCGCCGCCTGCGAGCGGGCCGGCCTCCGGCCGCTGGTCTGGGTGGCCGACGGCCACGCCTTCTGCGGCTACTGGCGCGAGGAGCGCGGCACCGAGACCGCGGCCACCACCGACGTGGCCGGACTGGTGAACCTGGTCGACCTCGGCGTCATCCGGCTGGTGGAGACGACGCTGCTGGCCGCCGGCGGGAGCAACGTCGCCGACCTGCACCGCCCGGCCTACGCCGCCTGGCTCACCGGCGACCTCGGCCGGCTGCTGGGGGTCACCGACGTCGTCCGCGCCCGGCGCGAGGGCGTGCGCGCGCTGCCGGTGCACACCGCCGGCGACGTCGTGCTGGAGCACCGGGCCGCCGCGGGTCCCGCCGAGGAGGCCGTCGAGGCCGCCGCCGGATCGGAACCGGCGCCGTCGGCACCCGACGCCCGCCCCGAGGTGCCCGCGCGCGTCCAGCAGTGGAAGAACGCCCTGCTGGACCTGAGCCCGCGCAACCGGCTCATCTCCTACGGCGAGCGCGCCGGCGTGCCGCTGACCGTGCCGCACGACGTGCTGCCACTGCTCGAGGAGCTGCTCACCGGCGGCACCACGCTCACCCTGCTGCCGGGCGACGCCCTCTCCGAGGTGCAGCGCGAGCGCGGGGTGCGGTCGGCGCGCGAGCTGCCGGCCGAGCTGCTCACCGAGACCCTGGCCGAACGCCGCGCCGTGCACGCCGACGTGCCCGAGGCCGGGTACCTCTCCCGGCTGCGCGGCCTGGCGCACCGGGCCCGCACCGTGGTCGAGGAGACCGGGGCGGACAACCTGTACCTCGCGCTGGGCAGCCTGGTCTGGGAGGCCGACGGCCGCCCGCTGCGCTCCCCGCTGGTGCTGCTGCCGGTGCTGCTGAGCCCGGCCTCGCGCACCGGCGCCTACCGGCTGACCGCCGACGAGGCCGGTGCCGCCACTCCGAACTGGTGCCTGCTGGAGAAGCTGCGCCAGCTGCACGGGCTGACCGTGCCCGGCCTGGCCGAGGGGGCCGACGGCGTTCGGCTGGGCGCTGCCGTGCAGGCGGTGCGCGAGGCGCTGGCCGAGCGCGGCCTGCCGTGGCGGGTGGAGCCGACGGCCGACCTCGCGGTGCTCCAGTTCGCCAAGCACCGGCTCTGGCAGGACCTGGACCAGCACTGGGCCGACCTCGCCCGCAACCCCCTGGTCGCCCACCTGATCCACGACCCGAACGCCCCGTTCACCGACCCGGCGCCGGACACCGCCGGCACGGTCGACCTGGACGAGCTGGCCGCCGGCTGCCCGCTGCCCGCCGATGCCTCGCAGCTGCGCGCGGTCGCCGAGGCGGTCGCCGGGCGCACCTTCGTGCTGGAGGGCCCGCCCGGCACCGGCAAGTCGCAGACGATCACCAACCTGCTCACCCGGGCGGTCGCCGAGGGCAAGCGGGTGCTGTTCGTCGCCGAGAAGCGCGCCGCGCTCGACGTCGTGGCCCGCCGGCTGGACGCCGTCGGCATGGGCCCGTTCGCGCTCGACCTGCACGACAAGGGCAGCCGTCCGGCCGTCGTCCGGGCGCAGATCCGGGCGGCGCTGGACCACGCGGTCGAGGTCGACGAGCAGGGTCTGGCCGCCGACGCGGAGGACCTGCGCTCGGCCCGCCGGAGCCTGGACCGCTACGCCGAGCGCCTGCACGCCCCCAACCCGGCCGGGTTGTCGTACTACTCGGCCCGCACGGCGGTGCTGGCCGCCGGGGACGCGGTCCCGCCGCTGCCGGTGCCACCGGCCTTCGCCGGCCAGGCGGACGCCGAGACGGTCACCGGGGTGCGCCGGGCGCTGGCGCTGCTGCCGGACATCGCCGACCTGGCCCGCCCCTCGGCCGGCCACGCGTGGGCCTTCCTGGACACCGTCGACATCGACATCGAGGCCGTGCAGCGGGCGGCGGTCGCCGTCGACAGCGCCATCCGCGAGCTGCCCGGCGAGGGCGCCCTGGCCGCGGTGCTGCGGGCGGTCCGCACGCCGGAGGACCTGGACGACCTGGCGCACCTGCTGGCCGGGCCGCCGCTGGGCCTCGACGTGCTCGACCAGGTGCGCAGCCCCCGCTGGGCGGCCGCGCTCGACGACCTGCTCGCCGACGTGGAGGCGCTGGCCGAGGCCGGTTCCCCCGCCTTCGACGTCGTCACCCCCGATGCGCTCGGCCTGCCGCTGGGTGAGCTGTTCGTGCAGGCGCAGGAGGCGGCCGCCGGCTCCTTCCTGGGCCGGCGCGGCAAGCTCGCCGAGGTGCGCGCCCGGTTCGCCGGTGTGCTGGCCGACGGCGCGACGGTGCGGACCAAGGACGTGCCGGAGCTGACCGCGTCGCTGCGCACCGTGCAGTCGGCCGTGCAGGCCCTGGCGGCGCGCGCGACCGCCGTCCCGGGGCTGCAGGTGCCCGCCGGCTGGAACCCCTTCACCGACGCCGGGCGCACCCTGCTGGCAGCCGAGGCCCGCTGGCTGCGGCGGGCCGCGGCGACCGCCGACGGTTCCGTGGGGCTGGCCGGCGCGGTGCGCCGGCTCCTGGTCGCGGGGCCGGCCTCCGACCCCGCCGCCGCGCGCCTGGTGCTCCGGCTGCGCGACGCGGTGACCGCGCTGCTGACCGCCTGCGGCAGCTCCTCGGCGCAGCTCGCGGCGTGGAGCGGGGAGCAGGGGCTGGTGCTGCACTGGACGATGACCCGCCCCGAGCGGGGCGTGGAGTACATCCACCCGATGTCGCTGCGGCGCTGGGTGAGCCTGCTGGACACCCTCGAGCCGCTGCGGCTGACCGGGCTCACCGAGGCCCGCCGGCTGCTGGTGCACGGTGAACTGCCCGCCGAGGACGCGGTGCGCGCCTTCGACCGCGGGCTGGCCGAGGCGTCGCTGGCCGAGCGCCGGGACGCCACCGGGCTCAGCGCCTTCGACGCCGGCCGGCACGAGGCGACGATCACCCGGTTCGCCGCGGCGTCCCGGGCGGTCCGGTCGCACCTGACCTGCGCCGTGCCCGCCGGGGTGCTGGCCGCCCGCCCGTTCGACCCGGCGACCGGGGACAGCCGGGTGGGCGCGCTGCAGCGCGAGCTGGCCAAGCAGCGTCGGGGGCTGGGCGTGCGGGGCCTGCTGGCCGCGCACGGCGACCTGATCACCTCGGTGCTGCCCTGCGTGCTGGTCAGCCCCGACTCGGTGGCCCGGTTCTTCCCCGCCGACGCCGACCTGTTCGACCTGGTCGTCTTCGACGAGGCCTCGCAGATCCGGGTCGCCGACGCCATCGGCGCGCTGGGCCGGGCCCGCACCGCGGTCGTCGTCGGGGACAGCAAGCAGCTGCCGCCGACGACGTTCGGTGAGCCGTCCGCGGCCGACGACGAGCCGGCCGAGGACACCGTCGCCGACGAGGAGTCGATCCTCTCTGAGTGCGTGCAGGCCCGGGTGCCGCGGCAGTGGCTGTCCTGGCACTACCGCAGCCAGGACGAGACGCTGATCGCCTTCAGCAACGCCCAGTACTACGACAACCGGCTGGCCACCTTCCCGGCGCCGGCGCACGGGCGCGCGTCCTCGGGGGCCGGGGGCCGTGGGGTGTCGCTGGTGCGGGTCGCGGGCACCTTCCACCGCACCGGGGGCGGGAAGCTGCTGCGGACCAACCCGGTGGAGGCGGCGGCCGTGGTCGCCGAGGTGCTGCGCCGGTTTGAGGTGGCCGCGCCCGCGGTGCCCTCGATCGGGGTGGTCACCTTCAACGCGCCGCAGCGGTCGCTGATCGAGGCTCAGCTGCGCGACAGCGGCGACCAGCGGGTGGTCGACGCCCTCGACCGCACCGACGGCGAGGGCCTGTTCGTGAAGAACCTGGAGAACGTGCAGGGCGACGAGCGCGACGTCGTCTTCTTCTCCACCGGCTTCAGCCCCGACGAGCGCGGGAACCTGCCGCTGAACTTCGGCCCGCTGAACCGTGCCGGGGGCGAGCGGCGGCTCAACGTGGCCGTCACCCGGGCCCGTCACCAGGTCGTCGTCTTCACCTCCTTCGCCCCGGAGCAGCTGCGCGCCGAGCAGACCGCCTCGCTGGGCGTGCAGCACCTGCGCGCCTACCTGGACCTGGCGGCGCTGGGCACCGACGCGCTGCCGCGCGGCGCCCGCCCGGCCGGGGCGCCGGACCGGCACCGCGACGAGATCGCCGCCGCGCTGCGCGAGCGGGGGCTGGTGGTGCGCACCGACGTCGGGCTGTCGGACTTCCGGGTCGACCTGACCGTCGCCCGCGCGGCCGCCCCGGATGCCCCGGTGCTGGCGGTGCTGCTGGACGGGCCGGCCTGGGCGCGCCGGAGGACGGTCGGTGACCGGGACGGGCTGCCGGTGGAGGTGCTCTCCGGCCTGCTCGGCTGGCCCGCGGTCGAACGAGTGTGGCTGCCGACATGGCTGGTCGACGCCGGTGCCGTCGTCGACCGGCTGGTCGCCGCGGTCGACGCCACTCCCCCGCCCCGCCCGGCCGTCCCGGCGGAGCCCCCGGCTGCGGTGGCCGCGCCGGCTCTGGAGCCCCGACCGGTCGAGGACGCCGCGACCACCGCCGAGACCGGGATCGAGACGGCCGAGCACGAGGTGGCCGAGCACGAGGGCCCGCTGGCCGACGTGATCCCGATCCGCCCGGTGGCGCGCGTTGCCCAGCCGACCACCGTTCCCGAGCCCACCGTTCCCGAGCCCACCGCCTCCGAGCCCGTCGTCGCCGCCCCCGAGCCCGTCGTCGCGGTCGCGGAACCCGGGGTCGAGACCGCGACCGGGACGCCGGCCGCTGCGACTCCGGCGGGCACCCGACCGGCGACCACCCGGTCGGCGAGCCCGCGGCCGGCGGAGCCGGGCGCACCGCTGGACGAGGAGCTGCCGTTCATCGCCTGGGCACCCAAGCCGGCCGGGGACAGGAAGCAGCTCGACCAGCTGGGCGACCCGGCGGTCCAGCGGGTCGTGCGGCGGGTGCTCAACGCCGGCATCAAGGCCGAGGGGCCGGTGCACCGCGACCGGCTGGCCCGGCTGACCGCCGGCGCCTTCGGGCTCACCCGGGTCGGCGCCGCCCGCCGGGACGCCCTGATGGACCTGCTGCCACCCAGCGCGCTGCAGGGCGAGCACCTGTGGCCCAAGGGCACCGACCCGGCCGAGTGGACCTGGTTCCGCCGGCAGGCCACCGCTGCGGAGCGGCCGCTGGAGCAGGTCGCCCCGCGTGAGGTCGGCAACGCGATGGTCGCCCTCACCCGGGCCGCCGGCAGCCTGGCCGTCGACGAGCTGCGGGTCCGCACCGCGGAGGTCTTCGGGCACCGCCGACTCACCCCGGCGGCCCAACCGCCGCTCGACGCTGCCCTGCAGGCGGCCGTGGCGGCCGGGCGCCTGACGGTCGCCGCCGACGGCACCGTCACCGCCTGAACCACTGCTTCGGGGGGGGGGGGGGGGGGGGGGGGGGGGGGGGGGGGGGGGGGGGGGGGGGGGGGGGGGGGGGGGGGGGGGGGGGGGGGGGGGGGGGGGGGGGGGGGGGGGGGGGGGGGGGGGGGGGGGGGGGGG
>NZ_JBJHAG010000004.1:0-188245 GCF_054050925.1 Modestobacter sp. SYSU DS0657 | reverse complement strand
GCGAGCGCCCCCCCCGCCCCCCCGGCCCCCCCCCCCCCGCGCCCCCCGCCCCCCCCCCCCCCCCCCCCCCCCCCCCCCCCCCCCCCCCCCCCCCCCCCCCCCCCCCCCCCCCCCCACGATCAGGTCACCTGATCCCGGCGACCGGCCAGGCGGTCACGCGCTCGTAGCGTGGCGACGGGCCGAGGTGGCTGCGCCACAGCACCACCTCGGTGACCGGCCAGACCGGGCCCCGGTGCCCGCGCAGCCGCTCGGGCAGGTCGCCGTCGGCGGGCTGCCCGGGACGCCAGCGGCCCACGGTCAGGTGCGGCCGGAACGGCCGGTCCTCCACGGCCAGGCCGGTGCCGCGGGCGGCGTCGGCCAGCCGGTCGGCCAGCGCGGTCAGCGGGGTGACGTCGCCGGTGACCCCGACCCAGCAGACGGTGGGACGGCGCCGGGACCCGAACCGGCCGCCCTCGGCGAGTGCGAGCGACATCGGTGGGGCCGCAGCGACGGCCGGCCCGACCCCGTCGAGCAGGAGCGGGAGCTCTCCGGCGGGCACCTGCCCGAGGAACAGCAGGGTGAGGTGCCACCGCTCCGGCGGCGTCCAGCGCGGCGCACCCGGCGCCTCACGCACCGGCCGCAGGGCGGCGTCCAGCTCGGCGACGGCCTCCGGTGGTGGGTCGACGGCGAGGAACAGCCGGCCCGCCGAGCCCGCGGTGGCCGGGCTGGTCAGCGGTCCACCACCAGCCCGGCGGCCTCCAGTGCCCCGATGAGCCGGATCCGCTCCAGCTCGCGGTACTCGGGGGGCACCTCGGCCAGCCGGTGGTCGACCTGCAGCAACCCCGCGGCCTCGACGAGCACGTCGTCGTAGGCGGCCAGCAGCCCGCGGCGGCGGGCCATCGGCATCCCCCCGGGCACCATCGCCAGCTCGCGGGTCAGCCGCCGGACGTCGGCCGCGACGGCCTCCAGCGGCCGGCGGGCGGGCATGCCCGGATCGGTGGCGGGGCCGGCCCGCCGGCGGGCCGAGGAGCCGGCCGGGTGGGTGGCGGGGCGCCGCGCGGGCGGCCGGGGCGGGGCCTGCCGGCGGGCGAGCTCGCGGGCCCGGCTCCGGCGGCGGGCCGCGCGGCGGTGCTGCAGCTCCCCCGTCGCCCAGCGGACGAGGAGCAGGATCACCAGCACGGCGACGGCGAGGAGCACGGTGAGCACGCCGAGACGCATCAGCGACGTCCCGACCTCTGCAGAGCCCGACCCTCCCGACGGCACGACGAAACGGTACGACGGTGTCGCCAAGACCACAACGTGACGACGTCAGCGCAGCCGGTGAGCTGATCGACCATGCGGTCCTCAGCGGCCCGGATCCCGCGCCACCTGCTCACCGGGCACCTCCCCGTCGGCGGCCTCGGCCAGCGCGGCGGCCGGGGCGGGCAACGGTGGCCGGGCGGCGACGTGCAGCTGCGCGCGCGGCGGGCGGACGTGCAGCTCCAGCCGCACCCGCCGTCCGCGGGCGAGCAGCGCACCGGCGACGACGGCGGCCGTCGCACAGGCCAGCCCGCCGGCGATGAACCCCCAGCGGGCGCCCAGGTGCTCGGACACCCAGCCGATCACCGGCGCGCCCACCGGGGTGCCGCCCATGAAGCAGGTGAAGTACAGCGCCAGCACCCGGCCCCGCATCTCCGGAGCCACGCCGAGCTGCACGAAGCTGTTGCAGGCCACGCTGAACACCAGCGCGGAGGCGCCCGTCGGCACCAGCAGCACGGCGAAGGCGGTCTCGTTCGGCATCAGCCCGGCCACGACGAGGAACACGCCGAAGGCCCCGGAGGAGACGACCAGGAACCGCTGCAGCGGCCGGGTGCTCCGCCGGGTGGACAGCAGCGCCCCGGACAGCGAGCCGACGGCGTAGCAGGTGGAGAGGAACCCGAAGGCGGCCGCCCCGAGCCCGTACTCCTCGCGGGCCATCAGCGCGATGGTGATCTGGGTGTTGAAGCCGAAGCTGCCGGCCACGAAGGCCAGCGCCATGGCCAGCACCAGGTCGGGATGGCGTCGGGTGTAACCCAGCGCCTCGCGCAGCTGCCCGCGGGACCGGGCCGCCGGCCGGCTGCGGTGCAGCTCGCTGCCCCGCATGGCCAGCAGCGCGGTGATGGTCACCCCGAAGCTCGCGGCGTTGACCAGGAACGCCGGTCCGGTGTCCCCGCCGGAGACGCCGATCAGCGAGCCGGCCACCGCCGGTCCGACCAGCCGTGCCCCGTTGAAGACGGTGGAGTTGAGGCTGACCGCGTTGGCCAGCCGGTCGGGGCCGACCATCTCCGAGACGAACGACTGGCGCACCGGCATGTCCAGCGAGGACGCGACGCCGAGCGCGGCGGCGAGGAGGTAGACGTGCCAGAGCACGATCGCGTCGGTGACCACCAGCAGGCCGAGCCCGAGAGCCAGCGCCCCCATGACCGCCTGCGTGACGGTCAGGACCCGGCGCTTGTCGTAGCGGTCGGCGAGCACCCCGCCGTAGAAGCTGAACAGCAGGGTGGGGGCGAACTGCAGCGCGGTGGTGACGCCGAGGGCGACGCCACTGCCCCCGGACAGCTGCAGGACCAGCCAGTCCTGACCGATCCGCTGCATCCAGGTGCCGGTGAGGCTGACCAGGTTCGCCGAGGCGTACAGCCGGAAGTTGCGCACCCGCAGGGCCGCGAACATCCCCGCCCGTCCCGGAGCGGCTGCCTCAGGCGTGGGGGTCACCCACTGGCGAGCTTGTCCATGATCGTCGCGGCCTCGCGCAGCGTGGCGCGCTCCTCCGCGGTGAGCTGCTGGAGCTCCCCGGTCAGCCACGCCTCGCGGGCCCGCACCTCGTCGGCGAGCAGTTCCTCGGCGGACGGCGTGAGGTCGATGACCACCTGCCGCCCGTCGGTGGGGTGCGGGGTGCGGGTGACCAGGCCCTTGCCCTCCAGGGCGACGACCACCCGGGTCATCGACGGCGGCTGCACCCGCTCGTGCGCCGCCAGCTCGCCCGGGCTCATCGCGCCGTGCCGCTTCAGCGTCGACAGCGCGGCCAGGTGGGTGAGGGTGACCGAGGTGTCGACCCGCTGGTTGCGCAGCCGGCGGGAGAACCGCATCACGGCCAGCCGCAGGTCGTGGGCGAGCGCTGCGGTGTCCAGCGTCGTCCGAGCCACGTCGCCAGCCTAACCGAGGTGAGAAGCGTGCCTAACGATCGGGGACGTGCTGGAACGGCCCCCGTCCAGGGGCCCGCCCTGAGCTCGCGAAGGGTGGGGAGGACGGGGGCCCTCCCTCACAGCAGCTGCTGGATCGGCTCGAGCGCGAAGTAGACGACGAACACCGCCGCGATCACCCACATCAGCGGGTGCACGTCGCGGCGCCGGCCGGTGGCCACCCGCAACAGCACGTAGCTGACCACGCCGGCCCCGATGCCGATGGTGATCGAGTAGGTGAACGGCATCAGCGCGATCGTCAGGAACGCGGGGATGACCAGCGACATGTCGTCCCAGCTGAGCTCGCGGATCTGGCTGATCAGCATCGCGCCGACGATGACCAGCACCGGGGCGGCGGCCTCCGAGGGCACGACCTGCACCAGCGGGGTGAAGAACGCCGCGACCAGGAACACCAGGCCGGTGACCACGCTCGCCAGCCCGGTGCGGGCGCCGTCGCCGACTCCCGCCGCGCTCTCGATGTAGGTCGTGTTGCTCGACACGCTCGAGGCCCCGCCGGCCGCCGAGGCCAGCGAGTCGACCAGCAGCACCGGCTGGGATCGCGGCAGGTTCCGGTCCTCGTCGAGCAGATCGCCCTCGGCCCCGACCGCGGTGATGGTGCCGACGGTGTCGAAGAAGTCGGCGATCATGATCGAGAAGACGATGAGCAGGGCGGCGACGAGCCCGATCCGGGAGAAGCCGCCGAAGAGCGAGAACTGGCCGACCAGCGACAGGTCGGGCAGGTCGAACCAGGTGTCGGGCCAGGTGGGCACCTGCAGGGCCCAGCCCCGCGGGTTGCTCGCGCCGTCGGCGCCGGTGCGCGGCCCGACGTCCGCGATCGCCTCGACCACCACGGCGAGGACGGTGGTGACGACGATGCCGATCAGCAGGGCGCCGCGGGTGCGGCGCACCACCAGCACGCTGGTGACCAGCAGGCCGACGACGAAGGTGAACATCGGCCAGCCGGCCAGCTGCCCACCCACGCCGAAGCTGATCAGCCCACCGGTGCCCGGCCGGATCACCCCGGCGTCGGCGAGGCCGACGATGGTGAGGAAGAAGCCGATGCCCACGGCGATGGAGATCTTCAGCTGCGTGGGGATCGCGTTGAACACCGCGCGCCGGAAGCCGGTGAGCACCAGCACCGCGATCAGCAGCCCGCCCAGCACGACCAGCCCCATGATCTCCGGCCAGGCCAGCTGGGTGGCGGCGTAGACCGCCACGATCGCGTTGATGCCCAGTCCGGCCGCCAGCGCCAGCGGGTACCGGCCGACCACGCCCATCGCGATGGTCAGCACGCCGGCCACGACAGCGGTCGTGGCGGCGACCGCGGTGAACGGCAGCGTGTTCCCGTTGATGTCCGCACCGGACAGGATGATCGGGTTCAGCACCACGATGTAGGCCATCGTGAAGAACGTGGTCAGCCCACCGCGGACCTCCCGGCCCACCGTGGAGCGCCGGGCGCTGATCTCGAAGTAGCGGTCCAGGCCGTTGCGCGGCTTGACCCGCGGGCCGGGGCTGCGCCGGGGCGGGGCGCCCTCCGGGCCGAGCACCGCCTTGCCGTCGGCCGCGTCGGCCGCTTGCGGGCCGGAGGCGGGCGTGCGGGCGGAACGGGACCGATCGGGCATGGGAGACCCCCGGGGACGCGGGCCGGCGCGGCGCGGCAGGGCGACGGCGCACCTGGCGGACCGCCCGGTGCAGCTGGCAACGAGCGGCGACAGCGTGCCACACGCACGGCCGCCGATGCGCAGGGCGGCGCCGTGACCAGCACCTCGGCCCCTACGCTCGGGGCGTGCCCGCACCCACCCGCCCGTCCCCGCCGCCGCTGCAGGTCGACACCGCCCGGGTCGTCCTGATCGGGACCGCGCTGTGGGCGGTGGCGCTGGTCGTGCTGCTCCTGCTCGGCGACCGGGTCGACCGGGTGTGGACCTGGACCTGCGTCGCCGCCATCGCGCTCGCCGGTCTCGGCCTCGGCCTCATGCGCTGGCAGGGCCAGCGCTGACGGCTACGTCGTCGCCCTACCGACCGAGCCAGGCGGGCCGCTAGATGACGTCGAAGTCGGCGGTGTCGTAGCGGGCGGTGGTGCTGACCTCCACCGGGTCGCCGCTCGTGCGGTCCAGGGTGGCCTGGCTGTGCGCGCCGCAGCCGTAGTCGACGGTCACGACCCGCCCGTCGGCCGGCGCGTAGGCGTTGCTGCACGCGCCGAACGACAGCCGCATCGACCCGGCCAGCGGGATCCAGAAGCCACAGGTGCCGCAGGGCCCCGGTGCGTGCCGGGCCATCGCCGAGCGGGGGCCGAAGTCGCCCTCCCGCCAGCGCTCGGCGGCCTTGCCCCGCCCGTGCGGGGAGAGGACGCGCTCGCGGCCCATCCCCAGCTCCTCGGCGACCACGCGGCCGGCCGGGTCGTCGGCGGCGTCGTCGTCGGCCAGGTAGGACGGCACCAGCCGGTCGTCGTCCTCCGTGGCGGGCAGCACGTCGCCCACCGACATGTCGCCGGGCCGCAGGCGCTCGTGCCAGGGCACCCAGGCCGGGGCGAGCAGCGCCGAGTCCCCGGGCAGCAGGACCACCTCGTCGACGGTCACCTCGTCGTCGCCGGGGACGCAGGCGACGGTGACCGCCCAGTGCCAGCCGACGTAACCGGGCAGCGTCGCGGCGAAGCTGTGGGTCAGCACGGCGCCGAGCACCTCCGCCGGTGGCTCCTCCCCGGCGGGCTCGGCGAGGAGCGGTTCGGCGAGCACGCCGAGGTGGTCGCCGACCACGGTGGGGTCACCCGCGACCTCGACGGCGGCGGCCCGGGCCAGCTCGACCGCAGCGGCCAGCACCTCGTCCGGCCGGGGACCATGGGCAGCGGCGTACGCGGAGTCGGACACGCGACCATTGTCGCGGATGACCGCCCCGGCGCACCCCACCGCACCTCCCGGCGCCGTCCACGCCGGTCGCACAGGTGGCTGCGGCACGATGGAGCCGTGCCCGCCGCCTCCGGACCCCGCTCGTGGCGGAGCCGGCGTCGCTCGCGCGGCGAGCCCGAGCGCGGGGTGGAGACCTCCCCGATGGGTATCCGCCGGCAGCAGACCAAGCCGATGCCGGTGGCCACCGCCCGGCCCCCGGGGGACGACACCCCGACCGCCGTCCGCCCGACGCCGGCCCCCTCGTGGCAGCAGACCCAGCCGGTGCCCCCGCCGCCCGTGGCCGCGCCGCCGGCTCCCCCACCTGCACCGCCGGGTCCGCCGAGTGCAGCGCCGTCTCCCCCGGGCACGTCGCCGCAGAGCGGGCCGGCGGGCGCGACCGCCGCGCCCCCCGGTCCCGGCGCGCGGCCCGCGAAGCTCACCGTCACCCGGGTCGCGGCCGCGCGGAGCCGGGAGCTGACCGCGGCGACGGTCCGGCGCGTGCGCGCCGCCGGCCGCGCCGACGGCGCCGGGCAGACCGGCCTGTCGCACCTGGTGTGGGTCAACGCCCTGCACGTGGCCGGGGACGCGATGATCATGGTCTCGCTCGCCGGCACCCTGTTCTTCTCCGCGGCCACGACCGACGCCCAGCGGTGGAACGTGGCCCTGTACCTGCTGGTGACGATGGCGCCGTTCGCGCTGGTCGCCCCGGTGATCGGCCCCGCACTGGACCGGCTGCAGCACGGTCGCCGCTGGGCGCTGGCCGCGAGCCTGGGCGGCCGGGCGGCGTTGGCGGTGCTGATGGCCGCCCACCACGACGACCTGGCGCTCTACCCGGCGGCCCTCGGCGTGCTGGTGCTGAGCAAGTCGTTCAACGTGCTGCGCGCGGCCGTCGTCCCGCGGGTGCTGCCGGAGGCCCTGTCGCTCACCTCCGCCAACGCCCGGCTGTCGGTGTTCGGGCTGGCCACGGGCGGTGTGCTGGGCGCCCTCGGCGCGGGCATCGCGTCCCTGCTCGGCTTCACCTGGGAGCTGGGCGCGACCGCCGCCGTCTTCGTCGTCGCCGCGGTGCTGGCGGTGCGGCTGCCGCCGCACGTGGACGTCGCCGTCGGCGAGCAGCCGGCCGACGTGCTGCGGACGGCCCCGATCCGGCTGCCCGGTCGCGGCCGCCGGCCGGTGGTCCCGCACGTGGTCACCGCGCTGCGCGCCACCGCCGCGCTGCGCGGGCTGGCGGGGTTCCTGACGATCTTCTCCGCGTTCCTGGTGCAGGCCACCGTCGACGGCGGCTGGCAGGCGACCGCAGCGCTCGGCGCGATCGCCGCCGCCGCGGGCGCCGGCAGCTTCCTCGGCACCGCGGTGGGCTCCCGGCTGCGCACCGCCAGCCCGGACCGGGTGGTGCTGGTGGCCGCCGGCATCGCCGCGGCGATCACCGGGCTGGCCGCCGCGCTGTTCAGCCTGCCGATGGCCGTGCTGGTCGCCGGGGTGGCCGCGGTGACCAACGCGCTGGGCAAGGTGGCGCTGGACGCGATCATCCAGCGGGAGGTGCCCGACGCGCTGCGCGCCTCGGCGTTCGCCCGCTCGGAGACCTGGCTGCAGCTGGCCTGGGTGCTCGGCGGCGCGCTGGGCATCCTGCTGCCCACCTCCGGGTGGCTGGGCTTCACCGTGGCCTCGGCGCTGCTGGTGCTGGCCGTGGGGCTGACCCTGTGGAGCCTGCGCACCCGCAGCGACGCAACCGGCGGCCGGGCCGCCGACGAGGAGGCGTGGACGTGAGCACGGCGCGCGGCGCGACCGCGGTGGCACTGCTGGGTGGGCTGACGGTGCTCGCCGGCTGCGGCGACCGCTCCACCGGCGACCCGGTGCCGACGGTGACCGTCGAGGTGGGGCCGCAGCAGGTGACGCTGGACCCCACCCAGTACTGCCGGGACGGCGAGGGCGAGCGCTACCAGGTCACCCCGCCGATCCTGGAGGTCTCCCCGGACACCACCGTCTCGCTGGAGGTGCCCGAGGCCGTCGCCGACGCGGGCTGGAGCGTCCAGGTCTTCGACGAGCGGCTGGAGGAGCAGCTCGGCGAGGTGGACGTCGACGCCGGCCGCGCCGTCTTCGACGGGATCAACACCTCCGACGTCGTCCCGCCGACGTACTACCTGGTGGTGGTGCAGCGCCGCGACCCCGACGCGTGCGAGGGGCTGTCCGGCGCCTGGCCGGTGGGGTTCATCCGCGCCGGCGAGAGCACCGCGCCGGCCACCGAGGCACCACCCGCCGGCTGACGGGGTCGCTCCTCAGGCGTCGAGGTCGTCGGCGACGGCGCGCAGCACGGTGGCGACCTTGCGGGCCACCTGCTTGTCCGGGTACCGGCCGCGCCGCAGGGCGGAGGAGGTGCCGTCGAGCAGCTTGATCAGGTCCTCGATGATCGGCACCAGGGTCTCGGGGTCCTTGCGGTGCCCGGCGACGGCGGAGGGCAGCGGGTCGAGCACCTGCACCTGCAGGGCCTGGTCGCCGCGGCGTCCCTGGACGATGCCGAACTCGACGCGCTGGCCGGGCTTCAGCTCGGTGGTGCCGGCGGGCAGCGCGTCCTTGTGCACGAACACGTCCGGCCCGCCGTCGTGGGCGAGGAAGCCGAATCCCTTCTCCGCGTTGAACCACTTCACCTTGCCGCTGGGCACGTCGATCCCTCGGTCAGTCGTCGTCCGGTCGGCTCGTCGAGCCGCATGACCGCGCCGCCGGATGTCGGCGACGCGACATCCAGATTAGTCGCGGCGCGGCCCGGAGGGCGCCGCCTCTCCGGTGTCCCAGGGGCGACCACCAGGCACCGTTCCCGTCGTCGGCCGGGTCGGGGACCGGCGTCGCCCGCGCACCGGCGTCCGGCAGGAGGCACCATGCCGGAGATGATCCGATCGGCCGTCGGTGCGCTGCTCAGCGTGCTCGCCACCACGGTCCGGCTGGGCGCGTCGGTGGTGGCGGGGCTGATCGCGCTGCACGCGCTCTTCGTCTTCTTCGCGGCCGACCCGGCCAACCCGCTGGTCGAGTTCGCCAGCGACCTCCGGCACTCCCTCGGCGGCCTCACCGTGGGCCTGTTCACCCCGGACGACCCGCGGCTCGCCGAGACGGTGAACACGCTGTTCGCGGCAGCGCTGTGGTCGATCGCCGGGGGCCTGGTGAGCCGGGCGCTGACCGGACTGGTCCCACGGGCGCCGGACCGGGTCTGAGGCGCCGATCGGGGTCGCCCTCCCGCACTGCCGTCCGATCGAGGTCGCCCCGATCGTGTCGCTCAGCAGCGGCACCGCGAGGTGCCGCTGCTGCGGGGACGGCAGCGCGGCGGACCTCAGCGGTTCTCGGGGAGCTGCACGCCGGCCCGGTTCGGCCGGTCCTGCGGGTGGGCGTAGCGCAGCCGCTCCGGGGGCAGCGGGAACGAGTGGTCCTCGCCGAACGGGGACAGGCCACCGGCCATCTCGCTCACCAGCTCGGTCACCGGCGCCTCCCCCTCGGTGCGCTGACCCCAGGTGGGCTCGACCAGGTGGGCGTGCTTGTCGTTGCGCTTGGCCATGTCGCCTCCGTGTGCGGTGCAGCCGGTCCGGACGCCGGCGCGGTTCCCGCTCATCTTCCCGTGCCGACCGCCGGTGACACGCACCGCACTCCGTGGTGTCGCACCAGCGGGTGGGTCAGCGCTCGGTGACGCGCGCGCCGTAGACCGTGCCCGCGCCGTCGGCGGTGAGCACCCACTCCCGCGGGGACACGCGGGCCGCGGCCACCTCGGCGCCGTCCAGCCGCTGCACGGCGCGGGTGCGCCAGACCGCGGTGGACAGCAGCCGCAGGCGCAACGGCTCGTCGGTCAGGTCGTCGTAGCCGACCGGCTCGACGTGCAGGGTCGCCGGGCCGGCGACCCGCAGCACCCCGGTCTGCCAGCCGGTGCCGGCCAGCGCCCGGCTCCACCGCCGGGTGCGCACGAGTGCGCCCACCCCGACGACGACACCGACGATCCCCCCGGCCACCAGGGTGACGACGACCAGCCCGGCGAGCGGCGGCCGTTCCCCGCCGTCCCGGGCGATCCGGACGACCGCCGCTCCGGCCACGCAGCCCAGGACGACGGCGAGCGCGCCCCCGGCGAGCCAGCGCAGCGCCCCGGCGCGGTGGGCGGCGAGCGCCGCACGGGTCTGCGGATCGTCCAGGGCGGCCACCCGGGCATGGTGGCAGAGCGGCCGCGCAGGGCAGCGGCGGCAGAGCCGCGGTGGCCGGGCGGCGGCGGCAGAGCAGGGGCGCCGGCCCAGGACGTAGCGTGGACCGGATGTCTCCGGACCAGCCGCCCGCCACGCTCGCCGCCTGGCTGCGCACCCGCACCGACGAGCAGCTGGGCGCCCTGCTGGCCGCCCGGCCCGACGTGGCGCGCCCCGCGCCGTCCGACGTCGTCGGCCTGGCGACCCGGCTGGCGGTGCCGGTCTCGGTCGACCGGGCGCTCGACGAGCTGGACGCCGCGACGCTGCAGGTGCTCGACGCGGTGCTGCTGTCCCCCACCGACGGCGTCCCGCGCACCGAGCTGCCCGGGCTGCTGCCCGACGTCCCCGCCGAGGTGGTCGACGCCGCGGTCGGGACGCTGACCACCCGGGCGCTGCTGTGGGGCGACGAGGAGCTGCACGCCCCCGAGCCGGTGCGCCGCGCGGTGCGCTACCCGGCGGGGCTGGGCCGGCGGGCGGCCGACCTGCGGGTGCCGTTGCCCCGTGACCTGCCGGCGGTCCTCGCCGAGCTGGACGACGACGAGCGCGCGGTGCTCGAGCGGCTGGCCGGCGACCGGCCGGTCGGCCATCTGCCCGACACCCCGGCCGGTGGGCCGCCCTCCCCCGCACGCCGGCTGCTGCAGCAGGGCCTGCTCGCGCGCATCGATGCGGTGAACGTGGAGCTCCCCCGGGAGATCGGCCTGCTGCTGCGCGGCGACCGCCCGCTCGGCCCGCCCCGGCTGCGCCCGGAACCGCAGGTCAGCTCGCTGGACCCGGCGCGGGTGGACCAGCAGGCGGCCGGTGCGGCGCTCGAGGTGCTGGGCCGGGTCGCCGACCTGCTCACCGCCCTGGAGGAGGAGCCTGCCGGGCTGCTGCGCAGCGGCGGGCTGGGCGTCCGGGACCAGAAGCGGCTGGCCAAGGAGCTGCGGATCGGCGAGGCCGACGTCGCCTTCCTGACCGAGCTCGCACACGTCGCCGGCCTGCTCGACGTCGGCGGGGCGCAGCGCGACGAGTGGCTGCCCACCCGGCTCTACGACGCCTGGCGCGAGCAGGACCTCCCCGACCGCTGGGCCGCGCTGGCCGAGGGCTGGCTGGCCAGCACCCGGCTGTTCTCCCTGGTCGGCCAGCGCGACGTGGCCGGCAAGGCGGTCAACGTGCTCTCCCCCGACGCCGTGCGGCAGACCGCGCCGGTGCTGCGCCGCTCGGCGCTGGCCGTGCTGGCCGAGTTCCCGCCCGGGCGCGGTCTGGTCGCCGACGAGCTGGTCGCGCTGCTGCGCTGGCGCACCCCGCGGCGGGCCGACCGGCTGGCCCCGGTGCCGGCGCTGCTGGCCGAGGCCGAGCGGCTGGGCATCGCCGTCCGCGGGGTGCTCAGCACGGGTGGGCGCGGCCTGCTCACCCGCGGGGCGGACGCCGCCGCGGACGGGATGCGCGGGCTGCTGCCCGAGCCGCTGGACCACGTGCTCGCCCAGCCGGACCTCTCGCTCATCGCCCCCGGCCCGCTGGTCGCCGAGCTGGCCGCGACCCTCGCCGTCGTCGCCGACGTGGAGTCCTCCGGCGGGGCGACGGTCTACCGGGTCAGCGACGGCAGCATCCGCCGCGCGCTGGACGCCGGCTGGTCGGCCACCGACCTGCACGACCTGTTCACCCGCGTCTCACGCACCCCCGTGCCGCAGGCGCTGGACTTCCTCGTCGACGACGTCGCCCGGCAGCACGGCCGGCTGCGGGTCGGCGCCATCGAGTGCTACGTCCGCTCCGACGACCACGGCCTGGTGTCCCAGGTGCTCAGCGACCGGCGGACGGCGAACGCTGAGCTGCGCCGCCTCGCGCCCGGGGTGCTGGTCAGCGGGCTGCCGCCGGAGGAGGTGCTCACCGTGCTGCGCGCGGCGGGATACGCCCCGGCCGGGGAGAACGCGGGGGGCGCGGTGCTGACCCGGCCTCCCCAGCCGCCGCGCGCGGCCGGCCGGCGCCCCGGTGGGTCCGCTCCGGTCGCGCCGCGCCCGCTGTCCGCGGACGACGTCGCGGGGACGGTGCGCGAGATCCGGGCCGGGGACGCGGCGCTCGCCGCCCGCCGCACCGAGCCGGTGCGCCAGGTGCCGGGGGTGACGACTGCGAGCACCCTGGAGCTGCTGTCCCAGGCGGTGCGTGAGAAGGCGCCGGTGTGGCTGGGCTACGTCGACGCGCAGGGATCGGGCAGCCAGCGGATGGTCCAGCCCGTGTCGTTGGCCGGGGGCTTCCTGCAGGGCTTCGACGAGGGCCGCGGGGAGACCCGCACGTTCGCCGTCCACCGGATCACCTCGGTCGCGCTGGCCGCGCCGGAGGACGCCGCCGGCGACCACCGGCGACGCACCTGATTCCCCTTCCTGACCTCCGGAGGGATGATCAACGCCCCGCCCGGCGTTGCGCGGGACAGTTGGTCAGTGCAACCGGCCTGCCCGTACGGGTCGCCCGGCTGCGCCCAGAGCGAGGAGCGTGGGGATGACGGGACGCAGGACGGTCGCCGATCGGATGGCAGCAGCGCTGGGCGCGGTGCTGGGGACGGCGGAGCTGCCGCTGCAGCTGCGCGGCTGGGACGGCTCGCTGGCCGGCCCGCCGGACGCACCGATGATCGCCGTCCGGTCCCGGCGGGCACTGCGCCGGCTGGCGTGGTCCCCGGGCCAGCTCGGGCTGGGCCGGGCCTACGTCGCCGGGGAGATCGACGTCGAGGGCGACGTCTTCGCGACCTTCGCCGCACTGAGCTCCGTCGGCCGGCTGGCCGAGACCGGTCCGATGGCCGCCCCGACCGTGCGCGAGCGGCTGGCTCTGCTCGGCACCGCGCTGCGGCTCGGCGCGATCGGCCCGGAGCCTGCGCCCCCCGCCGAGGAGGCCGACCTCGGCCGGGCCGGCCGGCGCCACTCCCGGGCCCGGGACGCCGCGGCGATCAGCCACCACTACGACGTCGGCAACGACTTCTACGAGCTGGTGCTCGGCCCGTCGATGGTCTACTCCTGCGCGGTCTGGGAGTCCCCCGACGTGGGCCTGGAAGCCGCACAGGAGGCGAAGCTGGACCTGATCTGCCGCAAGCTCGGGCTGCGTCCGGGCATGCGCCTGCTCGACGTCGGCTGCGGCTGGGGGTCGATGGCCATCCACGCCGCCGGCCGCTACGGCGTGGACGTCGTCGGCATCACGCTGTCGGAGGAGCAGGCGCGACTGGCCCGCAAGCGGGCCGCGGACGCCGGGCTCACCGACCGCATCGACATCCGGGTGCAGGACTACCGCACGGTGACCGATGGGCCGTTCGACGCGATCAGCTCGATCGGCATGGCCGAGCACGTCGGCCGGGACCAGATGCCGGCGTACGTGGCGCAGCTGCGCGGCCTGCTGCGGCCCGGCGGGCGGCTGCTCAACCACGCGATCTCCTGGAACGCCGGGACGGCGACGTGGAACCCGGACAGCTTCATCGCCCGGTACGTGTTCCCGGACGGCGAGCTGCTGGGGCTGGGCGAGATGGTCGGCCTGCTGGAGTCCCGGGACCTGGAGGTGATCGACGTGGAGCCGCTGCGGCAGCACTACGCGCTCACCCTGCGCGCCTGGGTGGCCAACCTCGAGCAGCACTGGGACGCCGCCGTGGCCGCCACCAGCGAGGGCCGGGCCCGGGTGTGGCGGCTCTACATGGCCGCCAGCGCGCTCGCCTTCGAGAAGGGCGACATGGGCGTCAACCAGGTCCTGCTGCAGAAGACCGGCGGCGACCAGCCCCCGCTGCGCCGCACCGACTGGCTGTGAGGCCGTGCGCGTGTCCCGCGTGAGCATCCAGCAGCGGCTCGTGCCCGAGCTGACGTGCTTCGGGTGCGGGCCGGCCAACCCGCGCGGCCTGCAGCTGGCCAGCTTCCCCACCGAGGACGGCGTGGTCGCCGAGTTCCTGCCATGGGCGGAGCACGACAACGGGCTGGGGTTCCTCAACGGCGGCATCATCGCCACGCTGCTGGACTGCTCCAGCGCGGCGGCGGTGCTGCACGAGGCCGACCATCGCGGCTGGGGTGCGCTGCCCGGCGCTGCGCTGCCGTACGTGACGGCGGGGCTGGACGTCAGGTACCTGCGGCCCGCCCCGCTGACCGAGCCGGTGGCGCTCACCGCGGTGGTCACCGAGGCCGACGAGGCGGCGATGACCGTCGACGTCGCGCTGCTGTGGGACGGCAAACCGCGGGCGACCGGGGTCGCGCACTGGAAGCGCTGGCGTCCGCGCGCCTGACCCGGTCCGCCGTGGTGGACGGCTCTGCCCCCTCAGCCGTGGTGGACGGCCCTGACCCCTCAGCCGTGGTGGACGGCCCTGACCCCTCAGCCGTGGTGGACGGCTCTGCCCCCTCAGCCGTAGTGGACGGCCCTGACCCCTCAGCCGTGGTGGACGGCCTCGATGTTGTGCCCGTCGGGGTCGCGCAGGAAGACGGCGTAGTAGCCGGGGTGGTACTCGGGCCACTCACGCGGCGCGTGCAGCACTTCGGCACCCGCCGACCGGGCGGCGTCGTGCACCGCGTCGACGGCGGCCCGGTCGGGCGCGCGGAAGCCCACGTGCAGCTCCCGGGTCTCACCGCCGTCGGCGGGGCTCAACCAGAAGTCGGGCACGCCGTCGGTGCCGCACAGGCCGACGACCGACTGCTCGCCGGCGGGGAAGCGCACCGCTTCCCGCAGGCCGATGGGCGCGAACGCCCGCAGGTAGAACGCCACGGCCGCCTCGACGTCGGCGACCTGGACCCCCAGGTGGTCGAGCATGCCGGGACCGTAGCGCCGCCGCGGGTCGCTCGGGCACCCGTCGAACGCCAGTGGCCCGAGATCTCCTGCCCTGGGGCCACCGGCGTTCAGTTCCGCACGGTCACGGCCGCTGCCGCGAAAGTGTCGTACCTCGAACGTATGTTCGGTTCGTGTCGCGGAGGCGTGGTTCGAGCGTGGTCGAGGGGCTGGTCCTCGACTGGACGCTCGAGCACCCTGTCGAGCCCTCCCGGCTGCCGGCGGCGTGGCTGAGCGATGAGGAGTTGGCCGAGGAGTTGCAGCGGGTGCAGCGGCGCCGCGCGCAGGACACCGCCTACGAAGCCGAGCTCATCCTCGCCCTGGCCGCCGACCGTCCGGGGTCGGCTGATCCACCGCCGGACCATCCGGGTGCGCGGCGGGCGGGGTGGACGGCGCAGCCGGCCGACGGTGAGGTGAGTGAGTTCTTCACCGCCGAGCTGGCCACCGTCTTGAACGTGGGCCGGGGGACGGCGGCCATCCGGCTGACCCGGGCGTTGACCTGGGCCCGGAAGCTGCCGGCCACGTTCGCCGCGCTGCGGGCCGGGGAGCTCGACGAGCGCCGCGCCCAGCAGCTCGCCGACGCGTTGCAGCACACCAGCGCCGAGGTCGCCGGCCGGGTGGAGGACGCGCTGCTGGGTGAAGCGACCGACGTGTCGGTGACCGGGCTGGGCAAGCGCGCCACCGAACTCATGCTGCGGTTCGATTCGGCCGCGGCCGAGGAGCGCCGGGCGGAGGCGGAGAAGGCCGCCGACGTGTACGTCTATCCCTCCGCTGCTGATGGGCGGGCGGTGCTGGCCGCGGACCTGCCGGCCGACGAGGCCGCCGAGTGCCACGATCTGCTCGACCAGTTGGCCCGGATGCTCAAGTCCGACGGGGATGACCGGCCGATCGGGGCGCTGCGCACCCACGTGCTGTCGGCGCTGGTCCGTCGCCCCGCCGACCACGGCCTGCCCACCGTGGCGGCGAACCTGACCGTGACCGCCGCGCTGGCGGCGTTGGAGGGCGGCAGCACCGCGCCGGGTGAGGTGAACGGGCTACCGATCACCGCCGCCCACCTCCGCGACCTGCTGGCCCGGATCGGGGCGCTCGGGCTCACCGCCCCCGACGGCGGCACGCTCACCTACTCGATCACCGGCCCCGACGGCGAACTGCTGGCCACCATCACTCCCGCGGAGCTGGCCCGGCTGGCCAAGCGCGGCTGCCCGCAGCACCCCGACGCCGGCGACCGCGGCAGCGGCAGCGGCAGCGGCAGCGGCAGCGGACCCTGCGGGTGCGCCGTGCTCGGCCCGCCACCGGCGACCACGAACCACCGGCCCACCGAACGGCAGCGCGCGTTCGTCACCACCCGCGACCGGCGCTGCCGGTTCCCCAACTGCGGCCAACGCGTCGGCTGGGCCGACCTCGACCACGTCGTCCCCCACGCCTGCGGCGGCGCCACCGACTGCACCAACCTCTGCTGCCTGTGCCGCAGCCATCACCGGCTGAAGACCTTCGCCCCCGGCTGGCGGTTCGCCATGACCCCCGACGGCACGTTGCGGGTGACCACACCGTCCGGCGTCACCCGCACCACCCGACCGCCCGGCCTCCGACCACGGGAGCCCCAACCCACCCAACGACCCGGCGGACCCGAGCCACCACCTTCCGGACCGACCGACGACCCACCGCCCTTCTAGCCTCACCCCCGTCTCGCCGTGTCCGCATGCGACCGAGTCGACATGTGTCCTCGTCGACTCGGTCGCGACGCGGGCGGTGTGAGACCCGGTACCGCAGGCCCGAGCCGGAAGGACCTGTCGCGAACCGGCGTTACCGTGGTCAGTCCGGCGCGCGTGCCGCGCCGCAGTCTCCGAGCAAAGGAACCCCCGCGTGAGCGACGGCCCTCTCATCGTCCAGTCGGACAAGACCCTGCTGCTGGAGGTCGACCACCCGCTGGCCAAGGAGTGTCGGGCGGCGATCGCGCCGTTCGCCGAGCTGGAGCGCTCCCCCGAGCACGTGCACACCTACCGGGTCACCCCGCTGGCCCTGTGGAACGCCCGCGCCGCCGGCCACGACGCCGAGCAGGTCGTCGACGCTCTGGTCCGCTACTCCCGCTACCCCGTGCCGCACGCGCTGCTGGTCGACATCGCCGACACGATGGACCGCTACGGCCGGCTCACCCTGGCCAACAACCCGGTGCACGGGCTGGTGCTCACCAGCACCGACAAGGCGGTGCTGGAGGAGGTCGTCCGCAGCAAGCGGGTGGCCCCCATGCTCGGCCAGCGCATCGACGCCGACTCGATCGTCGTCCACCCCTCCGAGCGCGGCCGGCTCAAGCAGGCCCTGCTGAAGGTGGGCTGGCCCGCCGAGGACCTCGCCGGCTACGTCGACGGCCAGGCGCACCCGATCGAGCTCGACCAGGACGGCTGGAACCTGCGCGACTACCAGCAGGAGGCGGTCGAGGGCTTCTGGGCCGGCGGCTCCGGCGTCGTCGTCCTGCCCTGTGGCGCCGGCAAGACCCTGGTCGGTGCGGCCGCGATGGCCGAGGCGAAGGCGACCACGCTGATCCTGGTCACCAACACCGTCTCCGGACGGCAGTGGAAGCGCGAGCTGATCGCGCGGACGAGCCTGACCGAGGACGAGATCGGCGAGTACTCCGGTGAGCGCAAGGAGATCCGGCCGGTCACCATCGCCACCTACCAGGTGATCACCACCCGCCGGAAGGGCGAGTACCGGCACCTGGACCTGTTCGACGCCCAGGACTGGGGCCTGATCGTCTACGACGAGGTCCACCTGCTGCCCGCGCCGATCTTCCGGCTCACCGCCGACCTGCAGTCCCGCCGCCGGCTGGGGCTGACCGCGACGCTGGTGCGCGAGGACGGCCGCGAGGACGACGTCTTCTCCCTCATCGGCCCCAAGCGGTACGACGCGCCGTGGCGGGACATCGAGGCGCAGGGGTACATCGCGCCGGCCGAGTGCATCGAGGTGCGGGTCTCCCTCGACGACGAGGAGCGGATGACCTACGCGGTCGCCGAGCCCGAGGAGCGCTACCGGATCGCGGCCACCGCCCAGTCGAAGCTGCCGGTGATCCGCCGGGTGCTCGAGCGGCACCCCGAGGAGCAGAAGCTGGTCATCGGCGCCTACCTCGACCAGCTCGACGAGCTCGGTGCGGCGCTGGACGCCCCGGTCATCCAGGGGTCGACGACGAACAAGGAGCGGGAGCGGCTGTTCCAGGCGTTCCGCACCGGGGAGATCAAGACCCTCGTCGTCTCCAAGGTCGCGAACTTCTCCATCGACCTGCCCGAGGCCGCGGTCGCCGTCCAGGTGTCGGGCACGTTCGGGTCGCGGCAGGAGGAGGCCCAGCGCCTCGGCCGGGTGCTGCGCCCCAAGGCCGACGGCCGGCAGGCGCACTTCTACACGGTGGTCAGCCGCGACACCCTCGACAGCGAGTACGCCGCCCACCGCCAGCGGTTCCTCGCCGAGCAGGGCTACGCGTACACGATCGTGGACGCCGCCGACCTGGCCGGCCCCGGTGAGGTCAACGGCCCGGACTGGGTCGACCAGCCCGCAGACTGACCGGGCTCCCGGTCAGCGTCGACCGGCCAGCCAGGCGCCCAGCGTGGTGGCGAGGTGCGCCGGCTGGTCGAGGTGGACCAGGTGTCCGGCGTCCGGGATCAGGACGAGTTCGGCGCCGGGGATCGCACCCGCCAGGCGGTGCGCCCGGTCGGCCGGGATCCAGGTGTCCTCGGTTCCCCACACTACGCGCACCGGCAGGTCCAGCGAACCGTAGAGCGGCTCCAGGACGTCGGTGAACGCCTCGTCGGCCTGCGCGATCTGGCGGTAGAACGCCGCTTGCCCCGCGGGCGTCGTCCACGGTGCCACGAGAGTGTCGAGCTGCGCCTCGGTCAGCCCGCGGTGACTGGCACCGGCGATGTAGGCACGCACCGCTCCGGCGTGCACGGCGGCCGGCAGCGCGGCGAAGACGTCGGCGTGGTCGTGCACGAGGCGGAAGAACGGCGAGCCCCACGGGGCCAGCGCCACCACGTCGACCAGGGCCAGGGATGCGTAGCGGGCACCGTGCAGCAGGTGCGCCCGCAAGGCGACCGCCCCGCCGACGTCGTGGGCGACGACGTGCGGCCCCCGGGCGCCTCGCCCGCCGGTCTCGGGCGAGAGCTCCCAGTGGTGCAGCAGGTCAGCCAGCAACTCGCCCTGGACGTCGAGGGAGACGACGTGCTCGGGGTCCATGGACGAGGCGCCGTAACCGGGCATGTCCCACAGGTGCACCGTGAAGTCCCCGGCCAGCGCCCGCGCGTACGGGGCCCACAACCACGACGACCACGGGGTGCCGTGGCAGAAGACCACCGCGGGGCCGGTGCCGAACCGGGTCCAGCGCACGCGCCGCCCCCGCCAATCGAAGACCTGGTCGAGCTCCACGTCCGCAGCCTCGCAGCCGCCGATCGGTTCGCGTAGCGGGGCCGGACGACCGGGGCGCCCGCACCGGCCGGCCCCACCGGTCAGCCGCGCAGGACGCTGCCCAACCGGGCCATCCCCTCGGCGATCCACTCGGGGGTGTGCGTGGTGAACGACAGCCGCAGCGTCGACCGGTCCGGCGTCCCGGCGTAGAACGACGCCCCGGGCACGAACGCGACGTCGGCCGCCAGCGCCCGCGGCAGCAGCTCCGCCGTGTCGACCCCGCAGGGCAGCCGCACCCAGACGAACATGCCGCCGTCCGGCTCGGTCCAGGTGCTGCCCGCCGGCAGCGTGGCGGGCAGTGCGGCCACCATCGCGTCCCGGCGCTGCCGGTAGGCCCGCCGCAGCGTCTGCAGGTGCGTCTCGACGTCGGCCGCGGCGAACCAGGCCGCCGCGGCGGCCTGGTCGATCGTCGAGGTGTGCAGGTCGGCCGCCTGCTTGGCGACGGTCAGCGCCGGGAGCAGCCGGGACGGCGCCCGCAGCCAGCCCAGCCGCAGCCCCGGGGCGGCGATCTTGGAGAAGCTGCCCAGATGGACGACGTGCTCGTCGGCGCCCGGCTGGGCGGCCAGCGGCGGGACGTCGGCACCCCGGTAGCGCAGCTCCCCGTAGGGGTCGTCCTCCACCAGCCAGACACCGTGCCGGGCGGTCAGCTCCACGACCTCGGCGCGGCGGTGCTCGGGCATGGTGCGGCCGGTCGGGTTGGCGAACGTCGGCACCAGGTAGACCAGCGTCGGCCGCTCCCGCCGGATCGTCTCCGCCAGCGCCACCGGGTCGATGCCGTGCTCGTCGGTGGGCACCGGCACGACCCGGGCGCCGGCCAGTTGGAAGCACTGCAGGGCGGCCAGGTACGTCGGGTCCTCGACCAGGACGACGGCGCCCGGGTCGAGCAGTGCGGTGGCGACCAGGGTCAGGCCCTGCTGCGAGCCCGAGGTGACCAGCACGTCGTCGACCGAGCTGAGCATCCCGCGGGCGGTCATCCGGGCGGCCACCCGCGCCCGCAGCTGCCGGTCCCCCTCGGTCGGGGCGTACTGCAGCGCGCGACGCGCGTGCGGACCCCAGAGCACGCTGTCGTAGGCGGCCCGGACGCCGTCCAGGTCGAACAGCTCGGGCGCGGGCAGGCCGCCGGCGAAGGAGATGACCTGCGGCCGGTCGAGCAGCGCCAGCAGCTCGCGGACCGGTGAGCTGGCGACGCCGCTGAGCCGCTGGGCCAGCGGCGGGAGGGTGCGGGAGAGGACGGCAGGGGACACGGGGACTCCAGGAGGCCGGGACACACGGGCACCGGCGCCACAGCAGGCGCGGTGAGGGGGGGCGACGCCGGGCAGCGGGGGGTGTCCCGCTGGGAACCGGGCCGAACGGGCCTCCTGGTCGAGGGGCCGTCCCCCAGCCTACGTCGCGGCGGGCGTTCGCGTGAGCAGCACGCGGTGGTCAACGCGGCGCACGCCGCGACCGGCGTCCGGGTGCGCAAGCTGCTGGTGACCCTGGACGAGCTGCTCCCCCGCCCTCCCCTGACCGCCCGGCGGCCCCCGGGACGGGCGGGGCCGGCGTGACGTGACGAGACGGTCCGCCCCGGCACATGAGCATCGCCACACTCCGCCCCGGGGTAGCACGAACATGCAGGTCAGCGGCTCGACGGCCGGCCCGTATACGTCGGGACGGCGGGGGCGCGCCGGAGGCACCCGGTTGGGCGTGTTGCCCCGCCGCCGTCCAGAATGACTCCCGACATGGCGACTGCAACACAGGCGGCGGCCCGGGCCCCGCAGACGACCAGCCGACCGCTCCGGGCCTGGCAGCAGGCGGCCCTCGGCAAGTACGAGGAGGAGTCCCCCAAGGACTTCCTGGTCACCGCGACCCCGGGCGCGGGGAAGACCACCTTCGCGCTGACCCTGGCCGCCCGGCTGCTGTCCCGCCGCGAGGTCGCCCGGGTGATCGTGGTCTGCCCGACCGACCACCTGCGCATGCAGTGGGCCGACGCGGCCGACGCGATGGGCATCGCGCTCGACCCCAACCTGACCAACGCCGTGGGCCCGGTGCGCGCCGGCACCCAGGGCTACGTGACCACCTACGCGCAGGTCGCCGGCAAGCCGATGCTGCACGCCGCCCGGGCGACCACCGTCAAGACGCTGGTGATCCTGGACGAGGTGCACCACGCCGGTGACGGCCTCTCCTGGGGCGAGGCGGTCGAGGAGGCCTACGGCCGCGCCGCCCGCCGGCTCTGCCTGACCGGGACGCCCTTCCGCACCAAGGTCGACGAGCGCATCCCGTTCGTGAAGTACGTGGAAGACGGGTTCGAGGGGCAGGGCGGCCTGATGTCGATGGCCGACTTCACCTACGGCTACAAGGAGGCGCTGGCCGACAACGTCGTCCGCCCGGTCGTCTTCGCCGCCTACACCGGCACCTCGCGCTGGCGGAACTCCGCCGGCGAGGTCGTCGCCGCCTCGCTGAGCGAGGCCGGCACCCGCTCGGTGGAGATGCAGGCCTGGCGCACCGCGCTGGACCCGAAGGGCCAGTGGGTGCCGCACGTGATCGCCGCGATGGACGACCGGATCACCCACCTCCGCGAGGAGGGCGGCATGCCCGACGCCGCCGGCCTGGTGCTGGCCAGCGACCAGGACGACGCCCGCGAGTACGCCAAGATCGTGCGCCGGGTGACCGGCAAGGCACCGGAGCTGATCCTTTCCGACGACCCGAAGGCGTCGAAGAAGATCGAGAAGTTCAACAAGGGCGGCGCCCGGATCGCGGTCTGCGTGCGGATGGTCTCCGAGGGCGTCGACGTCCCCCGCGCTGCCGTCCTGGCCTGGATGACCTCCTACCGGACGCCGCTGTTCTTCGCCCAGGCCGTCGGCCGCGTGGTGCGCGCCCGCGCGCCGCACGAGTCGGCGACGGTCTTCCTCCCCGCGGTGCGCCCGCTGCTGTCGCTGGCCGCCTCGATGGAGGAGCAGCGCAACCACGTCATGCCGCCGCCGAAGAGCCAGCCCGACGAGGAGCTGGAGGCGCTCGACCTGCCGCCGCGCGAGCCGCGCGAGGGTGCGGCCAAGGAGTGGGAGGCCCTGGAGGCCGACGCGCGGTTCGCGCACGTGCTATCCAGCGGGACGGCGCACACCGGCGAGGGCTCCCCCGCGGTCGTCCCCCTGGCGGCCGACGCGGAGGACTTCCTCGGCATCCCCGGCCTGCTCACCCCTGCCCAGACCGCCGAGCTGCTGGCCAAGCGGGACGACGAGCTGCGCGCCCGGATCGCCGCCTCGCACCGCAACGGGGACGACGACGGCTTCATGGTCGTCGAGGACCACCCCGACGAGGACGAGGCCGGCCGCTCCTGGCGCGACGTCGCCGAGCTGCGCCGCGAGATCAACCGCCTGGTCAACCGGATCGCGGCGAAGACCGGCCAGCCGCAGGCCGTGGTGCACACCCAGCTGCGCCAGTCGGTGCCCGGCCCGCCGTCGGCGTCGGCGTCGGTCGACGTCCTCCGCGCCCGCCGCGAGCGCCTGCGCACGATGCTCTGAGGAAGGCCCGCCCTTCTCCCCCACGCCTCGCACGCCCGGCGCGGACCCCTGAAGGGCGGCCGTTCCAGCACGCACCAGGATCAGGGTCGGATCCGGGCGTTCCCCGATGCCGCGGCGACGACGCCGCGCGCAGGCTGGTGACATGACCGAGACCACGCAGCTCCCGCCCACCGAGGCCCCGAAGAGCCCTGCCGATCGCCCGCCGTTGCGCAGGGACCGCAGCCGCCTGATGGTCGGCGGGGTGGCCGCCGGCCTGGCCGAGCACACCGGCATCGACGCGCTGCTGTGGCGGATCGGATTCGTCGCCCTTGTCTTCGCCGGCGGTAGCGGGATCGCCCTCTACCTGGCGCTGTGGCTGTTGATGCCCACCGCCCCCGCCGGGCCCGACGACCGCACGAACCTGCTGGACGAGTGGGTCGAGCGGGTCCGCCGGATGTTCGTCCGCACCCCCGTCAACGGTTGATCATCGGCGATCGGCTGCTCGACACGCCGCCGGCCGCGACCACTCGCCGATGATCAACTGCGGGATGGGGTGTCCGAGCCGTGGACGGCGCCACCTGCGGGGAGGTGGCTCAGGCGAGCAGGCCGCGGGCGGCGGCGAGGGCCACCGCCTCCGCCCGCCCGGTGGCGCCGAGCTTGGCCAGGATGTTGCTCACGTGCACGGAGGCGGTCTTCTCGCTGATGAACAGCTCCGCGCCGATCTGCCGGTTGGTGCGCCCCTGCGCGACCAGCGCCAGCACCTCGGTCTCCCGCCGCGTGAAGACGGCGCCGGGCTCGACTGCCCGCACGCCCGGCAGGTCGAGCCGGCCGCGGCGGGCCAGCGCCTCGACCGCCGTCCGCAGCGGCTCGGCGCCCAGCCGCACCGCCACCTCGTGCGCCGCCGCCAGCTCCGCGGCCGCGCCCGCGCGGTCGTCGCCGGCCAGCAGCCCCTCGGCCAGCAGCGCCTCGGCCAGCCGGAGCCGGGACCGCGCCTGCTCGTACACGTGCCCCAGGTCGCCGAACTCCTCGACCGCGCGCCGCCACAGCTGCACCGCGACCTCGCCGCGCACCCGTGCCAGCTCGGCCTCCAGCCGCGTGCTCCACGCCCGCGCCTCGATGCCCACGGGGTACGGCACCTGCGCCGCCGACCGGCCCATCTCGGCCAGCCCGTCGGCGACGGCTCCCCAGCGCGCCACCGCCGGTTCGTCCGCGGCCCGCCGGGCCGCGACCGCCGCGTCGCCCACCGCCGCCAGCGCGGTCGTCACCAGTCGCACCGACGCGAGCCGCTCCTCACCCCACAGCTCCCGCAGCCGGCGGTCGGCGAACCGGGCCCGCTCGATCGCCCTCGCCGCGTCGCCGGCCTGACCGGCCAGCTCGATCTCCGCCGCCACCGTGGCCAGCATCAGCAGCACGTGGTTGTCCCAGCGGGCCGCCGGCCCCTGCGCCCAGCCCAGCCGCTCCGCGGCGCGCGGGTCACCCCGGCCGACCAGCACCAGCAGCCCGTCGGCGCGCACGTGCGCGGCCATGTCGGGTACCCGCGCCAGCGCGTCGGCGGCGGCCAGGCTGCCGTTCCAGTCGCCGAGCACGTACCGGGCCAGCACCTCCAGGTGCCGCAGCTCGGCGCCGTAGAACGACCACTCCACGCCCAGCGTCGCCGCCCGGGCCAGCCCGGCGGTGACGTGCGTCAGCGTCTCGGCCAGCTCGCCGGCGTCGTAGGCGGTGATCGCCTGGCTGAACCACACCCGCATCTCCACGTCGGCGTCGCCGGACCGCGCCGCCCGCGCCCGGGCCTCCGCGAACCGGGCCCGCACCGCCGCCCGGTCGCCGGCACCCGGCCCACGGGCCAGGGACACCGCGGTGTCGGCCCACGCGCTGTCCAGGCCGAGGGCGTCGGCCGCCGCCAGCGCCTCCTCGGCCGCGGCGTCCGCCTCCTCGACCAGGCCCAGGGAGTAGCTGGTGCGGGCGTGCGTGGCCGCCGCCCAGGTGCGCACCGCCGACGGCGGCTGCGCCGGGACCAGCGCCATCGCCGCGGCGCTCTCCCGGTGGGCCTCGGCGGCCTCCTCGATCCGGCCCAGCACCTGCGCCAGCGTGTAGTGCACCCGCGCCCGCGCCTCCGGGTCGCCGTCGGGCCCCAGCAGCTCCCCGGCCGAGCGCAGCAGCGCCACCGCCCGGTGCAGGTCACCGACCGCCCGGGCCGCCGCGGCCGTGTCCAGCAGCACCTCCTCCTGCGGGCGGCCGGCGCGGTCGGCGGCGTCCGGCACCGCCGACCAGAGCTCGAGCACCGCCTCCAGGTGCTGCAGCTGCTCGGCGGGAGCGCCCACCCGGCGGGCGGCGGCCGCCGCCTCCAGCGAGGCGCTCAGCGCGCCGGGCAGGTCGTTGCTCTCGCGCAGGTGGTGGGCGCGCTCCGCCGCCGTCCCCGCCTCCGGCCGGTCGGCCAGCTGGGCCGCGACGGCGGCGTGCAGCCGCACCCGTTCACCGGGCAGCAGGTCGGCCAGCACCGCCTCGCGCAGCAGCGCGTGCCGGAACCGGTAGCGCCCGTCGTCGGAGACCACCAGCAGGTGCCGGTGCACCGCCTCGGCCAGCGCCGCCTCCAGCTCGGCCGGCGACTGCCCGCCCACCGCGGCGACCAGCTCGTGCCGCACCGAGCGCCCGGCCACGGCGGCCACCCGCAGCACCTGCTGCGCGGCCGGGCCGAGCTGCTCCACCCGGGCGAGCAGCACCTCGGACAACCCACCGGGCAGCGCCTCCCCCGCCGCGACCAGCTCCTCGGCGTAGAACGCGTTGCCCTCGGCGCGGGCGACGACGTCCTCGACCGGAACGGCGCCGGGCCCACCGGAGACGGCAGCCAGCCGGCGGACCAGCGTCTCCACCTCGGCGTCGGGCAGCGGCTCCAGGGGAAGCCGCGCGACGCCGGGCAGCCGCACCAGCTCGGCGAGCAGCGGGCGCAGCGGGTGCCGGCGGTGCAGATCGTCGGCGCGGTAGGAGGCGACGACGGCGACCCGCTCGTCGACCAGCCGGGCCAGCAGGTACCGCAGCAGGTCACGGCTGGACCGGTCGGCCCAGTGCAGGTCCTCCAGGACGACGAGCACCGGCCGCGCGGCGGCCAGCTCGCCCAATAGCGCGGCCACCGACTCGAACAGCTGGAGCCGGCCGTCGTCGTCCGGCGGGCGCAGCGTGCGGTGCGGCGACGACGGGCCGAGCTCGGGGCGGGAGCGCTCCGGCACGGCACCGCCGCCGAGCAGGCCGGCCAGCACCGGGTGCCGGGCCAGCACCGGCGCCAGCTCCGGGTCAGCGGCCACCGGACGCAGCAGGTCGACGAAGGGCAGGTAGGGCAGGCCGACGTCGCCCAGGTCGACGCAGTGCCCGGTGAGCACCCGCACGCCGCGCCCGGTGGCCCGGCGGGACAGCTCGTCGAGCAGCCGGGTCTTGCCGACCCCGGCGTCGCCGGCCACCAGCACCCCGGACGGCCGCCCCGCGGCCGCCGCGTCGACGTGCGCCAGCAGCCGGCCGAGCTCGGTGACCCGGCCGACCAGCGGACCCTCGTCCCAGCGCGGCACGCCGGTGATCGTGGCACGGCCCACCGACGCGCCGGCGGCCGCCGAGGTCAGCGCGCCCGCCGCAGGCGCGTCGTCCACGAGCCCCGCCGGCTGCCCCGGGCGAAGGACCGCTCGACCAGCTCCCGGCGCCAGGCCAGCTCGGCCTCCAGAGCGGGGTTGGGGTAGTGCGTCATGACCGTCTCCTCGTGTCGTCCGTGGGTGGACGAGGAGGACGGTCGCCCTGAGGGAGGGCCCCGGGCATCGGGCGATCGGGCAGTTCCCGGGAGCGGTCGGCGTCTGAGGCCCCCCTCAGGCGGGGCCGCGGAGCGGCGTCAGGCGCTCAGCCCACGGAGTAGGTGGCCTCGTCCGCGACCACCTCGTCCTGCTCACCCGCGGGCTCCCGGGCGTCCTCGGGCGCCGGCACCGGCTCGTCGACCGCCTGGTCGAACTCGCCGTCGGCGTCGGTGTCCGCGTAGAGGGTGGCGGTCAGGTCGGTGTCCCCGGTCAGCGCCGGGTCGAGGTCCACGGCCACGTCGCTGGTGGTTCCCACCTGCACCAGGGTCGAGCCGAGCACCGCGTCGTCGCCGCCGCCACTGACGACGACGAAGCCGCCACCCGGCGCGGTCACCCTGGCGACGACCACGCGGTCGCCGGGGCCGGACTGGTCCTCGAACTCCAGGTCGGCCATCTGCCCGCTGCCCGACTCGCCCTCGGGCGCGATCGTGGTCGATCCCGCGGTGGCGGGCGAGGACGGCGGGGCGTCACCGGCCGGTGCGTCCGCGCCGTCCCCGCAGGCGGACAGCAGGAGCACGGCGGCAGGGACGGCCACGAGGGCCCGGCGGGAGCTGATCATGCAGACCTCCTGCCCCGGGCGCCGCCGGACCACACCCGCCGTACGCCCGATCAGCTCACGGTGTAGGACGCGTCGTCGGAGACGTCGCCGTCGTCGTCGTCGGTGTCCGGGATCCGCTGGTCGACCGCGGGGTCGAAGTCCCCGTCCTCGTCGGTGTCGCCGTAGAGGACCGCCTGCAGGTCGGTGTCCTCGGTCAGCGCCGGGGACAGCGGCACCTCGACGTCGGTCGCCTCGCCGGCCGGCACGGCGGTGGAGCCGAGCGCCTCGGCCTCCGTGGCGTCGTCGTCGGACCCGTCGCCGGGCAGGATCACGACGAACCCGTCGACGGTCATCGCGACCCGGGCGACGGTGACCGAGCTGCCGTCCCCGGACTGGTCGTCGAACTCCACCTCGGCGATCGGGGCACCGGTCGCCCGGCCGGTCTCGGTCGCCGCGGCCGAGTCGTCGGTGCCGTCCTCGGCGAACGTGGTGCCGACGGCGGGGGTGGGCTCTTCCTCGGCGGCGTCTCCACCGCAGGCGGTCAGGGCGAGGACGGCGGCAGCGGGGAGGGCGAGCAGCGCAGGTCGTCTCATGCTCCTGTCACTGCCCACTCCCGGCTGCTGCCCACACACCGTGATCGACGCGCGCGCCGCGGCCCTCATGGGGAAGACTGCCGGGCACCGGGCGGTTGTCCGGAACAGCTTGGTGCACCCCCGACGTCGTGGGCGGCATCCCCTGGGGCCGGTCCCCTGGCGGACCGGCCCGGACGACGTGTGAGAGGACGATAGTGCCCGAGAACGGCGCGAACGACCTGACCCCGACCGTGTTCGTGCTCTACGGCGCGACCGGTGACCTGGCCCGCCGGATGGTGCTCCCGGCGTTCTTCCAGCTCGCCCAGCACGGCCTGCTGCCCGACGAGTGGCGGCTCATCGGCAGCGGCCGCGGCGAGCGGACCGACGAGGAGTTCGTCGACCACGTCCGCGACTCGCTGACCGAGTTCGGCCCCTCCCCCGACGAGGGCCCGTGGGACGAGTTCGCCACCCGGCTGCGCTTCGCCGGCGGCGGGTTCACCGAGGACGACCCCGGTCAGCTGCTCGACGTCGTGGCCAAGGCCCGGGCCGAGATCGGCGAGGACGCCCAGGTGGTCCACTACCTGTCGCTGCCGCCGAAGGCGTTCACCGGGTACACGAAGGCCATCGGCGCCCACGGGCTGGCCGAGCGCGCCCGGGTGGTCTACGAGAAGCCGTTCGGCGACTCCCCGGAGGCCTTCCGCGAGCTCGACGCCGTCGTGCACTCGGTGTTCGACGAGGAGCAGGTCTTCCGGATCGACCACTTCCTGGGCAAGGAGGGCACCCAGGACCTGCACGTGCTGCGCTTCGCCAACGGCCTGTTCGAGCACATCTGGAGCCGCGAGCACATCGCCCAGGTGCAGATCGACGTCCCCGAGGACCTCGACGTCGCCGACCGCGCCGACTTCTACGACGCCACCGGCGCGACCCTGGACATGCTGGTCACCCACCTGTTCCAGGTCGCCGCCGAGGTCGCCATGGAGCCGCCGGTCAGCTTCCGGGCCAGCGACATCCTGGCCGCCCGCGAGTCCGTGCTCGCCGCGTTCCGCCCGCTGGCGCCGGCCGACGTCGTCCTCGGCCAGTTCGACGGCTACCGGGAGCTGGACGCCGTCCCCGACGACAGCGACACCGACACCTTCGTCGCCGCCAAGCTCTTCATCGACACCGGGCGGTGGCGGGGCGTGCCCTTCCTGCTGCGCACCGGCAAGCGGCTGGCCGCCAAGCAGCAGCGGGTCAGCCTGGTGCTGCACCGCCCGATCGGGCCCGTGCACGACGTCCCCGCCAACGGCAACGTCGTCAGCCTGTCGCTCGCCGGGGCCGGCTCGCTGGACATCGACATGATGGCCAAGCGCCCCGGCCCGGAGCTGGAGACCGCCCGCGCCCGCGCCACCCTGGACCTCTCCCAGGTGTCCGGTGGTGAGCCGCTGCCGCCCTACGTCTCGCTCATCCACGACGTGCTGGTCGGCGACCGGTCGCTGTTCACCACCAGCGAGGGCCTGGCGCAGACCTGGCGGGCGCTGCAGCCGGTGCTCGACTCCCGACCCGAGGTCCACCGCTACGAGCCCGGCTCGTGGGGCCCGGCGGCGGCCAACGAGCTGGCCGGCGAGGTCGGCTGGCTGCTGGGCCAGACCGAGCAGTAGCACCTGCGAACGCACGAAGCCCCCGCTCTCGAGGAGAGCGGGGGCTTCGCTGCGTCGGTGAGGTCCGGACCGGACGCTGGTCGCCTCGCGGCGGTTTGCACATCTGGGGCTCCAGACCCCCGACCGAGGTCGGAGCGGTGTTCCCCAGCGGCAGTTATCAAGTGGAGCCCGGGGACACAGGTCGCCCGGCCCGGACGTCCTCCACCGTACCCGCGACCCCCTGCCCCATGCGCGTGGCGATGGACTCAATCGGGACCTCAGTTGAGGCCGCGGACGTCCTGCTTCAGCGCGGTGTCCACGGTCAGCGCGCTCGCCAGCACCAGGCTCGCCAGCGGGTCGGGCAGCCGCTGGTGCACCTGGACGACGTAGTCGTCGGCGGTGGTGAGCAGGGTGCGGGCCAGCCCCTCCCAGGTCTTGGTGATCCGGGCGACCTCGGCCCCGGCGGCGTCGACGACCGCGAAGTCCCAGGCCCGCCAGTTCTCGGCCTGGATCGCCCCCACCAGCCGGTCGGCCACCACCAGGTCGAACCGGATGTGCCCGACGACGTTCGCCTGGACGATCTCCCCCACCGGCGTGCCGTCGGGGCGGACCACCAGCACCCGCGAGCGCATCACCTTCGCCGGGCGGGTCAGCAGCAGCACGGGGCCGGCGGCGTCGCGCACCTCGAGGGTGTGGGTGAGGAACTGGTCCCAGCGCGACAGCAGCCGGAACGCCTTGCGCAGGCTGCTCTGCCCCACCTGGGTCACGGCGCCGACCTGCTGGCCGGCGCCGTCCAGCACCGCGTACTCGTTGGTGAGCTCGACCAGCTTCGCCCGCTGCTGGACGACGAGCACCGGCTGCTCCAGCAGCACCGACCGCGGGTGCCCGGGCGGCACCTGCTCGCTCTGGGTGTGCTGGGGCTGGGTGTAGCGGGGCTGGGTGTGCTGGGGCTGGGTGTAGCGGGGCTGGGTGTGCTGGGGCTGGGTGTGCTGGGTCTGGGTGTGCTGGGTCCAGGCGCCGCCGTCCCACCAGCGGAGGCCGCCACCCCCGGCCGGGTCGGGGTACCAGCCCGGCGGCGGGGGCGGCTGGGTCATGCCCGCACGCTAACCACCGCGCCTGCCAGACTCGGGGACGTGGCGGGCGTCGGGTTCGAGCAGTGGGCGGCGCTGGCCGGGGACTCCCCGACCTCGCGCACCGAGTGGGCCGCGGTCGTCGGCGCGTGGAGCGAACCGCACCGCCGCTACCACGACGTCGCCCACCTGGCCGCCGTTCTCGGCATCGTCGACCGGCTGGCCGCGCACGCTCCCGACCCCACCGCCGTCCGGCTGGCCGCCTGGTACCACGACGTCGCCTACGACCCGGCTCGCAGCGACAACGAGGAGGTCAGCGCCGCCCGGGCCCGGATCGGCCTGCTCGGGCTGGTGCCGGAGGGGACCGTCGCGGAGGTGGAGCGGCTGGTGCTGCTCACCGCCGGCCACGACCCGGCCGACGACGACGCCAACGGCGCCGTGCTGTGCGACGCCGACCTCGCCGTGCTGGCCGGCCCACCGGAGTCCTACGCCGCGTACGCCTCCGCAGTGCGGGAGGAGTACGGGCACCTCTCCGACGCCGAGTTCACCGCCGGGCGGATCGCGGTGCTCGAGCGCCTGCTGGAACTGCCGGCCCTGTACCGGCTGCCGGAGCTGGCCGATGCGTGGGGCGCGCGCGCCCGGGCCAACCTGACCGCCGAGCTCACCCTGCTGCGCGCCCGCAGCTGACGATGGTCACCCGATCGGGTGATCATGCGGTCGCGCGCCGGCCGGCCGTGGTCCACGGTTGCCCGGCGACCAGCCGCCGTCCAGCGGCTCCCGCCCGGGCCCGGTCGCCGGACGTGAGGAGTTCCCCGTGCGACTCGGCACCAGCATCTTCCTGCTCGCCGTCGGCGCCGTGCTCACCTTCGCGGTGACCGCCCAGGTCAGCGGCGTCGACCTCGACGTCGTCGGCTGGATCCTGATGGCCGTCGGCGCGCTCGGCATCGTCGTCGAGCTGGCCGTCTGGGCACCGCGCCGTCGCCGCGTGGTGCGCACCGACGGCTACGAGGGCGGCCCGGTGCGCCGGTCCACCACGGAGGAGAGCTACTAGTCCGACGGGGCGCGCGCCAACCTGACCGCCGAGCTCACCCTGCTGCGCGCGCGTTCTTCCTGACCCGCAGCCCGGCGGCCAGCAGCCGGGACAGCAGCTCCCGGCAGCTCACCGGCTCGGCGCCGGCGGCGACCGCCCGGTCGTACAGCTCCTCGGGGACGTCGTAGTGGTCGCCCTGGAACGCCCGGCGCGGGATGCCCAGGTGCGCTGCGACGAAGACGTGCAGCTCGTCGTAGCCGGTGTCGCTGACCAGGTGCGACCACCGCCGTCCCCGCCACGGCCAGACCGGGGTGTCGATCAGCAGTGCCACCCGGACAGTCTGCCCCGGCTACGGTCAGGGCGTGACTGAGGAGATCCGCTGGGGCGTCGTCGGGCCGGGCCGCATCGCGGAGAAGGTGGTCGAGGACTTCGCCGTCGTCGACGGGGCCCGCGTGGTCGCCGTCGCCTCCCGGTCGCTGGACCGGGCGCAGGGCTTCGCCCGCCGGCACGGGCTGGAGCGCGCGCACGGCTCCTACGCCGAGATCCTCGCCGACGCCGAGGTCGACGTCCTCTACGTCGCCACCCCGCACCCGCAGCACCACGCGGTGGCCCTGGGCGCCATCGCCGCGGGGAAGGCGCTGCTGGTGGAGAAGGCGTTCACCGCCACCCTCGCCGGCGCCCGCGAGATCGTCGACGCCGCCCGCGCCACGGACGTCTTCGTGATGGAGGCGATGTGGACCCGCTTCCAGCCGGCCGTCGTCCGGATGCGCGAGCTGATCGCCGACGGCGCGATCGGTGAGGTGCGCTCGGTGCAGGCCGACCTCGGCGTGGCCCGCGAGTTCGACCCCACCGACCGGCTGTTCGCCCGCGAGCTCGGCGGCGGCGCGCTGCTGGACCTCGGCGTCTACGTGGTCTCCTTCGCCCAGCAGGTGCTCGGGACACCGGACACCGTGGCCGCCACCGGCTCCACCTTCTCCACCGGGGTGGATGCCGAGGCGTCCCTGCTGCTCGGCTGGGCCGACGGCCGCTCGGCGACGCTGACCACCTCGCTGCGCAACGCGCTGCCCGGGCAGGCCCGGGTGTTCGGGACGGCGGGCTGGATCGACGTGCTGCCCCGCTTCCACCACCCGCAGACGATCGTGCTGCACCGCGCCGGCGCCGAGCCGGAGGAGATCACCCTCCCGGCGACCGGGGCCGGCTACAGCCACGAGCTGGCCGAGGTGACCGAGTGCCTGCGCGCCGGGCGGACCGAGAGCGCGGTCATGCCGCTCGCCGACACCCTGGCCGTGATGGGCGTGCTCGAGCAGGCCGCCGGTCAGCTCGGCGTGGCCTTCGCCGAGGACCGCGCCGTCCTCTGACGCGGCGGCGGCGCGGGCGGCCAGGCCGCGCCGCTGGCCTGGTCCATCGTCGGCACCCGGGTGTGCGTGCCCCCACCGGCCCGGACCGCGTCGGCGAAGGTGACCGCGTCCCGGGTCGCCGCGCCGCCGGGGTCGTTGTTGAAGTACACCAGCACGTCGTCCCCGCCGTAGGTCTCCTGCAGCCGCTGCGCCCACGCCTCCAGCGTCTCGGGCGGGTAGTCCCAGCCGTCCCGGCCGGTGTGCAGCCGCAGGTACCCCCATTCGGCGGTGCGCCACAGCGGGGTGATCGGCTGCTCGCCCCGGTCGGCCCAGCACAGCGCCGCCCCGTACCGCTCCAGCAGCCCGCGGACCTCGTCGGTCCACCAGCTCTCGTGCCGCGGTTCGACGGCGACCCGGGTGCCGGCGGGGAACTGGCCCAGGCACTCGTTGAGCAGGTCGACGTCGGCCTGGAGGGTGGGCGGCAGCTGCAGCAGGACGGCGTCCAGCCGGTCGCCCAGGCCGGCGACCCGGTCCATCAGCCGCGCCACCGGCTCGGCGGGCTCGCGCAGCCGTTTGAGGTGGGTGAGGAACCGGCTGGCCTTCACGGCCCAGCGGTAGTCGGCCGGCGTGCGCTCCCGCCAGCGTTCGAAGGTCGCCCGCTCGGGCAGCCGGTAGAAGGCGTTGTTGCTCTCGACGGTGGCGAAGTGCTGGGCGTGGTGCTCCAGCCACAGCCGCTGGGCCAGCGTCGGCGGGTAGAAGCGCCCGCGCCAGTCGCGGTACTGCCACCCCGACGTCCCGATGATCACCGTCACCGGAGCCGCCTACCCTGCCCCGGCTCCGCTCATCCGCCGGTGTTCCCCGACGAGGCGGTGGTCCGCCGCGACGAGATCTGCGATCTCCGGTCCTCCCGGCGTCGGGAGCCACGGGACTGCAGATCTCGCGCACGGGCCGCTCGACCTGACCTGCCGTCGTGCGCGACTCCCCCGCCCGCTGCCTGGACCTCTGCCTCGACGCCCGCTACCACCAGGCGGTCGCCGATCGGTGGTCCGCCGCGATGGGCTACGTCCGGCGCCCCCCCCCCGCGACGGGGACCCGGCCGGGCCGCGGATCTGGGTCAACCCGCTTCGCCCCGGAGTCATGACCCGCCAGCCCCGTTGATCATGGGCGTCGTGCTGCGGGACACGCCGTCCACCGGCGCGTCGGGCGACGACGTGCCCATGATCAACCTGAGCCGCCCCCACAGACGCCGACAGGGGCGGCCCCGCGAGTGCGGGACCGCCCCTGCCGGGCAGTGCTGGTGGTGCAGTGTCAGCCGTGGCTGACGGCGGGACTCAGAAGTCCATGCCGCCCATGCCACCGTCGCCGGCACCGGCCATGGCCGGGGCGTTCTTCTCCGGCTTGTCGGCGATGACGGCCTCGGTGGTGAGGAAGAGCGCCGCGATGGAGGCGGCGTTCTGCAGCGCCGAGCGGGTCACCTTGGCCGGGTCGATGATGCCGGCGGCGACCAGGTCCACGTACTCGCCGGTGGCGGCGTTGAGGCCGTGCCCGGTCTCCGAGTTGCGGACCTTCTCCGCCACGACGCCACCCTCGAGGCCGGCGTTGACGGCGATCTGCTTCAGCGGGGCCTCGAGCGCGACGCGCACGATGTTGGCACCGGTGGCCTCGTCACCCTCGAGGTCGAGCTTCTCGAACGCGACGGTGGTGGCCTGCGCCAGGGCGACGCCACCACCGGCGACGATGCCCTCCTCGACGGCGGCCTTGGCGTTGCGCACCGCGTCCTCGATGCGGTGCTTGCGCTCCTTGAGCTCGACCTCGGTCGCGGCGCCGGCCTTGATGACGGCGACGCCACCGGCCAGCTTGGCCAGGCGCTCCTGCAGCTTCTCGCGGTCGTAGTCGGAGTCCGACTTCTCGATCTCGGCGCGGATCTGGTTGACCCGACCCTGGATCTGGTCGGCGTCGCCGGAGCCCTCGATGATCGTCGTCTCGTCCTTGGTGGTGACGACGCGACGGGCGCGGCCCAGCAGGGAGATGTCGGCGTTGTCGAGCTTGAGGCCGACCTCCTCGCTGATGACCTGACCACCGGTGAGGATGGCGATGTCGGCGAGCATGGCCTTGCGCCGGTCACCGAAGCCGGGGGCCTTGACGGCGACCGACTTGAAGGTGCCGCGGATCTTGTTGACCACCAGGGTCGCCAGGGCCTCGCCCTCGACGTCCTCGGCGATGATCGCCAGCGGCTTGCCGGACTGCATGACCTTCTCCAGCAGCGGGAGCAGGTCCTTGACCGAGGAGATCTTGCCGTTGACGACCAGGATGTACGGGTCGTCGAGCACGGTCTCCATGCGGTCGGTGTCGGTCACGAAGTACGCCGACAGGTGACCCTTGTCGAAGCGCATGCCCTCGGTGAGCTCGAGCTCCAGGCCGAAGGTGTTGCTCTCCTCGACGGTGATGACACCTTCCTTGCCGACCTTGTCCATCGCCTCGGCGATGAGCTCACCGATGGCGGTGTCGGCGGCGGAGATCGAGGCGGTGGCCGCGATCTGCTCCTTGGTCTCGACGTCCTTGGCCGTCGAGAGGAGGTACTCGGAGACCGAGGCGACGGCCTTCTCGATGCCCTTCTTCAGGGCCATCGGGTTGGCGCCGGCGGCGACGTTGCGCAGCCCCTCGCGGACGAGGGCCTGGGCGAGCACGGTGGCGGTGGTGGTGCCGTCACCCGCGACGTCGTCGGTCTTCTTCGCGACCTCCTTGACCAGCTCGGCCCCGATCTTCTCCCACGGGTCCTCGAGCTCGATCTCCTTGGCGATGCTCACACCGTCGTTGGTGATGGTGGGGGCACCCCACTTCTTCTCCAGCACGACGTTCCGGCCACGGGGGCCGAGGGTCACCTTGACGGCGTCGGCGAGGGTGTTCATCCCTCGCTCGAGGCCGCGGCGCGCCTCTTCGTTGAACGCGATCATCTTGGCCATGTGGTGATGTCCTCCATGCGTGGATCGCTGCACGGTCTGGTCCGGCGCCCGCGACGGACGACACCAGCCACGTGGACGCTCCTGCGGCCCACTGCCGGTGCCTCACCGTTCCGACCTGTTTGGCACTCGACGGGGCCGAGTGCCAATCGAGAGTCTGGCACTCGACCCGTGCGAGTGCAAGAACGGGGGTCCCCTGGGCTCTGTTCCCGGGCCGGCGGAACGCAGCGAGGCCCGGCCTCCCGAGGGAGACCGGGCCTCGTGTGCCGGGTGGATCAGGCGCTGCGGACCGCGTCGGCCTGCGGGCCCTTCTCCCCCTGGACGACCTCGAAGGAGACCCGCTGGCCCTCGTCGAGGCTCTTGTAGCCGTCCATCTGGATGGCCGAGTAGTGGACGAAGACGTCCTGACCGCCGTCGACGGCGATGAAGCCGAAGCCCTTCTCGGCGTTGAACCACTTCACGGTGCCTTCTGCCACGTGTGCTCCCACGTTCGTGCGTGCGGTCAACCCCCCTGCGTCCGGGGGGTCGGGTCTCGCTCTTCCGCCCGTCGAACACGAACGTGGAACTCGAACCGCGCGGAACGGTACAGGACAGAAGCGCGCAGGTCACCGGTCCGTTGCGCGCGCTCCGGCCGTGTGTGGTAACGCTTCGATGACGGCCCGCCGCACGCGCCGCACACCCCGCCGTCAGGCGATGAGGCCCGCCTCGCGCAGCGACTTCAGCGACGGCTGGACGCGGTGCGAGGGTCCGACGACCGGCAGCAGCGGGTCGAGGGTCTTCAGCCCTTCCCCGGTGTTGAGGACGACGGTCTCCTTCGCCGGGTCCAGCAGCCCCTTCTCCACCAGCTGGCGCAGCACCGCCGTCGTCACCCCGCCGGCGGTCTCGGCGAAGACACCGGTGGTGCGGGCCAGGTCGCGGATGCCCTGCACGATCTCCGCGTCCCCGACCCGGCCGACCGAGCCGCCGGTGCGCCGGATCGCGTCCAGCGCGTACGGACCGTCGGCCGGGTTGCCGATGTTCAGCGACTTCGCGATGCCGGTGGGCTTGACCGGCTTGACGACGTCCCAGCCGTTGTCGAAGGCGGTGGCGATCGGGTCGCAGCCGGCGGACTGGGCACCGAAGACGGTCCACTCCGTGTCCGCGACGATCCCGGCGGTCACCAGCTCGCGCCAGGCCTTGTCGACCTTGGTCAGCAGCGAGCCCGACGCCATCGGGATGACCACCTGGGCCGGGATCCGCCAGCCGAGCTGCTCGGCGATCTCGTAGCCCATCGTCTTCGAGCCCTCGGCGTAGTAGGGCCGGACGTTCTGGTTGACGAAGGCGGCGTCCTCGAACTCGTCGGTCTCGGCGAGCTCGCTGGTCAGCCGGTTGACGTCGTCGTAGGAGCCGTCGACGGCGACCAGCGCCTGCCCGTAGACCGCCGACTGGACGATCTTGCCCGGCTCCAGGTCGCTGGGGACGAACACGTAGGAGGGCCACCCGTTGCGGGCGGCGTGCGCGGCGACCGAGTTGGCCAGGTTGCCGGTCGAGGCGCAGGCGATCTTCCGGTAGCCGAAGCCCTTGGCCGCGGTGGCGGCCAGGCTGACCACGCGGTCCTTGAACGAGTGCGTGGGGTTGGCCGAGTCGTCCTTCACCCACAGCCCGCCGGTGATGCCGAGCTCGTCGGCCAGCCGGTCGGCACGGACCAGCGGGGTCATCCCCGGGTCGAGGGTGACGCGGGACGCCGGGTCCTGCCCCACCGGCAGCAGCGCCGCATAGCGCCAGATGTTCTGCGGGCCGGCCTCGATCTGCTCGCGGGTGACCGCGGCGAGCAGGCCCTTGTCGTAGTCGACCTCGAGCGGGCCGAAGCACTCGGCGCAGGCGTGCTCGGCGATCAGCCCGAAGGTCGCGCCGCAGTTGCGGCAGACCAGACCCTTGGCCGGGTTCGGGGCGACCTGGCCCCCTGCTGCGGAGTCGGCCTGGAGAGAACCGGGAGCGGTCAGTGTCATGCGACGACTACCTCCTCATCTTCCCCGCGTCGGGCCGTCGAGCCGCGCGGGACGGAATTGGCACCTCCTCGCCGCACTGGTGCGGCGAGCGGTTGCCGGGGCTTCGTCGGGCCGTGTCCCTCTGCCCCTCTGGATGAGTGGAACGCCGTGAGCCTACCCGGGCGGCGGCCGGGACGGCGGGACCGCCAGGATGACCGGGTGGCCGCACGCATCGTCTACACCGACCTGGACGGCACGATGGTCGGCCCGCGGGGGTCGTTCTGGCACACCGCCGGCCGGGACCTGACCGACTCCCCCGCCGCCGCGCTGCTGGAGCTGCACCGCGCCGGGTCCGCCCTGGTGCTCGTCTCCGGCCGCACCTCCGCCCAGCTGCTGGAGGCCGCGCGCATCTTCGCCGCCGACGGCGCGATCGCCGAGCTGGGCTCGCTGGTCAGCTGGGCGGGCGGCGCGGAGAGCCACCTGCTCGCCGGAGAGCTGCCCGAGCGGTACGCCGGCCGGACACCGATGGACGTCCTCGCCGAGCTCGGCGTGGTCGACGCGCTGCTCGCCGAGCACCCCGGCCGGCTGGAGTGGCACGAGCCCTGGCACACGACGCACTCCGCCGACGCCCTGCTGCGCGGCCGGGTCGACGCCGCCGCCGTCGACACCTGGCTGGCCGAGCGCGGCTGGGGCTGGCTGACCATGAACGACAACGGCGCCGTCCCCGCCGCCCCGCGGATGCGGCTGGACGAGGCGGCCCTGCCGCCGCACGTCTACCACCTGATGCCGCGCGGCATCTCCAAGGGCGCGGCGATCAGCTGGGACCTGGCCCGCCGCGGGCTCACCGCCGACGACGCGGTGGCGATCGGCGACAGCGTCAGCGACCTGGAGATGGCCCCCGCCGTCGACCGGCTGTGGATCACCGCCAACGGGGCCGCGGTGGACGGCATGCCCGAGCGGCTGGCCGCGCTGCCCAACGTCTCGGTCACCGACGCCCCGATGGGCGAGGGCTGGGCCCAGGCGGTGCTGGCCAGCCTCTAGGAGGTGACGTCCTTGCGGGCGAAGTGGTGGAACGCCAGCGCGGTGAACAGCGCCGACCAGACCAGCCCCTGCACGACACCGCGGAACAGGTCCCCGGAGTCGACCGGGGTCTGCAGCAGGTCGGTCCACGCGTAGTTGAACGCGGTGGGGAACCAGTCGCGGATCGCCCCGAGCTGCTCGACCTGCTCCAGGACGGCGAAGACGATCGTGGTGAACACCGACCCGCCGACCGCGGCCAACGGGGCGTCGGTCACCGTCGACAGCCAGAAGGCCAGCGAGCCGACGACCAGCAGGTGCACGGTCAGGTAGCCGAGCATCCCGGCCAGCCGCAGGTACGCCGTCCCCTGGTCCAGCGCCACGCCGACCGGGGTCTGCACGTCACCGAAGCCGAACGCGATCCCACCGGCGACCACCGCCACCGCGACCAGCAGCAGCATCGAGCCGACCGACATCACCAGCGCGGCCAGCCACTTCTGCCGGAGCAGCCGCATCCGCGGGATCGGCGTCGCCAGCGCGTACCGCAGCGACCCCCACGAGGCCTCGCTGGCGATCGTGTCCCCGAAGAACAGCGCGAACACGACGACCAGGAAGAACCCGGTGGTCGCGAAGAGCACGAACAGGGTGAGGTTCAGCCCGCTGGCCGAGGCGACGTCGACCAGGTTGACCCGGGTGTTCTCCTCCGCCTCCTCGGTGCCGCCCAGCTGCAGCGCGCCGATCAGGATCAGCGGCAGCGCCGCCATCAGCGCGACGACGCCGAGGGTGCGGCGGCGCTTGAACTGACGGCGCAGCTCCACGCCGAGCCGCAGCGTGCGGCCGGGCCGGTACCCGGGCGCGGCCCCCGTCGACGGAACCGTGGTGCTGCTCATGACTCCCCCACCAGTGACAGGAACGCGTCCTCCAGCCGCCGGCGCGGGGTGAGCTGGTCGACGGCGACCCCGGCCTGCACCAGGGCGCTCAGCGCGGCCACCCGGCTGGTCGGCCCGAGGTCGACCACCAGACCCTCGTCGGTGCGCTCGACCGGCCCCACCCCCGGGAGCCCGGCGAGCACCTCGGCGGCGCGCGCCGGATCGGCGTCGTCGGCGAGCCCGATCAGCACCGACCCACCGGTGCCGACGATCTCCTCGACCGTGCCCTGGGCGATCTTCTGGCCCTTGGCCATGACGACGACGTGGCTGCAGGTCTGCTCGATCTCGCTCAGCAGGTGGCTGGAGACGATCACGGTCCGGCCGGTCTCGGCGTAGGAGCGCAGCACGTCGCGCATGGCGTGGATCTGCGGCGGGTCCAGCCCGTTGGTCGGCTCGTCGAGCACCAGCAGGTCGGGCAGGCCGAGCATCGCCTGGGCGATCGCCACCCGCTGCCGCATGCCCTGGCTGTAGCTGCGCACCGGCTTGTCCAGCGCCGCGCCCAGGCCGGCGACCTCGATCGCCTCGTCCATGTGCGCGTCGGCCGGCGGCCGGCCGGTGGCCGCCCAGTAGAGGGTGAGGTTGTCCCGGCCGGACAGGTGCGGCTGCAGCCCGGTGCCCTCGACGAAGGAGCCCAGCCGGGACAACACCGGCGCGCCGGGCCCGGCGGCGTGGCCGAACACCTCGATCCGCCCCTCGGTGGGCCGGATGGAGCCCATCAGCATCCGCAGCGACGTCGTCTTGCCCGCGCCGTTCGGACCCAGCAGCCCGAGGACCTGGCCCCGGCGGACCTCGAAGGAGAGGTCCCGGACGGCGACGAAGCCGTCCTTGTAGGCCTTGGTGACCCCGGTGAACCGCAGCGGCACGTCCTCGCCGTCGGCGGCGGGGGTGTCCGCGCGGCGGCGTCGGCGGCCCCACAGCACCGCGGCGAGCCAGCCGAGCAGCCCGAGGGCGGCGAGCACGCCGAGCAGCACCCACCAGCGGGCCGTGCCGGCCGTGGCCTGCACCTCCCCGGCGGCCTCGGGCACCGCCAGCGACGCGCCGTCGGCCAGGCCGACGGTGTACACCGACGCGTCGGCCGGCAGGGCGTACCCCTGGTCGGTGGAGGAGACGACGACGCGCATGGTGTGGCCGGCCTCGAACCGGTGCACGATCGCCGGCAGGGTGACCGCCACCTCGGTGGGCGCGGCCGGGTCGGTGGAGACGTCGGTCAGCGCGAGCGGTGAGACCAGCCCGGCGGGCAGGATCGTCGCGCCGTCAGGGCCGACGTCGTAGAGCTTGGCGAACAGCGTCGCGGCCCCGGTGGGTGAGGAGACGGCGAGCCGCACCTGCGGGGCACCGACCACCTCGACCGCCTCGTCCAGCTCCGCGGTCGCGAAGGCGGCGAACTGCCCGGGCACCTCCAGGGTGCCGCCGCTGAGCGCGGCGCCGATGCCCCCCAGCCCGGGCACGGTGGTGAGCGCCGCCGGACTGCCACCGGCCGGGGTGACCACCGGCTGGGTGCCGCCCACGAGCGCGACGTCGAGCCGGGTGGCCGGGGCGCCGCCGAGGCCGGGGTAGTCGTCGGCCTCGACGGTGCGCGAGCCGCCCTGCACCCGGCCGACACCGCTCCCCAGCCCGGTGGGGGCGGGGTACCGGAAGCCGGCGGGGTCGGCGGGGCCGTCGCGCAGGTGGGCGTCGAACCAGCCGGCCACCTGGTCGCGCAGGTCGGCGGTGACCCGGTCCGAGGCGCCGGCGTCGTGACCGCCGTCGTACCAGGTGACCTGCACCGGAGTGCCGTTGGCGGCGATGCCGCGGGCGTTGGCGTCGGCCTCGCCGAGGCCGAACAGCGAGTCCTGGGTGCCCTGGATCAGCAGCGTCGGGGCGGTGATCCGGTCGAGCACGCCCGCCGGGCTGTTCCGCTCCAGGAGGGCGGCGATCTCCGGGGTGAGGGTGCCGCTGCTGGCCGCCTCCTGGTACGCGGCGCAGATCTCGGGGCGGAAGCGCCCGCAGGTCAGCGCCTGGGCGACGTCGGCCTGGTCAGCGTCGGCCACCTCGCCGGTCGGGGCGTTCCCGGCGGGCGAACCGTCGCCGGTGGGCGCCGCCCCCATGCCGAAGAACAGGCCGGCCCACAGCCGCTTGAACACGCCGGCGTCGGTGGTGCGCGGGGTGGCCGCGGGGGTGCCGGCGTCCTCGACGATGCCCGAGGCGTCGGGGAAGAGGGCCGTGCTGAGGGAGTTCCAGGTGATCTGCGGGGCGATCGCGTCGATCCGCTGGTCGTAGGCGGCCGCCAGCAGGCTGAGCGCCCCGCCGTAGGAGGCGCCGGCCACGCCCACCCGGGGGTCGCCGGGCTCGTCGAGCAGCACGTCGTCGCGCTCGCCGAGCCGGTCGAGCAGGGTGCTGACGTCGGCGACCTCGTAGCGGGGGTCGTCCAGGCCGATCTGCCCGGTGCTCGCGCCGAACCCCCGCGCGGACCAGGCGAGCACGACGAAGCCCCGTCCCGCGAGGTCCCGGGCGTCGTCGGCCACCGACTGCTTGCTGCCGCCGAAGCCGTGGGCGAGCAGCACCGCAGGGGCCGGGGCGTCCGCGGTCGCGGAGGCCGGCAGGTAGAGGGTGGTGTCCAGCTCGACCGCGTCCGCGCCGCTGCCGGAGTCGATCCGGGCGTCCTCGGTCCGCACGTCCTCCGCCGCCCGCGCGGGGCTGCCGGAGCCGGCGGCCAGCACGGCGACGACCACGCCGAGGGCCAGCAGGACGACGAGGAGGACGGTGGTGAGGGCGGTCGCCGCCGGGCGTGCGCCGAAGCGCGGGCCGGGGCGCGCCGGCCCGGAAGCGGAGCGCACGAAGGCGGCAACGCGCGAGCGGCCCGGGTGGTTCCGGCCGCCGGGGTGTCTCAGGGCCGCCAGTTCCCGGTGGCGACGACGACCAGGCCGGGCGACGGCTGGCCGGGGACCTCGAAGAAGCGCGCGGCCGGGCCGGTGAGCTCGGGGAACTGCTCGATGAGCTGGCTCGCCGCCTCCTCCTGCACCGGGTCGCCGGCGGTGAAGTAGACGGTGCTGACGGCGATGTCGGAGCCCGGGTAGCCGCCGGTGCCGGCGACCTCCCAGCCGCCGCCGGAGAACTGCTCGCCGAGGTCACCGGCCAGGCCGTTGATGGCCGTGCTGTTGAGCACCGTGATCGGGGCGCGCACCGGCCCGACCGGCGCCGCCGGCGGGGCGGTCACGACCTGCTCCGCCGGGGTCGACTCCGGCGCCGCGGAGGACGGGGCGGGCGGCGCGGAGCTGGTCACCGGGGTCTGGGCGGATGTCTCCTGGGTGCCCGGCGAGCGGAACGACCAGACGCTGAGCACGGTGAGCGCGACCAGCACGACGGCGAGCGCGCCCAGCGCCGCGCGGCGGGGCAGCCGACGGGTCGCGCTCCCGCTCCCGTCGGGGGACGCGTCGACCGAGTCGGCGCGGGTCGCGCCGGCGCCCTTCTCGGCCTTGCGGCGTGCGGCGTCGGCGGCCTGGCGCTCGGCCCGCTGGGCCGCCCGACCGCCGACGGTGGCGGCGGTCTCGGGGGCGCGGCCGGAGACCCCGGCCTCCTCCAGCGCCTCACGGCGACGGCGGGACTCGGTGAGCCGGTCCATGCCGGACGGCTCGGGCTCGGGCGCGGGGGCGGACGCAGGGGCAGCGGGTGGCAGCGGCGCGGCGGCCGGGCGGGCGGGCGCCGGGGGCGGGGTCTGGGTCGGGGCACCCCAGGCTGACTCGGCGGGTGCGGGGCCGGAGACCCGCTGGGTGCTGTGCTGGGCCGGCGGTCCCGCCGCGGGCCGGCGCGACGGACGGCCGGCGTCGACCCGCTGGGTGGCGTCGGCCGGGGCCGGCGCGGGTGCCCGGCCGGGAGCCGTGGCAGGCGGCGTCGCCGAGGACGGCGCAGCGGGTGCGCGGCTGGTGGCGGGTGCGCGGCTGGTGGCGGGTGCGGGGGCACCGCGGCGCGCCGACGGGACGGCGGGGCGCCCGGCGACCACGGGCGCACCACCGATGGCGGTGGCCGGTCCGGTCGCGGGCGGTGCGGCGTCCGGAACGGGCGGTGCGGCGTCCGGAACGGGCGGTGCGGCGTCGGTCCGCCGGCGACCGGTACCCGCCGGCGCGGCGGCGCCGGGGCGCTCCGGCGGACGACGGACAGCGGCGTCCCCGACGGAGGAGAGCTGTCCCTCACGGCGCCGTTCGGCCCGGCCCTGCCGGGGCAGGGTCATGGCGCCGTCGGTGGTCGTCGCCGGCCGGTCGCCCGCCCCACGCCGGGCGGTGGGCTCCGGCCGGGCGCCCGGTTCACGCCGGGAGTCGGCACGACGTCGACCGAGGGCGACGTCGGTCTCCGGCTGGTTTCCGTCACCGCCTGGCGCCGCATGCCTCCCCACAGTGAGTGAGGCTAGACGGCTCAGCCGTCGCTGCCCAGGACATCGCCGTGGCGTGCTCGCTGTCGCACCGCACGCATCCTGCGCAACCGGCGTACCAGCAGCGGGTCGGCGGCCAACGCCTCCGGACGGTCGACCAGCGCGTTGAGCAGCTGGTAGTACCGGGTCGCCGAGAGCCCGAACCGCTCGCGGATGGCCGCCTCCTTCGCCCCGGCGAAGCGCCACCAGTGCCGCTCGAAGGCCAGCACCGCACGGTCGCGCTCGGCCAGGCCGGCCGGCACCACGTCCGCACCCGCCCCGGCGTCGACCTCGGCAGGTGCCGGGGGGACGGCGGACGCGGTCTCGGTGCTCATGGGTGCTGCCTCCGGGGGGTCGGGCGCCGTGGGCGCCGGTGGTCGATCGCGGTCGACGGTAGCCCCGGGCACCGACAGTCCCGGGCAACCCGCGGCGCGCGCCGGAAGCTGCCGGCGCACCCGGTCAGAGACCGGCGGGCATCGGCTCGGCGGCGGCGCGCCGCGCCGCCCGGGCGGCCCGCAGGCTGTCCGCGCTGAAGACGGCCAGCGCCACCCACACGATGGCGAACCCCGCCAACCGGGCCGGCGGCATCGGCTCCGCGTAGACGAAGACGCCGATGGACAACTGCATGAGCGGGGTGACGTACTGCAGCAGGCCGACGGTCGACAGCGGCACCCGCCGGGTGGCCGCGGCGAACAGCAGCAGCGGCACGGCGGTGGCCAGGCCCGAGCTCACCAGCAGGAGGGCGTGACCGGCGCCGGCATGGCCGAACGCGGCCTGCCCGTCGAACTCCAGGAAGCCCATGACCACCAGCGCCGGGAGGAACACCACGGCGGTCTCGACGAACAGGCCCGGCGCCGCCTCGACCCGGACCACCTTCTTCATCAGGCCGTACAGGCCGAAGCTGGATGCCAGGGCCAGCGCGATCCACGGCGGGTGCCCGTAGTCGACGGTGAGCACCACCACCGCCACCAGGGCGATCCCCACGGCCACCCACTGCAGCCGGCGCAGCCGTTCCCGGAACACCAGCACGCCGAGGACGACGCTGACCAGCGGGTTGATGAAGTAGCCCAGCGACGCCTCGACCACGTGCCCGGAGTTGACCGCGTAGACGTAGACCAGCCAGTTCACCGCGATCAGCCCGGCGGCGACGGCCAGCACCAGCAGCGCCCGCCGGTCACCGACGGCCCGCCGCACCTGCCCCCAGCCGCGGCGCACGCTCAGCAGCAGGGCGATGAACAGCAGCGACCAGGCGACCCGGTGCGCCACGATCTCCAGCCCGCCGGCGGGCTCCAGCAGCGGGAAGTAGAGCGGGAACACCCCCCACAGGGAGTAGGCCCCGAGGCCGGCGAGCACCCCGACCCGACGTTCGTCCACCGGCGCACCGTACGCCCGCCCCGGCGGTGGGTTGCGCGCGGCAACCGGCGGTCGGGACCCGTCGGCGACCGCCGTCCCGTGGTCCTACCGTGGATGCCGTGCCAGCGGGACGCCCCAACCCAGCCCAGTGGCTCTGGTACGCCTACGGGGGCGGCCTGCCGCCGCACCTGGCCGACTGGGTGCTGGCCGACACCACCGGGCCCACCTGGGTGGGCCGGCACCTGCTGCGCGCCCTCGTCCAGCTGACGCCGGTGCTCGTGCTGTGCCTGCTGGTCCCGCCCGTGCCCCTGGGCATCCGGATCACGGCGGCGGTCGGCGGCCTGGTCATCGGGGGCATGTTCGCCGTCGCCTACATGACCGAGACCACCGAGCACCGCGCGGTCAAGGCCGGGTGGCCACCCGGGACGACGGCGCGACTGCGCGCCGAGCGCGTCGAGCGCGAACGGCTCGAGCGCCGCGCCCGGTACCGGTCCGGCGGCGCCGGCAGCTTCGACTGAGGGCCACCGGCAGGATGTCGCCGTGCACCCCCGCTTCTCCCGCCGCACCCTGCTCGTCGGCGCCACCGCCGGCCTGGGCGCCGTCACGCTGACCGCCTGCGCCGGCACCGACGTCCCCGAGGTCACCGGCGCATCGGCGGGCAGCCGGCTGGTGGCGCTCGACGAGATCGCCGTCGGCGGCAGCTACGAGCTGTCGGTGGACGGCCGGCGGATCGTGCTGAGCCGTCCGGCGGACGACGTCGTCGTCGCGTTCGACGCCGCCTGCACGCACCAGGGCTGCGCCGTCCGGCCGGCCGACGACGAGCGGCTGGCCTGCCCGTGCCACGGCTCGGTGTTCGACGCCGGCACCGGGGAGGCCCTGACCGGACCCGCGAGCGAGCCGCTGGCCCCGGTCGCGGTGCAGGTGTCCGGGGCCGACGTCGTCCTCGCCTGAGCGGCGTCAGTCCTCGACGCGGAAACCGATCTTGAGGGTGACCTGGAAGTAGGCGACGTCGCCGTCGACGACCTGACCGCGGATCTCGCTGGTCTGGAACCACTCGATGTGCCGCACGGTCTCCGACGCCTTGCGGATCGCGGTGCGGACGGCGTCGTCGACGCTGGTGGTGGAGCTGCCGACGATCTCGCTCAGCCGGTACACGTGGTCGCTCACGACGGACTCCTCGCGGGGGTGCTGCCCGGGCGGCAGCGGTCGCACCGACCCTGGCACGCGACCGCGCGCCCCGCGAGCGGGAGGAGAGCCCCATGTCCGGATTGAACGGACGACCTTTCGCTTACAAGGCGAGTGCTCTACCACTGAGCTAATGGGGCGAGGCCGAGGCCGGGTTCGAGGCTACCGGCCACCCCCCTCCACCGGGCACCCGCGCTGCCGGGCTGCCGGGTCGGGGAGAGGATCGGCGTCATGACGAACCCGGTGGTGGCGGTCCTCGGTACGGGCGTGATGGGCGCGGGCATGGTGCAGTCCCTGCGCCGGGCGGAGGTCCCGGTGCGGATGTGGAACCGCAACGGCGACAAGGCCCGGGCGTTGACCCCCACCGGCGCGGAGGCGTTCGACTCCCCCGCCGAGGCGGTCGCCGGGGCCGACGTCGTGCTCACCATGCTCTTCGACGCCGACGCCGCGATCGAGGTGGTCCGGCAGGCCGGGGCACCGGCCGGCACGGTCTGGCTGCAGTGCTCGACGGTGGGCGTCGAAGGCGCCGACCGGACCGCCGAGGTGGCCGACGAGCTCGGCCTGGTCCTCGTCGACTGCCCGGTGCTGGGCACCCGGCAGCCGGCCGAGCAGGGGCAGCTGGTCATGCTCGCCTCCGGCCCGGCCGAGCAGCGCGAGCGGCTGGCCCCGCTGCTGGACGCGATGGGGCGCAAGACGGTGTGGGCGGGCGAGGCCGGCGCGGGCAGCCGGCTGAAGATGGCCTGCAACGCCTGGCTCGTCTCGATCAGCGTGGGCACCGCGCAGTCCGTCGCCCTGGCCCGGGGGCTCGGGGTCGATCCGCAGCTGTTCCTGGATGCCGTCGACGGCGGCCCGATGGACACCCCCTACGCGAAGCTCAAGGCCGCCAACATGCTCGCCGGCGAGCACCCGGTGAGCTTCGGCCTGACCGGCGCCACGAAGGACGCCCGGCTGATCCGCTCCGCGCTGCAGCTCGCGGGGGTGCCCGACCGGTTCGACGCCGCCGCGGTCGCGCTGATGGAGCGGGCGATCGAGCGGCTGCCCGACCCCGGCGCGGTGGACCTGAGCGCGCTGATCGAGGGGTTCGCCCCGGACGGCGCCTGACCGACGGGGGCGCCCGGTTGCCTCAGGCGGCGTCGGAGCCGGCCGCCGGGTCACCGGACACGTAGGCGGCGGGGTCGCTGTCGACGGTGGCCCCCTCGGCCAGCCAGCGGGCGAAGCCGGCCGGATCCCGGCGCTCCAGCTCGTCGAGCGCCTCCTGCCGACGGCGGACCAGCTCCTGCCGGGCACGCGGCTCGCGCACCTGCCCCAGCGCCGCGGAGGTGCGCACCCACTCCCGGCCCAGCGCCGCCACGCTCATCGCGTGCGCCCAGGCTCCGGGGCCGACCGGCTCGGAGCCCACCGCCGTCGTTCCGCTGCCCGGCCCGTCCGGGGGCAGCGGGACGACGTCGCCGAGCCCCGTCGCCGGCCGCGGCGTGGCCCGCTGCCCCCGGTTCCGCCGGCCGGAGGAGAGCAGCCACCGGACCACCAGCCAGGCGAGCCCGCAGCCGGCCAGCAGGGTGGTCACGCCGCCACCGGCAGCCACCGCGCTGCCGTTCAGCACGAGCAGGACGCCGACCGCCCCGGCGGCCGCGCGCCAGCCCGCCTCGGCCACCTGGTGCCGTGGCCGTGCCGGCACCGACTCCCGCGCGACGCCGACGGCCACGCAGGCGCTGACCACGGCGGCGAGCACCACCGCGACCAGGCCGGCACCGCCGAGGGCAGCGGCTCCGATCGCCGCCAGCACGGCACCGAGGGCGAACAGCAGGGCGAGTCCGATGCGGGCGGGCGCACGACGGGGCACCGGGAACCTCCGGGACGGGGAGCTGCGCACAGGGCGGCGACGGGCAGTACGGCGAGGGGCAACACAGCGAGGGCAACACAGCGAGGGCAACACAGCGAGGGCAACACAGCGAGGGCAACACAGCGAGGGCAACACAGCGACGTGCAGGGCGCGGGTCGACGCCCGCGGCCCAGGGGTTCCCCGGAGGCGGCCGGTTCACGCCCGACGAACCGGCCGCCGGCGTGGCGCGCCGCACCGGACGGCACGATGCCCCCCGTGGACGGCTCGGTGGTGGACCTCGGACCGGGGCTGGCGGTCGCCGTCGTCGCCCTGACGACGCTGGCCGCGGTCGCCGGGCGGCTCTCCGGCCTCGGCCAGGAGCGCCCGGTCCTGGTGGCGGCGGTGCGGGCGACCGCGCAGCTGGCGGCCGTCTCGGTGGTCCTGGTCGCCGTCGTCTCCTCGCTGTGGCTGTCGGCGGTGTTCGTGCTGCTCATGGTCGGTGTCGCCGGGGTGACCGCCGCCGGCCGGATCACCGGCCGCCCGCTGCGCTCCCCCGGCGCGGGTCCCCGGGTGCGCGCCACCGTCCTGGCGATCGTGGCCGGCGCGGCACCCGTCGTCGCCGTGGTGCTGGCCAGCGGCGCGGTACCGCTGCGCGGGGCGGCGGTGATCCCGGTCGCCGGCATCGTGATCGGCGGCGCGATGACCGCGACCTCGCTGGCCGGCCGCCGGCTGCGCGACGAGCTGGACCAGCGGCGCGGCGAGGTCGAGGCCGCGCTGTCGGTCGGGCTGCTCCCCCGGGACGCCGTCCTGGAGGTGGCCCGCCCGGTGGCCGCCACGGCGCTGGTGCCGGCGCTGGACCAGACCCGGACCGTCGGGCTGGTCACGCTGCCCGGCGCCTTCGTCGGCGTCCTCCTGGGCGGCGGGAGCGCCCTGGAGGCCGGTGCGGCCCAGCTGCTGGTGCTGGTCGGCCTGCTGGCTGCGGAGGCGATCGCCGTCTGGGTGACCACCGAACTGGTGGCCCGCGGCGACCTGCGCGAGTGAACCGGCGCTTCCAGGGAACTCACAGCCCACCACCAGCCCCGGCCCAGAGCCGGGACGCACAGTGGTGTCATCGCGGCGGGGAGGTCCTGCCGCGAGGTGGGAGGACCAGCAACGATGACTGAGCAGAACCGCCCGGCCGACGACACCGCGTCGGACCGCACCTCGACCGCCGGGGGGTCCAGCGGCGGCTGGCCGGCAGCGGCTCCGCAGGGTCCGACCACCCCGCAGACCGCCCCCGGTGCCCACTCGTCGGGCCAGCCGGCGAGCCAGGCCCCGGCCACCGGCTGGCAGGCGTCCGGCGCCCCGGCCACCGGCTGGCACACCCCGGCCGCCGGCACCGGCTTCGGGGCCGAGCGTCAGCAGACCCAGCAGTTCGCCGCCCCCGCCGGCAGCCACCGCCCCTGGCCACCGGCCGGCTGGGGCGCGCAGCACACCGCGCAGCAGCCTCCGTACGGCGGCCAGCCCGGCGCCCTGCCGCCGGCGTTCGCCCCGCCCGCCACGGCCAAGCCGGCCGGCCGCTGGAAGATGGGCCTGGCCGGCCTGGTCGCCGGCGCCCTGATCGGCGGCGGCGCCGGTGCCGGGGTGGCCACGCTGACCGACAACGGCGGGTCGTCCACGCCGGGCACGGCGAGCGCGCAGAGCGTCACGATCACCGACCCCGAGCGGGCGACGACGGCGACCGCCGCGGCGGCCAAGGCCGCGCCGAGCGTGGTGACCCTCTACGTGAGCTCCGGCTCCGGGTCGGGCTCCGGCTCGGGTGTGATCCTCACCGAGGACGGCTACGTGCTGACCAACAACCACGTGGTGTCCCTCGACGGCGCGGGCGGGAACGCGACGGTGCAGGTGCGCACCAGCGACGGCACGCTGTACGACGCCACGGTGGTCGGCACCGATCCGTCCTCGGACCTGGCCGTGGTGCGGCTGACCGACGCCAGCGGGCTCACGCCGGCCGGGTTCGCCGACTCCGACGAGGTGCAGGTCGGCGACCTCGCGGTGGCCATCGGCGCCCCGCTGGGGCTGTCCAACACGGTCACCGACGGCATCATCAGCGCGACCAACCGCGCCGTGCAGACCGGCTCGACCCAGGACGAGAACACCGTGATCGACGCGATCCAGACCGACGCGGCGATCAACCCCGGCAACTCCGGCGGCGCGCTGGTCGACGCCGCCGGCGAGGTGATCGGCATCAACACCGCGATCGCCACGGTCCCCTCCAGCGGCCTGCCCGGCCAGGACACGCAGAGCGGCAACATCGGCGTCGGCTTCGCCATCCCGTCGAACACCGCGCAGCGCATCGCGCAGCAGATCATCGAGACCGGTTCGGCCAGCCACGCGCTGCTGGGCGTCACGGCCCGCACCGCGGCCGCCAACGGCTCCCCCGTCGGCACCGGCGCCCAGCTGGTCGACGTCAACCCCGGCAGCCCGGCGGCCGACGCCGGACTCCGGTCCGGCGACGTGATCACCGCGGTGGGCAGGCGGGCGATCACCACCTCCACCGAGCTGACCGCGGCGATCCGCAGCGCGGAGCCCGGCGACACGGTCACCCTCACCGTGCGCCGCGGCGCGGACAGCCAGCAGGTCGACGTCACCCTCGACGAGACCAGCTGACCGCTCGCCCCCCGACCCGCAACGACAGGGACCCGCAGCCGCACCCCGCGGCTGCGGGGTCCTCGTCGTTGCTCCTAGGCTCGTGCGGGTGCCGGGCCCGCAGCAGTCACCGTCCCTGGCCGTTCCCCTCGCCGGAGCGCTCGACGACCCGCAGCGGGCCGCCGACCTGCAGAAGATGAAGCGGCTGGCCACCGGGCTGTTCGGGCTCGCCGCCGCCGTGTTCCTGGCCTGCGTGCTGCTGGGCGAGGACGCCGGGGCGTGGGTCGGCTACGTGCGGGCGACCGCGGAGGCGTCGATGGTCGGCGCGCTCGCCGACTGGTTCGCGGTGACCGCCCTGTTCCGGCACCCGCTGCGGCTGCCGATCCCGCACACCGCGATCATCCCGCGCAAGAAGGACCAGATCGGCACCAGCCTGGGCACGTTCGTGCAGGAGAACTTCCTGACCCGGGCGGTGGTCGAGGAGCGGCTGGCCACCGTCGACGTCCCCGGCCGGCTCGGGGCCTTCCTGGCCTCCCCCGGCCGAGCGGAGCGGCTCGCCGGGGACGCCGGCGCCGCGCTGGGCGCGCTCACCGACCTGCTCAAGGACGACGAGCTGCAGCCGGCCGTCGCCGGCTTCGTCGACCGCAAGCTCCGGGAGACCCCTGCCGCCCCCGCCGTCGCGCGGGGCCTGGAGCTGATGGTCGACGGCGACCGGCACCAGGAGGTGCTGTCCGCGGCACTGACCGGGCTGGCGAACTTCCTGGCGGACAACCGGCTGGTGTTCCGCGCGCGGCTGGGCGACGCCTCCCCGGCCTGGGTGCCGGACTGGGTCGACGACCGGGTGTTCGACCGGGTGTTCGACCTGCTGCAGGGCTTCCTCGCCGAGGTCGGCGCCGACCCGCGGCACGAACTGCGGCGCAGCTACGACCAGCGACTGCGCGCCTACGTCCACCGGCTGCGCACCGACCCGGCCACGGCGGCCCGGGTGGAGCGGTTCAAGGAGGAGCTGCTCGACCACCCGGCGGTGCGCACCTGGTCGGGGTCGCTGTGGACGACGGCGAAGACCGCCGTGGTCACCGCCGCCGCCGACCCGGACTCCGAGCTGCGCGCCCGGGTGGTCGGCCTGATCCGCTCCGGCGCCGGGGTCCTGCAGACCGACCCGACGGTCCGGGAGCTGGTGCAGCGCCAGTCGGTGCGCGCGGCCGGCTACGTCGTCGAGCGCTTCGCCGGGGACGCCGCGGAGCTGGTCGGCAGCACGGTGGCCCGCTGGGACACCGAGGAGACCAGCCGCCGCATCGAGCTGCAGGTCGGCCGCGACCTGCAGTGGATCCGGGTCAACGGCACCGTCGTCGGCGGCCTGGCCGGGCTGGTCATCTACACGGTCGCCCAGCTGCTGGGCTGAAGGCTGTCCCTCGAGGTCTGCGATCTCGTGGCATCCCGACCGCGGACGCCACGAGATCGCAGCTCTCGGTGGGCCCCGGCGGTGCGGTCAGCCGCGGCGGGCGGTGGCCGCGGCGAACAGGGCGATGGAGGCGGCGACGCTGACGTTGAGCGACTCGGTGTCCCGGGTGATCGGGATGGACACCACGACGTCGCAGCGCTCGCGCACCAGCCGGGACAGCCCGGCGCCCTCGGCACCCACCACCAGGGCGACCGGGTCGGCCAGCCCGTCGTACTCGTGGATGCTCATGTCCCCGTCGGCGGCCAGGCCCACGGTCTGCAGGCCGGCGTCCTGGTAGGAGGCCAGGCTGCGGGCCAGGTTGGTCGCCCGGGCGACCCGCAACCGCGCCGCGGCACCGGCGCTGGTGCGCCAGGCCGAGCCGGTCATGCCGACGGCCCGGCGCTGCGGGATGACCACGCCGTGCGCGTCGAAGGCGGCCGCCGAGCGGATGATCGCCCCCAGGTTGCGCGGGTCGGTGACCCCGTCCAGCGCCACCAGCAGCGGCGGACGGCCGGAGTTCCGCGCGATGTCGAGCAGGTCGTCGGGGTGCGCGTAGTCGTAGGGCGGCACCATCAGGCCGATGCCCTGGTGCAGCGCCCCGTCGCTCATCCGGTCGAACTCGGCCCGGCCGACCTCCATCAACGGCAGGCCGCGGTCGGCGGCCAGCTGCACCGACTCGGCGATCCGCTCGTCGGTGGCCGCACCACCCCGGGCGTCGCCGGTGACCACGTAGAGCGCGGTCGCCGGGATCTGCGCGCGCAGGGCCTCCAGCACCGGGTTGCGGCCCAGCAGGAGCTCGGGGGCGTCCTCGTTGCGCTGGCGCGCGCGGGCTCGGTCGTCGCGCCGGGCAGCGACCGCCTGGGCCTTCTTGTAGGCCGGGTGGTGCGGTCGCGCCGCCGCCGGCGGGGTGGCGCCCCGGCCGGCCAGCGACCGGCGGTTCTTGCCCCCCGTGCCGGTCGTCGCGCCCTTCTTGCTCGCGCCGCTCGTGCGGCCGCGCCGCTGGCTGTTGCCGGCCATCAGGTCAGCTCCCATCGTGTGCCCTGGGGGGTGTCCTCGACCTGCACGCCCAGGGCGCCGAGCTGGTCACGGATGGCGTCGGCGGCCGCGTAGTCCTTGCGGGCGCGGGCCGCGCTGCGCTGCTCGAGCGCGAGGTGCACCAGGCCGTCGGTGACCTCGACCAGGCGCCGGTCACCGGCGTCGGCCCACTGCGGGTCGAGCGGGTCCAGGCCCAGCACGGCGAGCCCGCCGCGGACCGCACCGAGCAGCTCGGCGACCCGGTCGGCGTCGCCGTCGGCCAGGGCGCTGTTGCCGGCGCGCACCTGCTCGTGCAGGTGGGCGACGGCGGCGGGGGTGCCCAGGTCGTCGTCCATCGCGGCGGTGAACTCACCGGTGACGACCGGCTTGCCGGTGTCCGCCCCGACCCGCTCGGCCGCCTTGCGGACGAAGGACTCGACCCGCCGGTAGGCGACCCCGGCGTCGGCCAGCGCGGCGTCGGTGAACTCGATCGTCGACCGGTAGTGCGGGGCCACCAGGTAGTAGCGCAGCTCGACCGGGCGCACCCGCCGGACGACCTCGTCGACCAGCGCGGTGTTGCCCAGCGACTTGCTCATCTTCTCGCCGCCCATGGTCACCCAGGCGTTGTGCAGCCAGTACCGGGCGAACCCGTCACCGGCGGCCTGGGACTGGGCGCGCTCGTTCTCGTGGTGCGGGAAGCGCAGGTCGAGCCCGCCGCCGTGCACGTCGAACTCCGCACCCAGGTACTTCTCGGCCATCGCCGAGCACTCCAGGTGCCAGCCGGGTCGGCCGCGCCCCCAGGGCGTCGGCCAGGAGGCGGTGTCCGGCTCGCCGGGCTTGGCCGCCTTCCACAGCGCGAAGTCGCGGGGGTCGCGCTTGCGCTCGTCGGTGTCGGTGTCCGCGGCCGGCTGCAGGTCGCCCACCTTCTGCCCGGTCAGCTCGCCGTAGCCGGGGAAGGACCGGACGTCGAAGTAGACGTCGCCGTCGACGGCGTAGGCGTGCCCGCGCTCGACGAGCCGCTCGATGAGCTCGACCATCTCCGGCACGTGCCCGGTCGCCCGCGGCTCGTAGGTGGGCGGCAGGGTGCCCAGCACCTCGTAGGCGCGGGTGGCGGCCCGTTCGTTCTCGTAGGCCCAGGCCCACCACGGCACGCCGGCGGCGGCGGCCTTGGTGAGGATCTTGTCGTCCACGTCGGTGACGTTGCGGACGTAGGTGACCTGGTTGCCCTGGTGCTCCAGCCAGCGGCGCAGCACGTCGAAGGCGACGGCGAAGCGGATGTGGCCGATGTGCGGCGGGCCCTGCACGGTCAGGCCACAGACGTACATGGAAACCTGTCCCGCACGCAGGGGCGTGAAGTCGCGCACGGCACGCGCGGCCGTGTCGTACAGGCGGAGGCTCACCGCGCCGAGTCTACGGACCCCGTCTCCCCTGGTCCCGAGCGCACGACCAGCGCCGTCGCGACCGCCGCGCGGCCCTCGCCGCGCCCGGTCAGCCCCAGCCCGTCGGTGGTGGTGGCGGTGACGCTGACCGGCGCACCCAGGGCGGCGGAGAGCGCGGCCTCGGCCTCGGCGCGACGGGAGCCCACCTTCGGGGTGTTCCCGATCAGCTGCACGCTCGCGTTGCCGATCGCCCAGCCGGCCTCGGTGAGCACCGCGCGCACGTGCTCGAGCACGGCCACGCCCCGGGCGCCGGCCCAGCGCGGGTCGTCGGTGCCCAGCAGGCCGCCGATGTCGCCCAGACCCGCGGCCGAGAGGACGGCGTCGGTCAGCGCGTGGGCGACGACATCGCCGTCGGAGTGCCCGGCGCAGCCGTCGGCACCGGGCCACTCCAGCCCGGCCAGCCGGCACGGCCGGCCCGACTCGATCGGGTGGACGTCGGTGCCGATGCCGACGCGGGGCAGGTTCACGCACCCACCCGCAGCTCGGCTGTCTCCAGGTCGTGCGCGACGGTGATCTTCGCGGCCCGCTCGTCGCCGGCCACGGTGTGCACCGGGATGCCGGCGGCCCGCACCACGGAGGCGTCGTCGGTGAACTCCGCCGCCGCACCGTCCGCGGCGGCGTAGGCGGCCACCAGCGTCGCGCGGTCGAAGCCCTGCGGTGTCTGCACCCTGCGCAGCGACGGGCGCGGGACGTCGGCGGCGACCACCCCGTCGTCGTCGACCACGACCGTGGTGTCCACGACCGGGAGCACCGGGACGACGGCGCGGGCACCGGCGGCCAGCGCGGCCAGCACGCGGGCGACGACGTCGGGCGGGGTCAGCGGGCGGGCCGCGTCGTGCACCAGCACCGCGGCAGACCCCCGGTCGCCGGCGTGCCCGCGGGCGGCGGCCAGCGCGGCCCGCACCGAGGCGGTGCGGGTGCCGCCACCGACGACCACGTGCACGTCGGCGGGGAGGACGGCGGTGAAGGCGGCCTGCTGCGGGCCCGGGACGGCGACGACGACCTCGTCGACCCCGCCGGCGCGCAGCGCGTCGACCGCCCAGCAGACCAGCGGCCGGCCACCGAGCGGGACCAGCGCCTTCGGCAGTTCCGCCCCCAGACGCAGACCACTCCCGGCCGCTGCGACGATGCCGACAGCGTGCACGGGAGTGGTCTGGGTGTCTGCGGAACGCAGGTGGATCAGCTGCGCCCGATCAGGACGCGAGGACCTCGTCGAGCAGGACCTCGGCCTTGTCCTCGTTGGTGCCCTCGGCGAGCGCCAGCTCGCTGACCAGGATCTGGCGGGCCTTGGACAGCATCCGCTTCTCGCCGGCGGAGAGGCCCCGGTCCTTGTCGCGACGCCAGAGGTCGCGCACGACCTCGGCCACCTTGTTCACGTCACCGGAGGCCAGCTTCTCGAGGTTGGCCTTGTAGCGGCGCGACCAGTTGGTCGGCTCCTCGGTGTGCGGGGCCCGCAGGACCTCGAAGACCCGGTTGAGACCCTCCTGGCCGACGACGTCGCGAACGCCGACGATCTCGGCGTTGTCGGCCGGCACGCGGACGGTCAGGTCGCCCTGGGCGACCTTCAGCACGAGGTACGACTTCTCTACACCCTTGATGGTGCGCTGCTCGATCGCCTCGATGAGCGCCGCGCCGTGGTGCGGGTAGACAACGGTCTCGCCAACAGTGAAGCCCATGTGGATGTGACCCCTTTCGCTCGGCCCAGGTTACCACGGGAGAATGCGGTCGGGCTCGGCAGAGTGCGACAAAAGTGCAGGTCAGCGGCGTGATCGGGCTCAGTCAGGGGTTGACAGGGAGGTGGTCGGTGTGCAGTCGGACGACGTCGCGCGCCGGCCCGGCCCGCTCGTGACCGCCGCGGCGATGGCCCGCGCGACCCACCTCGGACCGGCGCTGGCGGTCACCACCGTGGCCGTGCTGCTGGCGCTGGCCGCCGGCGTCCCCGCCGGGCGGACCGTGCTGGTCGGGGCCGCGGTGCTGGCCGGGCAGGCGGCCATCGGCTGGTGCAACGACTGGCTGGACGCCGACCGGGACCGGGCCGTGGGCCGCACCGACAAGCCCGTCGTCCAGGGGCTGCTCACCCCTGCGCTGCTGCGCCGGGCGACGCTCGTCGCCGTCGCGGTCGCGGTCGGCGCGTCCCTGGCCCTGGGCGTCGTCCCCGGCCTGCTGCTGCTGGTGCTGCCCGCCAGCGGACTGGCCTACGACGCCGGGCTCAAGCGCACCGCCTGGTCGCCGCTGCCCTACCTCACCGGCTTCGGCGCGCTGCCCGCCGGCGTGGTCGCCGCCGCGCCCGGCACGCCGGTCGCCCCCTGGTGGCTGGTGGCCGCCGGCGCGGCACTCGGCGGCGCCGCGCACGTCGCCAACGTGGCCCCCGACGTCGACGACGACCTGGCCACCGGCGTCCGCGGCCTGCCGCACCGGCTCGGCCGGGCCCCCTCCGCGGTGGCCGGCGCGTTCCTGCTCGGTGCCGCCACCCTGCTGCTGGTGCTGGGGCCGGCCGGCGCGCCCTCCACCGCCGGGTGGCTGGCGTGCCTGGTGGCCGCCCCGGCCGTCGTCGTCGCGGCGCTGGCCGGCCGGCCGCGGGCCCAGCGGCTGGCCTTCCCCGCGGTGATGCTGCTGACCGTGCTCGACGTCGTCCTGCTGCTGGCCGGGGGGGCGTCGCTCACCTGAGCAGGAGGCAGAGCGGACCGGTGCCCGGCACTGAGCTGGGAAGTCGGCGTCCGGCGGGTCACCCCGGCCGGCTCCCCCGGTGCGCCTGCGCACGCCACGGACCTCACCTCCCAGCGGACACGGTGCGGGGACCGTTACGCTCAGCAGGACTCGTGCCACCGGCGTCCTCGGTGGCCGGCACGTCTCCTGGAGGTCGACGCTGTGAACCGCGCACCGCGCGTTGCCGTGATGGGCGCCCTGCTGCTCTCCCCGATCGCCCTCACCGCGTGCGGCACCGGCCAGGTCGCGCAGACGGCCGAGCAGGAGCGGGACCACGTCGGCACGATGGCCTCCGCCGGCGACCTGCGCCTCCGCGCCCTGAACCTGGCCTACCCGCCCGGCGGCACCTACTCCAGCGGGAGCGACGCCCGACTGGTGGGCGCCATCGCGAGCTCGGGCAACACCGAGGACACCCTGGTGTCGATCGAGGGCGACGCGTTCGACGGAGTCGAGGTGGCCGACCCCTCCGCCGCCGCGCCCGCCGCCGACGCCAGCGGCTCCGACGAGCTGGACCTCACCGTCCCGGCCCAGGGCATCCTGTTCCTGACCAGCGGCGACGGGCCCACGATCACCCTGACGGGCCTCGACGACGAGCTCGGGGTGGGCCAGCACATCGACGTCACCTTCGTCTTCGAGGAGGCCGGCGAGGTGACCGTCCCGGTCCCGGTCGACAATCCCCCCCGCGACCTGCCCCGCGGCGAGGCCTTCGACTGGCACCACGAGGAGGAAGGCAGCGGCAGCGGGAGCGGGACCGGGGGCGGGGGGAGCCACGCGTCCGATCCCGAGCCCGGGTCCGAGCCCACCGAGCCCGGGTCCGAGTCCTCCGAGTCCGCGGACGAGTGAGCCTCCGGCTCACCCGCTCCTCCCCCGTTCTGTCGTACCCCGCCACCACGATGGCGGAGTGCCTCCCTCCGGCGTGAAGTCCGCCCGCCCCGCCCACCGCTGCACCGAGTGCGGCCACGCCTCCGCCAAGTGGGTGGGCCGCTGCCCCGAGTGCCAGGCCTGGGGCACCCTGCAGGAGGTCGGCGCGATCGCCGCGCCGCTCCGGGCGGTCCCGGCCGGTCCGGTGAGCGCGAAGGCCCGGCCGATCGCCCAGGTCGAGCTCGCCGGCGCCCGCGCCGTGCCCACCGGCATCCCCGAGTTCGACCGGGTGCTCGGTGGCGGCCTGGTCCCCGGCGCGGTGCTGCTGGTCGCCGGCGAGCCCGGGGTCGGGAAGTCGACGCTGCTGCTCGAGGTCGCGCACCGGGTGGCCGCCGCGAACGGCCCCACGTTGGTCGTGTCGGGCGAGGAGTCCGCCGCCCAGGTGCGGCTGCGCGCCGAGCGGATCGACGCGCTGCACGACCAGCTCTACCTGGCCGCCGAGACCGAGCTGTCGGCCGTCCTCTCCCACGTGGAGGACGTGTCCCCCTCGCTCCTGGTCCTCGACAGCGTGCAGACCGTGCGCTCCCCGGCGGTCGACGGCACCGACGGCGGCGCCAGCCAGGTGCGGGCCGTGGCCAGCGCGCTGACCGCCGTCGCCAAGACCCGCGGGATGACCACCATCCTCGTCGGCCACGTGACCAAGGACGGCGCCATCGCCGGCCCCCGGGCCCTGGAGCACCTGGTCGACGTCGTCATCTCCTTCGACGGCGAACGGCACTCCACGCTGCGGATGATCCGGGCCACCAAGAACCGGTTCGGCCCGGCCGACGAGATCGGCTGCTTCGAGATCGGCGACGGCGGCGTGGTCGGCGTCCCCGACCCCTCCCACCTGTTCGTCTCCCGGCGCGCGGCCCCGGTACCGGGCAGCTGCGTGACGGTGACCATGGAGGGCAGCCGGCCGCTGCTGGCCGAGGTCCAGTCGCTGGTGGCGACCAGCGGTGGCGGCGGCTCGCCCCGGCGGGCGGTCAGCGGCCTGGACTCCCAGCGGGTCGCCATGGTCAACGCCGTCGTCGAGCGGCGGGGCGGCATCCGGCTCGGCGACGCCGACGTCTTCGCCGCCTCGGTGGGCGGCGTGCGGATCGCCGAGCCCGCCGCCGACCTCGCGCTGGCGCTGGCGATCGCCTCCGCCTCGAAGGACACCCCGCTCCCCGCCGGGCTCGTCGCCATCGGCGAGGTGGGCCTGTCCGGGGAGATCCGCCGGGTCGGCGGCACCGGCCGACGGCTGGCCGAGGCCGCCCGCCAGGGGTACACGGCGGCGCTGGTCCCGGTCGACTCCGGACCGGCCCCGCAGGGCATGCGCCTGATCGAGGTCGCCGACCTGGGCGGCGCGTTCGCGCGGCTGTGGTGACGCAGCGTGTCGAAGGCGCGGCCGGCCACCCGCGAGGGGGACCCGAGGTGACCGACCAGCAGGGGGAGCCGCGTAGGATCAGCGGCCGTACCGCCCGACCGTCAGGAGCGCTCGTGCCCCCCGCTGTGGACCCCGAGGCCGCGCTGCGGGAACTGCTCGGTCGGATCGCCCCGGGAACCGCGCTCCGGGACGGTCTGGAGCGGATCCTCGCCGGCCGCACCGGTGCCCTGATCGTCCTCGGCTACGACCGGGTGGTCGAGTCGCTGTGCACCGGCGGGTTCGCCCTCGACGTGGCCCTGTCGGCCACCCGGTTGCGCGAGCTCGCCAAGATGGACGGCGCGGTGATCGTCTCCTACGACGGCACCCGGATCGTGCGCGCCGGTGTGCACCTCATGCCCGATCCGACGATCCCCACCGAGGAATCGGGCACCCGGCACCGCACCGCCGAGCGGGTGGCCCTGCAGACCGGGTTCCCGGTGATCTCGGTCAGCCAGTCGATGCACATCATCTCCGTCTACGTCACCGGCCGCCGCTACATCCTCGAGCACCCGACGACGATCCTGGCCCGCGCCAACCAGGCGCTGAGCGCCCTGGAGCGGTACAAGCTGCGGCTCGACGAGGTCGCCAGCACGCTGTCGGCCCTGGAGATCGAGGACCTGGTCACCGTGCGCGACGCGATGAGCGTCAGCCAGCGGCTGGAGATGGTCCGCCGGATCGCCGACGAGATCGAGGGCTTCGTCATCGAGCTCGGCACCGACGGCCGCCTGCTGGCCCTGCAGCTGGACGAGATGCTCGCCGGCGTCGAGGAGGACCGCGGGCTGCTGGTCCGCGACTACCTGCCCAGCGGCCGGCGCGGCCGCACCGGCGAGGAGGTCCTGGCCGACCTGCGGGCGCTGTCCGCCACCGAGCTCCTCGACCTCTCCGCGGTGGCGCGCTGCTACGGGCTGCCCACCTCTCCCGACGCCCTCGACTCCCCGGTCAGCCCGCGCGGGTACCGCCTGCTGGCCCGGGTGCCGCGGCTGCCCGCCGGCATCATCGACCGGCTGGTCACCCACTTCGGCGGGCTGCAGAAGCTGCTGGCCGCGACCATCGAGGACCTGCTCGCCGTCGAGGGCGTCGGTGAGGCCCGCGCCCGCGGCATCCGCGAGGGGCTGTCCCGGCTCGCCGAGACCTCGATCCTCGACCGCTACTCCTAGGACCCCTGACAGGGATCCGCGCGACATCGCGATGGCCCCCTCGCAGGGGCCCGCCGCGAGCTCGCGAGCGGTGAGAGTCGAGGGGGTGCCTTTTCAGGTGAGGGTGAACCGGGCGTCCGGGCTGGTGCGCGTGTCCAGGCGCCCGCGGAGGACGTAGTCGCCCGGCGGAGGCGGCGTCCGCTCGGTGGCGCAGCCTGGGGTGCTGGTGAGCCCGCCCCACAGCACCGGGAAGACGACGGACTCCTCCGGCTGCAGCGTCCGGACGTCGTCGCTCTCCTCGGGGAAGCAGTCGTTGCTCCCCCAGAGCCGGTTCCCCGCGCCGTCGAGCAGCACGATCTCCTGCAGTTGCTTGTCCAGGGTGCGCACGCACGGCACCGCCGACACGTTGCTCACCACCAGGTCGAACGTGGGCTTGCTGCCGACCGGGGTGGTCGCCGGCCGGGGCTGGACCTCGACCGCGATCATCTCGTCGCTGCACCTGTCCCCGGGGGCCGGCCCGGTGGGCTCCGGCGGAGGTGTGCTGGCGGCGGGCGCTGTCGCCGTGGGTGGCGCCGTGGGTGAGGCGGTGGGCACCTCGACCGCGGCCAGCGAGGGGCTCACCTGGTCCAGCAGCGGCGGATCGACCGGTTCTCCGCTCACGGGCGCCTCCGCAGCGACCTCGGCGTCCTCGCTCGTGGCGGCCGCGACCGCCACCCAGCCGCCCCCGCCGAGCACCCCCACGGCGCACCCGAGCACGAGCAGCCGCCGCCGCCAGTAGACGGCGGCGGGCAGGGGGCCGACCGGGTGGAGCACACGGCGACGCTAGCCGCCCGTCCGCGCCGGTGGCCGCGCGCCACGCCCGGACCGCGCGGCCTCCGACCGCGCAGGTCGACCGACCTCACCGACCCGCGATCCAGCGGTGACGCTCCGTGGCGAACCGGTCCACCGCGTCGGCCACGAGGCAGACTGGGCGCTCGTGAGCGCTCTCCCCGGCACCGACCGGTCCGCCGCCGACGACGTCGAACCGGTCGGGGAGACGATCGTCGACTGGTACGCCCGGGCGGCACGCGACCTGCCCTGGCGGGCGCCGGGCACCGACCCGTGGGCGGTCCTGGTCAGCGAGGTGATGCTGCAGCAGACCCCGGTGGCGCGCGTGGAGCCGGTCTGGCGTGCGTGGCTGCGGCGCTGGCCCACCCCGGCCTCGCTGGCCGCGGAGAGCCCCGCGGAGGTCATCCGCGCGTGGGGGAAGCTGGGCTACCCCCGGCGGGCGCTGCGGCTGCGCGAGGCGGCAGTCGCCCTCACCCAGCGCCACGGCGGTCAGGTGCCGGCCGAGGTGGCCGAGCTGGAGGCCCTGCCCGGCGTCGGCACCTACACCGCCCGGGCGGTCAGCTGCTTCGGCCACGGCCGGCGGCAGCCCGTCGTCGACACCAACGTCCGCCGGGTCGTCGCCCGCCTGGTGCACGGCCGCGCCGAGGCGGCTCCGGCCCGCGCCTCGGACCTGACCGACATCGCCGCGCTGGCGCCGGTCGACGACGCCCGGGCGGTCCGCTTCTCGGTGGCGGTGATGGAGCTCGGTGCGCTGGTCTGCGTCGCCGGGACACCGCGCTGCCCCGCCTGCCCGGTGCGCGACCGCTGCGCCTGGCGGCTGGCCGGCTCCCCTGCGCACGACGGCCCGCCCCGCCGGGTGCAGAAGTTCGCCGGCACCGACCGGCAGGTGCGCGGCCGGCTGCTGGACGTGCTGCGCGCCGCGGAGGGACCGGTGGAGGCCGACGCGCTCGTGCCGGCCTGGGACGACGCCGTGCAGCGCTCCCGCTGCCTGGACTCGCTGCTGGTCGACGGCCTGGTCGAGCAGACCACCGACGGCCGGTTCTCCCTGCCCGCCTGAGCGCCCGCCGCTGCGGCGTCCGGGCTCACCGTGCGTGCTCCTGGCTCACCCCGGGAGCTGAGCCAGGAGCACGCCCGATCAGGTCAGCTGATCCCGGAGACGGGCCCCGGCACGACACAGGGGCCGCCTCCCGGATGGGAGACGGCCCCTGTGGTGGACCTACGGGTCGATCACTCGGCCTGCGCGGCCGCCGGACCCTCGTCGTCGCCGTCCGCACCGGAGAGCGCCACCGGCGGCGTGTCGGGCACGTCGATCGGCCTGGCCTCACCGCGGAAGGTGAAGGTCGACTTGGTCGGGTCCTCGGACTCGTCGACGTCGACCACCACGATCTGACCGCTGGTCAGCTCGCCGTAGAGGATCTTCTCCGACAGCGCGTCCTCGATCTCGCGCTGGATGGTCCGCCGCAGCGGGCGGGCACCCAGCACCGGGTCGAAGCCCCGGGCGGCGAGCAGCTTCTTCGCCGCCGGGGTGACCTCGATCGCCATGTCCTTGTTCTTCAGCTGCGTCTCCAGGCGGCCGAGCATCAGGTCCACGATGTGGACGATCTCGTCCTCGGTCAGCTGGTGGAACACGACGATGTCGTCGATGCGGTTGAGGAACTCCGGCCGGAAGTGCTGCTTGAGCTCCTCGTTGACCTTGAGCTTCATCCGCTCGTAGTTGCTCTGGTTGTCGTTCCCGGCCTGGAAGCCGAGGCCGACGGCCTTGGAGATGTCCCGCGTCCCGAGGTTGGTGGTCAGGATCAGGATCGTGTTCTTGAAGTCCACGATCCGGCCCTGGCCGTCGGTCAGCCGGCCGTCCTCCAGCACCTGGAGCAGCGTGTTGAAGACATCGGCGTGCGCCTTCTCGATCTCGTCGAAGAGGACCACCGAGAACGGCTTGCGCCGCACCTTCTCGGTCAGCTGGCCACCCTCGTCGTAACCGACGTAGCCGGGAGGCGCACCGACGAGCCGCGACACGGTGAACTTGTCGTGGAACTCGCCCATGTCGATCTGGATGAGGGCGTCGTCCTCGCCGAAGAGGAACTGCGCGAGCGCCTTGGCCAGCTCGGTCTTACCGACACCCGAGGGGCCGGCGAAGATGAACGAACCGCCGGGACGACGGGGGTCCTTCAGGCCCGCCCGCGTGCGCCGGATCGCCTGGCTGACGCTCTTGATGGCCTCTTCCTGGCCGATGATCCGCTTGTGGAGCTCGTCCTCCATGCGGAGCAGCCGGGAGGTCTCCTCCTCGGTGAGCTTGAAGACCGGGATGCCGGTCCAGTTGGCCAGCACCTCGGCGATCTGCTCGTCGTCGACCTCGGCGACGACGTCCATGTCGCCGGCCTTCCACGCCTTCTCCCGCTCGGCCTTCTCGCCCAGCAGCTGCTTCTCCTTGTCGCGGAGAGAGGCCGCCTTCTCGAAGTCCTGCGCGTCGATCGCCGACTCCTTCTCGCGGCGGACGCCGGCGATCCGGTCGTCGAACTCGCGCAGGTCCGGCGGAGCGGTCATCCGCTTGATCCGCATCCGGGCACCGGCCTCGTCGATCAGGTCGATCGCCTTGTCCGGCAGGAAGCGGTCGGAGATGTACCGGTCGGCCAGCGTCGCCGCGGCCACGAGGGCGCTGTCGGTGATGCTGATCCGGTGGTGCGCCTCGTAGCGGTCGCGCAGGCCCTTGAGGATCTCCACCGTGTGGGCGAGGGTCGGCTCGCTGACCTGGATGGGCTGGAAGCGGCGCTCGAGCGCGGCGTCCTTCTCCAGGTGCTTGCGGTACTCGTCCAGCGTGGTGGCGCCGATGGTCTGCAGCTCACCGCGGGCCAGCATCGGCTTGAGGATGCTGGCGGCGTCGATCGCGCCCTCGGCAGCGCCCGCCCCGACGAGGGTGTGGATCTCGTCGATGAACAGGATGATGTCGCCGCGGGTGCGGATCTCCTTGAGGACCTTCTTCAGCCGCTCCTCGAAGTCACCGCGGTAGCGGGAACCGGCGACCAGGGCGCCGAGGTCGAGGGTGTAGAGCTGCTTGTCCTTCAGCGTCTCGGGCACCTCGCCCTTGACGATGGCCTGGGCCAGCCCTTCGACGGCGGCGGTCTTGCCGACGCCGGGCTCACCGATCAGGACGGGGTTGTTCTTGGTCCGCCGCGACAGGACCTGCATGACCCGCTCGATCTCCTTGGCCCGCCCGATGACCGGGTCGAGCTTCGAGTCGCGGGCAGCCTGGGTCAGGTTGCGGCCGAACTGGTCGAGGACCAGCGAGGTCGACGGCGTGCCCTCGGCCGGGCCACCGGCGGCGGCCGGCTCCTTGCCCTGGTAGCCGGAGAGCAGCTGGATGACCTGCTGGCGGACACGGTTGAGGTCGGCGCCGAGCTTCACGAGGACCTGGGCGGCCACGCCCTCACCCTCGCGGATCAGGCCGAGCAGGATGTGCTCGGTGCCGATGTAGTTGTGGCCGAGCTGCAGCGCCTCGCGCAGGGACAGCTCGAGCACCTTCTTGGCGCGGGGGGTGAAGGGGATGTGCCCGGACGGGGCCTGCTGGCCCTGGCCGATGATCTCCTCCACCTGCTGCCGGACGCCCTCCAGCGAGATGCCGAGGGACTCGAGCGCCTTGGCAGCGACACCCTCACCCTCGTGGATCAGACCCAGGAGGATGTGCTCGGTGCCGATGTAGTTGTGGTTGAGCATCCGGGCCTCTTCCTGGGCCAGGACGACCACCCGACGGGCTCGGTCGGTGAACCGTTCGAACATCTGCTGTATCTCCCTCTGACCGGCTGGACCTGCTGTGCTCGTGTCCCCGGCAGGGGACGGTGGACACCCGACGTACGTCGGCGCGCTGGGGCACCGGTCGTTCCACTGTAGTTCGCACCGCCCGACCTGCGCCGAGACGAGGCCGTCGGACCTGATCGGGGGCTCGTGAGAGTCAACTGTCGTCCCACTGACGGTGTTCCGCCGCCCCCGTGCCGCCGTTACGCCGTCAGCGGACGCCCCCCAAGCGGACAGGAGCTCACCGTGATCCTCCCGAGGGTGCCGGACCCCCGACTGGTGACGGTCCGCCGCGGCGGGACCCTCACCGACGCCGACCACCACCTGCTCGCCCTGTGGGCGGCGTCGTGCGCAGAGCACGTGCTCCCGCTGTTCGAGGCGGCCCGGCCGGCGGACCCGCGACCGCGCCGGGCGATCGAGCACACCCGCGCCTGGGTGCGCGGCGAGGTCCCGATGATGCGGGCGCGCGCGGCGGGCGGACACGCCATGGGCGCGGCCCGGGACCTGACCGGGGCACCCCGGCACGCCGCGTACGCCGCCGGCCAGGCCGCGGCGGTGGCGCACGTGGCTGCGCACGACCTGGGGGCGGCCGCCTACGCGATCAAGGCCGCCCGAGCGGCTGCGCCGGAGGGCGAGGCGGAGGGGGCCGGGCGACGTGAGTGCCGGTGGCAGCGCGACCAGCTCCCGGAGGGGGTCCGTGCGCTGGTCCTCGACGACCAGCGGCTGCGCAACGACATCTGCTGGTCGGTGTTCGACTGCTGAGCGTCGCGGCGCCGTCCGGGCGCCGTGGCACGAGGGATCGCGTTCCCGACGCACCCGACGGGTGCTCCCGGGCGCAGCCGCCGGGCCCGGGAGAGACGTCGACGGCCCGGCTCCCTCGGTGGGGAGCCGGGCCGTGGCGACGTGCTGGAACGGCCCCCTCGCAGGCGCCGTCAGGTGGCCCCGTCCAGAGGCTCGCCCCGAGCTCGCGAGGGGTGAGGAGGACGGGGCCCTCTTTCAGTGAGCCGCTTCGAAGGCCTCGACGACGCTGGCCGGGATGCGGCCGCGGTCGCTGACCTCGTGACCGTTCTTGCGGGCCCAGTCGCGGATGGCGCCGGCCTGCTCGCGATCCATCCGGCCACCGCCACCGGTCGCCCGGGAACGCCCGGCACCGGAGGCCCGGGTGCCGCGGCTGCTCACCTTGCGCGCCGCCGAGACGTACTTGCCGAACACGTCGCGCATCTCCGCGGCGTTCTTCTCCGACAGGTCGATCTCGTACGTCGTCCCGTCGAGGGCGAAGGTCACCGTCTCGTCGGCGGGAATGCCGTCGTCGAGGTCGTCACTGAGGATCACCTGGACCTTGCGAGCCATTGTTGTTCCACTCCTGTTGCGTCAGCCCCCGTGGCCAGTGCAATTAGCCGACCCGGGGGTCGACCGGCACCATTGCACCACATTGCCCGCCATTTCCCTAATCCGCCCACGCATTTCACGCGGAAGCGTGGGGAAAACGCAGGTCAGGAATGCAGCGGCCGCACCAGCGGGAACAGGATCGTCTCCCGGATGCCGAGTCCGGTGAGCGTCATCATCAGCCGGTCGATGCCCATGCCGACGCCCGCCGTGGGCGGCATGCCGTACTCGAGGGCCTCCAGGAAGTCCTCGTCGAGCACCATCGCCTCGGGGTCACCGGCCGCCGCCAGGAGCGCCTGCTGGGTGAACCGCTCGCGCTGGGCGACCGGGTCGACGAGCTCGGAGTAGCCGGTGCCCCGCTCGATGCCGCCGATGTAGAGGTCCCACTTCTCCGCCAGGCCGGGCTCCGACCGGTGCGCGCGGGTCAGGGGCGAGGTGTCCAGCGGGTAGTCGACGACGAAGGTCGGCGACTGCAGCGTGTCCTGAACCAGCGCCTCGAAGATCTCCTCGACGACCTTGCCGGGCAGCCAGGCCGGGTCGACGCCGACCTCGTGCCGCTCGGCGAGGGCGCGCAGGTGCTCCACCGGCGTCTGCGGGGTGACCTCCTCCCCCACCGCCTCGGATACCAGTCCGTAGAGCGGGCGCTGCGGCCACTCACCGGACAGGTCCAGTTCGGTGCCGTCGTGGTGCCGTGCGACATGGTCGCCGAACAGCGCCGCACAGCATTCCTGGATGAGCTCGCGGGTGATGCGGGCGCCGTCGGAGTAGTCGCCGTAGGCCGCGTAGAACTCCAGCATCGCGAACTCCGGGGAGTGCGAGGAGTCGGCGCCCTCGTTCCGGAAGTTCCGGTTGATCTCGAACACCCGGTCGAGGCCACCGACGATGCAGCGCTTGAGGAACAACTCCGGCGCGATGCGCAGGTAGAGGTCCAGGTCGAAGGCGTTCATGTGCGTCCGGAATGGACGCGCCGCCGCTCCGCCGTGCACGGTCTGCAGCATCGGCGTCTCGACCTCGAGAAAACCGCGCCCGGCGAGCCCGGAACGCAATGCGCTCATCACCGCGGCGCGCTCCTGCACGGTGCGCCGCGCCTCGTCCCGGACGATCAGGTCGACGTAGCGACGCCGGACCCGCAGCTCCTCGCTCATCGGCTTGTGCGCCACCGGCAGCGGGCGCAGCGCCTTGGCGGCCAGCTGCCAGGAGTCGGCGAAAACCGACAGCTCGCCACGCCGCGACGTCCCGATCTCACCGGTGACCAGCACGTGGTCGCCGAGGTCGACGTCGGCCTTCCAGGCGGCCAGGAGCTCCTCGCCGACCCGGTCGATCGACAGCATGACCTGCAGCTCGGTGTCGCCCTCGCGCAGCGTCGCGAAGCAGAGCTTGCCGGTGTTCCGGGAGAAGATCACCCGCCCGGTCACGCCGACCCGCGCACCGGTCATCGTGTCCGGCGGCAGGTCCGGGTGCTCGGCGCGCACGTCGGCCAGGCTCGCCGTCCGGGCCACCGTGACGGGGTAGGGGTCGATCCCGGCCTCGCGCAGCCGGTCCAGCTTGGCCCGCCGGACCCGCAGCTGCTCGGGGAGTTCGTCGTCGACGTTGCCGGGGGGTTCCTCGCTCACGGGGTCCCAGCCTACGGCGGGCACCGGTCAGCGCTCCGCGGTACCGCCCTGGTGGCGCTCGAAGGCCAGCCGCAGGCCCTGCACGGTGAGGTCCGGGTCACGCTCGGCGATGGACCGGCAGCTGTCGGCGACCAGCCGGTGCAGCCCTCCGGTGGCGACCACCACCGGCGCGGCGCCGAACCGGGCCACCAGCTCCCCCGCGATCCGGTCGACCAGTCCGTCGACGAGCCCGGCGAAACCCAGCACCAGGCCGGACTGCAGCGCGGCCACGGTGTTCTTCCCGATCGCCTGGGCGGGCACGGTCAGCTCCACCGAGCGGAGCTGCGCCGCCCGGGTGGCCAGCGCGTCCAGGCTCACCTCGACCCCGGGGGCCAGCGCGCCGCCGAGGAACTGCCCGCCCGGGCCGACGGCGTCGACGTTGGTGGAGGTGCCGAAGTCGACGACGACGACCGGCCGGCCGCTGCCGTCGGGCCGGCGGCCGTAGAGCTCGTGGGCGGCCAGGGCGGTGACCACCCGGTCGGCGCCCACCTCCCGCGGGTTGTCCACGTGCAGCGGCACGCCGGTGCGCACCCCCGGTCCGATCAGGGTGACCGGGACGGCGAGGGAGTCCAGCAGCTGGCGCAGCGCCGGCAGCAGCGCGGGCACCGTGGAGCAGGCGGCCACCCCGGTGACCTCCGTGTCGCGCAGCAGCCCCCGCCAGAGGAGCAGCAGCTCGTCGGCGGTGGCCCGCGACCGGGTGGTCACCCGCCAGCTCCCGACCCGCCGGTCGCCGTCGAAGGTGGCCAGCACGGTGTGGCTGTTGCCGACGTCCACGGTGAGCAGCACGGTCAGCCCCCGGCGCGCGGGTCCGGCGCCCGCAGGTCGAGGGCGAGGTCCAGGATCGGCGACGAGTGGGTCAGCGCCCCGACGGAGAGGAAGTCGACCCCGGTCGCGGCGACCTCCGCGGCCACGGCGAGGGTGAGCCCACCGGTGGCCTCCAGCTCGACCTCCCGGTCCCCCACCAGCGCGACCGCCTGCCGCAGCTGGTCGGGGGTCATGTTGTCCAGCAGCAGGAAGTCCGCACCCGCGGCCACCGCATCGGCGACCTGCTCCAGGGTGTCGCACTCGACCTGCACGGTGATCCGCGGCGCCCGCTCCCGCACCAGGGCGACGGCGGCGGCGACCGAACCGGCGGCGGCGACGTGGTTGTCCTTGACCATCGCGACGTCGTAGAGGCCCATCCGCTTGTTCGACCCGCCGCCGCAGCGCACCGCGTACTTCTCCAGCGGCCGCAGCCCCGGGGTGGTCTTGCGGGTGTCCAGCACGACCGCGCCGGTGCCGGCCACCGCGTCGACCCAGGCGCGGGTGGCGGTGGCGATGCCGCTGGCCCGGCTGGCGATGTTCAGCGCGCTGCGCTCGGCGGCCAGCAGCGCCCGCACCGGGCCGCGCACGGTGAGCAGCACGTCGCCGCGGCGCACCCGGTCCCCGTCCGCGGCCGAGGCGGTCAGGGTGGCGCCGGGGGCCAGCCGGGCGAACACCCGGGCGGCCAGCGGCACCCCGGCGACGACGCCGTCCGCGCGGGCCACCAGGTCCGCCGTCCCGAACTGGTCGCCGGGGACGGTGGCGGCGCTGGTGACGTCGTAGCCGACCGCGACGTCCGGCTGCCGGGGCAGCGGGGCGCCGCCGGTGAGGTCCTCGGTGAGCGTCCGCTCGACCAGCTCGTCGACCCACGCCGCGTCCAGGCCGGTGCCGGCCAGGTCCGTCGCGGCACGCAGCAGGTCATCGCTCACCACGTCATGCCTCGCTCCGCTCGGTGGCCCGCTCCGTTCCGGCCCCGCTCGCTGGGGTGCTCGCTCACCAGTCCACCTCCACCGGTGTGCCGACCGGGCGGCGGGTCACCGTGACCCCGCCGTCGGCGCCCAGGCGCACGTCCAGGTGCACCCGCCAGTCGTCGTGGGCGTCGGGGTGGTCCTCGCGCCAGTGGCAGCCACGGGTCTCCTCGCGGGCGGTGGCCGCGGCGGTGATCGCGGCGGCCACGGTGAACAGGTCGGTGGTCTCCCAGCCGGGCACGCCCGGGTCGACGCCGTCGCCGGCCCGCGCGGCCAGGGCGGTGATCCGCTCGCCGGCGGCGGCCAGACCGGCGCCGCTGCGCAGCGCGCCCACGTGCGCGGACATGGCCGCGGTCAGCGCGCTCCGCGCGTCGGCGTCCAGCAGGCCCACCGGGCGGGGGTCGGCCCCGGCCGGGGTGCCGGGCACGGGCAGCTCGCGGGCCAGCGCCTCGCCGATCCGGCCGGCGAAGACCAGCCCCTCCAGCAACGAGTTGGACGCCAGCCGGTTCGCGCCGTGCACGCCGGTGCAGGCGGCCTCTCCGCAGGCGTACAGCCCGGGCACCGTCGTCCGCCCGGCCAGGTCGGTGACCAGGCCACCGGAGGCGTAGTGCGCCGCGGGGGTCACCGGCACCAGTTCGGTGACCGGGTCGATGCCGTGCGCCCGGCAGCTGGCCACGATCGTCGGGAAGCGGGCCGCCAGGCCGGGGACGCGCCGGGCGTCGAGCCAGACGTGGTCGACGCCGTCGCGCAGCTGCACCCGGGTGATCGCCTTGGCCACGACGTCGCGGGGCGCCAGCTCGGCGAGCTCGTGCACGCCGACCAGGAACCGCTCCCCCGCGCCGTCGCGCAGCACCGCACCCTCGCCGCGCAGCGCCTCGGAGACCAGCGGCTGCTGCCCGCGCGCGCCGGCACCGAGGTACAGGGCGGTGGGGTGGAACTGGACGAACTCGAGGTCGGTGGCGACGGCTCCGGCGCGCAGGCCCAGGGCCACGCCGTCGCCGGTGGAGACCGAGGGGTTGGTGGTCGAGGCGTAGACCTGCCCCATGCCGCCGGTGGCGAGCACGACGGCCCGGGCGCGGACCGCGCCGACGCCGTCGGCGCTGCCCTCACCCAGCACGTGCAGGGTCACCCCGCAGGCGCGCCCGGTGGCGTCGGTGACCAGGTCGAGCACCATGGCGTGCTCGACCAGGGTGATGCCGGGGTCGGCGGCGACGGCCTGCACCAGCGACCGCTGCACCTCCGCACCGGTGGCGTCGCCGCCGGCGTGCACGATCCGGTCGGTCGAGTGCCCGCCCTCGCGGGTGAGAAGCAGCCGGCCGGCTGGGTCGCGGTCGAACGCCGCACCCCAGCTGATCAGCTGGTGCAGCCGCTGGGGACCCTCGGCGACCAGCGCCTGGACCGCGGCCGGCTCGCACAGCCCCACGCCGGCCACCTCGGTGTCCCGGGCGTGCGCGGCGGGGGTGTCGGCCGGGTCGAGCACGGCGGCGATCCCGCCCTGCGCCCAGCGGGTCGAGCCGTCGTCGACCTCGACCTTGGTGACCACGGCGACCGACAGCCCGGCGGCGCGGGCGTGCAGCGCGACGCACAGCCCGGCGACCCCGGAGCCGACGACGCAGACGTCGGCGGTCAGCGCCCAGCCGGGGGCCGGCGCCGACAACCGCAACGGCAGCCGCGTGCGGGCCGCCGCTGCCGCAGAAATGGCCATTTCTGCGGCAGCGGTCACCGGACGGGGACGCCGCGGTCGCTGCGCTGCTGGTCGGGGGCGCCGGGCACCGGGGCGGACGGGTCGGCGCCGAGCTCGACGACACGGTTGGCGCCGTCGACGTGCACGACCTTCGGCAGGTACGACTTGGCCTCGGTCTCGTCCATCAGGCCGTAGCTGATCAGGATGACCAGGTCGCCGGGGTGCACCAGGTGCGCGGCGGCGCCGTTGATGCCGATCACGCCGGAGCCGCGCTCGCCGGGAATCACGTAGGTCTCCAGCCGGGCGCCGTTGGTGACGTCGACGATCGCCACCTGCTCACCGGGCAGCAGGTCCGCGGCGTCGAGCAGGTCCTCGTCGATGGTCACCGAGCCGACGTAGTGCAGGTCCGCCTGGGTCACCGTGGCCCGGTGGATCTTGCTCTTGAGCATCGTGCGCATCATCAGCGGTACCCCAGTTCCACAGCTGTGTTGTCGATCAGGCGGGTGGTGCCGGCGCGGGCGGCGACCAGCAGCCGCGCGGGTCCGGCGACGGGCGACGGTCCCAGATCTGGATCGGTCAGCTCCAGGTAGTCCTGGAGCAGGTCGGGGGCCGCGTCGAGCACCGCGCGGGCGGCGGCCAGGACGGCGGCGGCGCCCTGCGCCCCGGCGGTGGCCCCGGCGCGCAGTGCTGCGGACAACGCCGCGGCCGCCTGCCGCTGTTCCACGTCGAGGTACCGGTTGCGGGAGGACAGCGCCAGGCCGTCGGCCTCCCGGACGGTGGGCACGCCGACGACCTCGACACCCAGCGCGAGCTCGCGGGCCATCGCGCGGATCAGCGTGAGCTGCTGGTAGTCCTTCTCCCCGAACACGGCGACGTCCGGGCGGGCCAGGCCGAACAGCTTCGCCACGACGGTGAGCACGCCGGCGAAGTGCCCGGGGCGGACGGCGCCCTCCAGCACCGAACCGAGCGGCCCGGGATGCACGGTGACGCCCACCGAGCCGGGCGGGTAGACCTCCTCGACCGGCGGGTGGAAGACGACGTCGGCCCCCTCCTCCGCGAGCGCGGCGAGGTCGGCGTCCCAGGTGCGCGGGTAGCGGTCGAAGTCCTCGCCGGGCCCGAACTGGGTCGGGTTGACGAACACCGAGACCACGACGCTGCCACCGTGCTCTCGCGCGGCCCGCACCAGCGTGCGGTGGCCCTCGTGCAGCGCGCCCATCGTGGGCACCAGGACGACGGGGCCGGGCAGGGCGGCGCGGAGCGTGCGCAGTTCGGCGGTGGTCGCGACGACGGCCGGGCGCGTGGTCACGGTCATCGGCGGAAGGACCCCCTTCTCCCCTCCGCTCGCACGCTCGCGAGCGGACCCGGAAGGAGGCCGACCAGCGGTCATCGAGCTACGCCGTTCTGCCGCGCCCCGTCGAGCAGCTCCAGCAGCGGGTCGGCCTCGTGCCGCTTCAGCCGGCCGGCGGCCAGCGCCCGCTCGGTGGTGCGCCGGGCGAGCGCCACGTAGGCACCGACCGAGTCCGGCGCCCGCTCGGTGAGGGTGTCCAGGTGGTCGCGGACGGTGCCGACGTCGCCCCGGCTGACCGGTCCGGTGAGCCCGCGGTCACCGCGGCGCAGGCCGTTGTCCAGGGCGGCGGTGAGCAGCGGGCCCAGCACCCGCGCGGGGGCGTCCACGCCGGCGGTGCGCAGCAGGTCGGCGGCCTCGGCGACCAGGGTGACCAGGTGGTTGGCGCCGGTGACCAGCGCCGCGTGGTACAGCCGCCGGTCGGCCTCGGCGACCCAGAACGGCTCGCCCCCCATCTCCAGCACCAGCATCTCGGCCACGGCCCGGTGCTCGGGCCGGCTGGTCACCCCGAACGGGCTCGCGGTCAGCCGCTGGGCGTCCTCGGGCCCGCCGGAGAAGGTCATCGCCGGGTGCAGGGCCAGCGGCAGGACGCCGGCCCGCTCGGCCGGCTCCAGCGCGGCCAGGCCGTGCGCGCCGGAGGTGTGGAAGAGCAGCTGGCCACGGCGCCAGACGCCGGTCTCCGCCAGGCCGGCGACCAGCCCGGCCAGCGTGTCGTCGGGGACCGCGAGCACCACCAGGTCGCTGCCGGCGACGACCTCGTCGGCGGGGCGCAGCGGCACCCCGGGCAGCAGGCGGGCGGCGCGCTCACGGGTGGCGGCGGACAGCCCGGAGGCGGCGACCACGTCGTGGCCGGCGGCGGCGAGCGCGGCACCGAGCACGGCGCCCACCCGGCCGGCGCCGATGACGCCGACGCGGAGACGGGCGGGGGCCTCGGCGGCCGGGGCGAGCCCGGCGGCGGGCAGGTCGTGGGGCAGGTCAGCGGGCGCGGGATCTCCCGCGCGGGAGGGACGGATCGGCATCCCGGGTGCACCCTCTCGTTCCAGTCCCTGGCGGGTACCGGACTCAGGTCGCGTCGTCCCACGTCGTCGTGGGCCGGAGTCGTGCTGTGCGGTCGTGCTGTGCGGTCGTGCTGGGCACCCCGCCCGCTGCAACCGCCCGGAGGCGTGTCACGCAGGTGACGTGCGGCATCGAGTCTGTCACCGTCCCGGCGCCGGGCAACGGCCGACCGCTGTGTCCTGGCTCACCCGGGTGAGTCCACGCGGTCACCGGGCGCTGGATACGTTGAGGCGCGCGCCGGCAGCGGAGCCGGCGCCGGAGCGGGAGGAGCACGGTGAGCAGCTTCGAGGGACGCACCGCACTGGTCACCGGGGCGAGCCGGGGCATCGGCCTCGCCATCGCCCGGGCACTGGTCGACCGGGGCGCCCGGGTGGTGGTCACCGCCCGCAGGCCGGAGGCGCTCGCCGAGGCGGTCGAGGCCCTGGGCGGGCCGGAGAAGGCGGTGGCCGTCGCGGGGAACGTCGCGGACGCCGAGCACCGCGCCGCCGCCGTCCGCGCCGCGATCGACACCTTCGGCAGCCTGGACGTGCTGGTCGGCAACGTGGGCATCAACCCGGTCTACGGCCCGCTGATGGACGCGCCGCTGGACGCCGTCCGCAAGATCCTGGACACCAACGTCGTGGCCAGCCTCGGCCTGGTGCAGGAGGCCTGGCGGGCGTGGCTGTCCGAGCACGGCGGCTCGGTGCTGATCGTGGCGTCGGTGGCCGGGCTGAAGTCCAGCGAGGGCATCGCCGCCTACGGGGTCAGCAAGGCCGCGCTGGTCAACCTGACCACCCAGCTGGCCGTGGAGCTCGGGCCCACCGTGCGGGTCAACGCCGTCGCGCCGGCGGTGGTGAAGACCCGGTTCGCCGAGGCGCTGTTCACCGGGCGCGAGGAGCAGGTCGCCGCGCAGTACCCGGTGGGCCGGCTCGGCGCGCCCGAGGACGTCGGCGCAGCCGCCGCCTACCTGCTCTCGGACGAGGCCGGCTGGGTCACCGGGCAGACCCTGGTGCTCGACGGCGGCGCCCTCTCCCGCGGCCCGATCGGCTGAGGAGGGACCTCGTCCCGGGGCGCCCGGCTACTCGCCGCGGAGCACCCGGGCCAGGACGTCGTCCCCGCTGCCGTCCTCGTCGCGGTAGCGGCGCCGACGGCGACCGCTCGGCGCCGGCACACCGCTCTCGGCGAGGATCTGCTCCAGCCGGGCGTGCCCCTGCGGCTCCGGGGCGGACCGGGGTGCCGGGGCGTCCCCGGACGTCGCCGGCTGCTCGTGCGCCCTGCGAGCGGGCTCTCCCCCATCCCACCGGGACCCTGCCGGGCCGGTGGACCAGGAGCTCGCCGGCTCCCCGGCCGGTTCGGCGGCGGCCCAGCTGGAGCCGGTGAGCGTGCCGGTGCCGTAGGGCTCGCTCGTCCAGGAGCCCGGCCCGGCGTCGCCCGGCGCCTCCGCCGGGCCGGTCGGCCGGTCGGGGCGCCCCGGCTCGACGGTCCGTCCGTGCCGGCCGGCGGCCGGGGCGTCGTCGTCGGGTTCGGCGGCCCGGCGGTGCCGCCGGGGTGCAGGCTCGGCGGCCGGCTGGTCGACCAGGGAGTTCGCGCGGAGCCACTCCCGCGGCGAGGGCGGGGGCTCGACGGCACGGGCCGCCGGGCGCGGGGTGGGCACCGCCGTGGGCGCCGGCGTGGGCGCCGGCGTGGGCACCGGCGTGGGCACCGGCGTGGGCGCCGGCGTGGGCGCCGGCGTGGGCACCGGCGTGGGCACCGGCGTGGGCACCGGCGTGGGCAGGGCTTCGGGCATCGGCCGCTGGACCGGCTCGGCATCGACCGCCGTCAGGAACCCGGTGTCCCACCCGGACGAGGTCGGCCAGCCGGACGACTCGCCGTCCGTGCCGCGCTGCTCGGGCAGCGCGGCGGCCGGCCCGCGCACCGACTGGGCGCGCATGACCATCCGCTCGACCAGCAGTTCGCCGGAGAGCTGCTCGGTGAGCTCCGCGCGCATGCGGCCGAGGTCCGTCCGCAGCTCGCCCAGGGCAGCCAGTTCGCCGTGCAGCTGACCGAGACCGCTCAGCTCCTGGCGCAGCGAGCCGAGCGCGGCGACCTCCGAGCGCAGCTGGTCCAGCGCGGTCAGGTCCTCCCGGAGCCGGCTGACCGATGCGAGCTCCTCCCGCACCTGCGCCAGGCCGGCCAGCTCGCCACGGAGCTGGGCCAGCTCGGCGCGCATGGCCTGCTCGGCCTCCCGCCGCAGCCGGCCCTCCAGCTCCGCCTCGTACTCGTGCCGCGCCGCGACCTCCCGGGCCAGCTCCAGCTCGTAGGAGTGCCGCAGCTCCGCCTCCCGGTCCGCCGCCTCCCGGTCACCCGGCTCGGGGACGCCGCCGCGACCACCGAGCAGCAGGCCGGCGGCGACCACCGCCCAGCAGACCGCGAGCAGCAGCACGCGCAGGTGCACCGGGTCGTCGGTGAGCACGACCGCCACGGTGACCAGCACCGCCAGGCCGACGCCGGCGCTTCCCCGGAGAGCGCGTCCCCGGGACCGGGTGCGGTTCACGACCGGCTCGTCGAGCGCGGGCAGCGGGCGGGCCGCAGCGGCGGTCGACCCCGCGCGGGCAGGGCCCGGACGGGACGGCGGTGGGACCGGCGGACGCCCCGCGGGGACAGGCCGCCCGGGCGCGCTGTCGTCCCGGCGACCTCCCATGCGCCCACCATAAGGCCACCGAACGGCGTCAGGCGGTCACGGCGCGGCGTCGGCGTGGGATGCGGTGGCAGGCTGGGCGGATGACGCTGAGCCTGCTGGACTGGCGGCGCCGGGTGGCCGCCCTCTACGCGGCGGCCCGCACCGCCGCGGACCCCGAGGAGGCCTGGCGGGGCTGGCGGGCCGGCCGCGACGCACTCCTCGCCGAGCACCCCGACTCTCCCCTGCCAACGGGCGCCCGACCGGGCTTTCCCGGGCTCCCGTTCGCCGGCTACGACCCGGCGCTGCGCTTCGACGTCCGGGTGGACACCGACGTCGAGCCGGTGCGGCTCGGGGTGGCCACCACCGACGACGGTGGGGTGGTGCTGCGCCGGGTCGGGCGGGTGACCCTCGGCGACGTCGGCCGGCTGGACCTGTGGTGGCTGGCCGGGTACGGCGGCGGGCTGTTCCTGCCGCTGCGCGACGGCAGCGCCGGCGGCTCGACCTACGGCGGCGGCCGGTACCTGCTGGACACGGTGAAGGGCGCCGACCTCGGTGGGGACGACGGGCGGCTGGTGGTCGACCTCAACTTCGCCTACCACCCGTCGTGCGCCTACGACCCGGCGTGGACCTGCCCGCTGGCGCCGGAGGGCAACCGGGTCGACGTCGCCGTCGCCGCCGGGGAGCAGTTGCCCCCCGGCGGCTGGTACTGAGGTGACGTACTGGAACGGCCAGCCTTCAGGGTCCCGCGCCGAACGTGCGAGGCGTGGGGGGAAGGGTGGTCCTTCTACTGGGCGAGGGCCCCGTCGGAGCTGAAGACCAGGCCGATCGACACCTCGCCCTGCTGGATGGCGGCCTTGGTCAGCGGGCCACCGGCGTCCAGCTCGCGGAAGCCGGCGAACTCGAGCCCGTAGGTCTCCTCCAGGCCGGGCTGGCACTGCGGCCGGGTCGGGCACTCGGTCGGGCCGCCGAGCACCAGCGAGCCGTCGCCGCAGGCGTCGGCCAGTTCCGACAGGGTGGAGACGCCGAGCTCGTCGGCGAAGGCCTGGGTGACGGCGAAGGCGTTCTGGTCGGCGGCCTCGGAGGGCTCGCCGAACACCAGCCCGGCCTCGTCGGCCAACGGCCGCAGCGCCTCGAGCGTGGCCTCGACGTCACCCGAGGCGACCTGGGTCTGGTCGTCGCCCTCGAGCCACTCGGTGACGGTGGCCAGGTACTCCGGGAAGGCCTGGATCTCCCCGCGCTGCAGGGCGGGGAGGTACAGCTCCCGGTTGCCCACCACCTGCACCGAGGCGTCGAAGCCCGCCGCGTCGAGCACGTCGGCGTAGACGTTGGCCAGCACCGTGGACTCGGTGAAGTTGGCCGCACCCACGGTGATCGGGCCGTTGCCCTGCTCCAGCCCCTCGGCCACGCTGCCGTGCTCGTCGACCCAGCCCTGGGCGACGTCCTCGGCGCTCTGCCGCTGCACGTCGACCGCGGCGTTCATCTCCACCAGGTCGTCGGTGGTCAGCTCCGCCGAGACGGCGTCCAGCGCCGGGAGCAGCGCCGGGTTGGCCGCGGCGGCCTCCGCGTTGACCGCCGGGATGATGTTGTCGGCGTTCTGCAGCTCCTGGTCGTCCTCGAGCACGACCAGCTGGTCGCCGGGCACCGGCGCGCAGGCGTCGCCCCGGCCGAGCCACCGGCCTGCGAGCCGCCGCCGGTGCCGGACGAGCCGGACTCACCGCAAGCGGCCGTGGCCAGCACCGCGGCGGCTGCCGCGGTGACGGCGAGATGGGTGAACGAACGGGGACGCGTGCGCATCGGCTCCGCCTTCTGTGTCCCGTGGCGCCCCCTGGTGGACGGCCACGCGTGTCTGGCGGGAAGAACCCGCAGCGCACAACCCAACTCGCCGGGGACCGGCACCGCAACCGCGCGGGTGACCCGTTGCCGTTCCGTGACCCGCGGTCAGAGGGGGGAGGTCGCCGGCGCCTGGCGGCGCAGCCGGAGCCGGGTCCACGGCAGCTGCCGCTCCCCGGGGGTCAGCGCCCAGCTCAGCGCCGCGAGCAGCACCTCGGTGAGCACCGCCAGGGCGGCCACGAGCAGCGCCCCGGCCAGCACGGTGCCGTAGTCCTGCTGGCCGAACCCCAGGTTGATGATCCGGCCCAGCCCGCCCCCGGCGACCAGCGCGGCCAGCGTCGCCGTGGCGACCACCTGGACCGCGGCCGTGCGCACCCCGGTCATCAGCAGCGGGGTGGCGAGCGGCAGCTCGGCCCGCAGCAGCACCTGCCGCTCGCTCATCCCCATCGCCCGGGACGCCTCCACCACGTCCCGGTCGACGCCGCGGAAGCCGACGTAGGTGTTGGTCAGCACCGGGGGGAACGCGAAGACGGCGAGCGCGATGGTGGTCGCCGTCGGTCCGAAGCCGATGGGGGTGACGGCGAAGATCGTGAGCAGCGCCAGGGTCGGCACCGCGCGGCTGACGTTGGACAGCGCGACGGTGAACCCGCCGCCCCGGCCGGTGTGCCCCAGCAGCGCGCCCAGCGGCACGGCCAGCAGGACCGCCGCGAGCACCGCGACGCCGGAGATCCGCAGGTGTTCGACCAGCAGGTCCAGGATGCCGCTCGGCCGCGTCCAGTTGTAGGGGTCGTTGAGGTACTGCAGGGCCTCCTGCCAGAGGTTCACGCCGCGGCCTGCCGGGCCCAGGGCGTGAGCAGCCGTTCGGCCACCACCAGCAGCAGGTCGGCGAAGAGCGCCAGCAGCACGCAGCCCACCGCGCCGGTGACGATCTCCGCCCGGTAGAAGTTCGCGTTGAAGCCGCCGACGATCAGCTGCCCCAGCCCCCCGTGCCCCACGATGACCCCGACGGTGGCCAGCGCGACGGTGGAGACGGTGGCGACCCGCAGCCCGGCGACGAACGAGGGCAGCGCCAGCGGCAGCTCCACCTGCCAGAACAGCCGCGCCGGCCCGTAACCCATGCCCTGGGCGGCCTCCCGCACGTCCGGCGGCACCGACCGGAGGCCGGCGAGGAAGTTCCGGACCAGGATGACCAGCGAGTACAGCACCAGCCCGACGAGCACGGTGGTCGCCGTCAGCCCGGTGACCGGCGCGATGAAGGCGAACATCGCCAACGACGGGATCGTGTAGATCAGCGTGGACAGGCCCAGCACCGGGCCGGCCAGCCACCGGCTGCGCCGGGCCAGCAGCGCCAGCGGCAGCGCGATCACCGCCCCCAGCAGCACGGCGGCGACGGTCAGCCTGACGTGCTCGCCCGCCAGGTCCACAATGGTGTCCCAGTTCCGGGTCACGTAGGAGGGGTCGAACCAGGGGTTCGGCGCCGCTTCGACCGCGAGCACGAGATCGCTCGCCGCGCTCACCACCGGGCGCCTGCCAGGAAGGCCACCTCGTGGACGCTACTGCCCAGTCCGGATCTCCCGCAGGATCCGCAGCCGAGGAGATCCGGCTCGACGGCGTCGGCAAGCGCTACCCCGACGGCACCGTCGGGGTGCGGGAGCTGGACCTGACCTTCGCCGCGGGCGAGCTCAGCGTGCTGGTCGGCCCCTCCGGCTGCGGGAAGACCACCACGATGAAGATGATCAACCGGATCATCGAGCCGACCAGCGGGCGGATCCTGCTCGGCGACGACGACGTCACCTCCGTGGACCCGGTGCAGCTGCGCCGGCGGATCGGCTACGTCATCCAGAACGTCGGCCTCTTCCCGCACCAGACCGTGCGGCGCAACGTCGCGACCGTCCCGCGGCTGCTCGGCTGGGACAAGCGCCGGACCCGCGACCGGGTGGATGAGCTGCTGGAGCTGGTCGGGCTGGACACGGCCACCTTCGGGGACCGGTACCCCCACCAGCTCTCCGGCGGGCAGCGCCAGCGGGCCGGGGTGGCCCGGGCGCTGGCCGCCGACCCCGGCGTCCTGCTGATGGACGAGCCCTTCTCCGCCGTCGACCCGATCGTGCGGGAGCGCCTGCAGACGGAGTTCCTCCGGCTGCAGCAGGCGGTCCGCAAGACCATCGTCTTCGTCACCCACGACATCGAGGAGGCCGTCCGGCTGGGCGACCGGATCGCGGTGATGAGCGAGGGGGGCATCGTCGAGCAGTTCGCCCCGCCGGCGGAGCTGCTCGGCGCCCCCGCCACCCCGTTCGTCGCCGACTTCGTGGGCGCCGACCGCGGGCTCAAGCGGCTGGCGGTCACCGGGATCGACCTCCGGGACCTGGAGCAGCCCCCGGTGGTGCACGTCGACGACGGGCTGGCCGACGCCCGGGCGGCGCTGGCGCACGCCGGGGCCCGCTGGGCCGTCGTGCTGGACGACGCGCAGCGGCTGCACGGCTGGATCTCCGCCGAGCGCGCCGCCGGGGTGGGCACGGTCCGCGGCGCGGCGCGGCGGATGGAGGCCTGGGTGCCGGTCGACGCCACGCTGAAGACCGCGTTCGCCACGATGCTGCAGCTGGAGGCCGGCTGGGTGGCGGTGCTGGACGGCGACCGGTTCTGCGGGGTGCTGACCCCCGAGTCGCTGCACGCGGCGCTGCGCCGCTCGGTGGAGGGCAGAGCGCCCGAGGTGGCCGGGGCCGCCCGGGTCTGAGAAAGGACCCCGTCCTCCTCACCCCTCGCACGCTCGGGACGAGCCTCTGGACGGGGCCACCTGGCCGACCGATCCACTACGCGCGGGCGCCGCCGGGGGTGCCCTCGTCGTCGCGGTCGGGCGGGATCCGGCAGACGTGCTCCAGCCACAGTGCGGCGGCGACCAGCCCGGCCCCGAGGACCACGCCGATCGCTCCGGTGACCGAGTCGCCCGCGGCGGCGCGCAGCTGCCCGAGCGCCGGCAGCGTGTGCAGCAGCAGCCCGCCCCAGACCCCGGCGAAGACCGCACCGACGTAGGCGCTGGCCTGGGCGAGCACCGCGAGCCGGGCGACCAGCAGGGGCTCCACCGGGCGGGCCGACCCGTTCGGTGACGGCCGGCGCTCCCGCTGCGCGCTCAGCCGGGCCCGCAGCGTGCGCGCGCCGAACGCCTCCGCGACCGCGAGCACCCCGAGCGGGAGCGGCAGCCACCAGGACAGGGCGGGCAGCGAGCCGTAGGCGACCCGCACCACCAGCCAGGACGCCACGGCGAGGCCGAGGGCGAGGACCAGCAGGTCACGCCGGCGTACCGGGCTCACGCCAGCTGCTCCCAGCGGACCACCGCGTCGACGTCGTCGGCCGGCAGCGCGGCGAGCAGGTCGGCCACCGCCCCGTGGCCGGGCAGCTGGGCACCGGGGTCCAGCGCCAGCCACGGCACCAGCACGAACGCCCGCTCGTGCGCCCGGGGGTGCGGCAGCGTCAGCTCCGGGTCGTCGGAGAGCACCGGGGTGCCGTCGTCGGCGGTCACCGTGACCACGTCGACGTCCAGCGTGCGGGCGCCCCAGCGCACCTCCCGGGTGCGGCCCGCCGCCTGCTCCAGCTCGGCGGCCAGCGCCAGCCAGCCGGCGGCGTCCCGGTCGCCCCGCACGACGGCGATCGCGTTCAGGTACGGCGGCTGCTCGACCGGCCCCCACGGCGGCGTCTCGTACAGCACCGATCGGGCCACCAGCCCCTGCCCGGCGAGCGACTCCGTGGCGCGGCGCAGCGTGCCCGCGCGGTCACCCAGGTTGGCTCCCAGCGACAGGACGGCGCGGCTCATTCGCGCTCGCGCCGGATCGCGACCGTGACGTCGTCGGCGGGGACGCCGAGGTCGGCCTGCGGCTTGTGCACGGTGATCTCCACGGCCTGCACGATCCCGTACCCGAGGCAGAGGTCGGCCAGCCGCTGGGCGAGGGTTTCCAGCAGGTCGACCGGCTCGCCGACGAGGAGCGCGTGCAGCCGCTGGGAGAGCTCCGCGTAGTTGACCGTCCGGGTGAGGTCGTCGATCGCCGCCGCCGGGGCGGTGTCCAGCTCCAGCACGGCGTCCACCCGGAACGTCTGCCCGCGTTCGCGCTCCTCGGGGTACACCCCGTGGAAGCCGTGCCCGGTCAGCCCGTGCACGGTGATCCGGTCGGGACTGGCCCCGTCCAGAGGCTCGCCGCGAGCTTGCGAGGGGTGAGGGGGACGGGGTCCTTCATCAGCCATGGTGCGTCCCTCCGCTCCGGGCGGTCTGCACGGCCGCCACCGTCCTGATCGCATCCAGCGACTGCACCGGGTCGTGCACCCGCACGCCCCACGCGCCGGCCTGCGCGGCCAGCACGGTGATCGCCGTCGTCGCCGCCTCCCGGCCCTCGACCGGCCGGACGGTGCCGTCCGGGCCGGCCAGCAGCCGGCCCAGGAACGTCTTGCGCGAGGCGCCCACCAGCAGCGGCAGCCCGAGGGTGACCAGCCGGTCCGTCCCGGCGAGCAGCGCCCAGTTGTGCTCGGCGTTCTTCGCGAAACCCAGTCCGGGGTCCAGCACCAGCTGCGCGGGGTCGACGCCGGCCGCCACGACGTCCTCCACCCGGGCGGTCAGCTCGGCGGCGACCTCGGTGACGACGTCGCCGTAGCGGGCCGCCGCGTGCATCTCCCGGCTGTGCCCCCGCCAGTGCATGAGCACCCACGGGACCCCGGTGTCGGCGACCAGCCGGGCCATGCCGGCGTCGGCCAGCCCCCCGCTGACGTCGTTGACCAGCACGGCACCGGCGTCCAGGGCCGCCTCGGCGACCTCCGCGCGCGTGGTGTCCACGCTCACCCGCACACCGGCGCCGGCCAGCTCGCGGACCACCGGCACGACCCGGCGGCACTCCTCCTCGGCGTCGACGCGGTCGGCGCCGGGCCGGGTCGACTCACCGCCCACGTCGACGTAGTCGGCGCCGGCGGCGTGCATCCGCAGGCCGTGCGCGATCGCGGCGTCCTGGTCGGCGAACGTGCCGCCGTCGGAGAAGGAGTCCGGCGTGACGTTGAGGACGCCCATCACCACGCACCGGCCGGGACGCGGCAGTGCGAGGTTCACCGCTGCAGGATGAGGCTCATCGCCTCACTGCGCGTGGCCGCGCTGTCCCGGAAGACCCCGCGCACGGCAGAGGTCATCGTCGACGACCCCGGCTTGCGGATGCCGCGCATCGACATGCACAGGTGCTCGGCCTGGATCACCACGATCACGCCCTGCGGCTTGAGCACGTCGTGCAGCGCGTCGGCGACCTGGCGGGTGAGCCGTTCCTGCACCTGGGGTCGGCGGGCGTAGACGTCGACCAGCCGGGCCAGCTTGGACAGCCCGGTCACCCGGCCGTCGGAGCCGGGGATGTAGCCGACGTGCGCGACCCCGTGGAAGGGCACCAGGTGGTGCTCGCAGGTCGAGTACATGGGGATGTCCTTGACCAGCACCATCTCGTCGTGGTCCTCGGCGAACGTCGTGGCCAGGACGTCGTAGGGATCCTGGTCGAGGCCCGCGAACACCTCGGCGTACGCCCGGGCCACCCGCGCCGGGGTGTCGACCAGGCCGGGCCGGTCCGGGTCCTCGCCGATGGCGAGCAGCAGCTCCCGGACGGCGGCCTCGGCCCGGGCGGAGTCGATCCGGCCCGGGCGCAGGTCGCCGACGACGTCGCCGGTGACCCGGTCCTGCCCGACGCCGTCGACCTCGCGCCCGCCCCCGGTCTGCCGGACGCTCACCGGCCCTGCGCCGGGGCGCCCACGTCCCCGACCGGGTTCGGGTTGCCCTGCGTCGAGCTGCCGTTGACGTGCCCGTTCTGCGCCGCGGCCTGCTCGGCGGGGGTGAGCACCGGACCGCGCTGGGACGGCGTCCGCTTGCCGAAGCCGTTGTACGGGGCCAGCGAGGGCCGCTTGGCGACCCCGGCGCAGATCCGCGCCATGTCCTCGCGGGAGAGGGTCTCCTTCTCGATCAGCTCGAGCACCAGCTGGTCGAGGGTGTCCCGGTACTCGACCAGGATCTCCCACGCCTCGTCGTGCGCGGCCTCGATGAGCGCCCGCACCTCGCCGTCGATGTCGGCGGCGACCGCGTCGGAGTAGTCCGGCCGCGAGCCCATGTCCCGGCCGAGGAACGGCTCGGAGTCGGTGCTGCCGTACTTGACCGCGCCGAGCTTGGCGCTCATGCCGTACTGGGTGACCATCGAACGGGCCATCGCGGTGGCCTTCTCGATGTCGTTGCCGGCACCGGTGGTGGGCTCGTGGAAGACCAGCTCCTCGGCGGCCCGGCCACCCAGCGCGTAGGCCAGGGTGTCGATCATCTCCGAGCGGGTCTGGGTGTACTTGTCCTCGGTCGGCAGCACCAGGGTGTGCCCCAGCGAGCGCCCGCGCGGCAGGATCGTCACCTTGTGCACGGGGTCGGTGTTCGGCAGCGCGTGCGCCACCAGGGCGTGGCCGCCCTCGTGGTACGCGGTGACCTTCTTCTCCTTCTCGCTCATCGCCCGGGTCTTGCGCTCGGGGCCGGCGATGACCCGGTCGATCGCCTCCTCGAGGGCGGCGTCGGTGATCACCGTGCCGTCGTGCCGGGCGGTGAGCAGCGCGGCCTCGTTGAGCACGTTGGCCAGGTCGGCGCCGGTGAAGCCGGGGGTGCGGCGGGCGACGGTCTCCAGGTCGACGTCGTCGGCCAGCGGCTTGCCGGTGGCGTGCACCTTGAGCACCGCGACGCGGCCGGCCAGGTCCGGGCGGTCGACGGCGATCTGCCGGTCGAAGCGGCCCGGGCGCAGCAGCGCGGGGTCCAGGACGTCCGGTCGGTTCGTGGCGGCGATCATGATGACCCCGCCCTTGACGTCGAAGCCGTCCATCTCCACCAGCATCTGGTTGAGGGTCTGCTCGCGCTCGTCGTGCCCGCCACCCATGCCCGCGCCGCGCTGCCGCCCGACGGCGTCGATCTCGTCGACGAAGATGATCGCCGGGGCGTTCTCCTTCGCCTGGGTGAACAGGTCGCGGACCCGGCTGGCGCCGACGCCGACGAACATCTCGACGAAGTCCGAGCCGGAGATCGAGTAGAACGGGACCCCGGCCTCGCCGGCGACCGCGCGGGCCAGCAGCGTCTTGCCGGTACCGGGCGGCCCGAACAGCAGCACGCCCTTGGGGATCTTGGCGCCGATCGCCTGGAACTTCACCGGGTTCTGCAGGAACTCCTTGATCTCGTGCAGCTCCTCGATCGCCTCGTCGGCGCCGGCGACGTCGGCGAACGTCGTCTTCGGGGTGTCCTTGCTGACGACCTTGGCCTTGGACTTGCCGAAGGCCATCACTCCCCGGCCGCCGCCCTGCATGGAGTTGAACAGCCAGAACAGCAGCAGCAGCAGGATCAGGAAGGGCAGGAAGCTGACCAGCAGGCTGGTGAGCAGGCTGGTCTGGGTGACGGTGGTGTCGAACTCGTCGTCGGCGTCCCGCAGCAGGCCGACGAGGTCCTCCTCGAGCGCCACCGGGTAGGAGGCGCTGACCTGCTGGCTCCCCTCCACCGGGTTCTCGAGGTCGAGGTCGACCGTCTGCTCGGTGGTGTTGATCGTCGCGGAGGTGACGTTCCCGGTCTCGATCTGGGCGAGCGCGGTCGACGTCGAGACCTCGTCGTAGCCGTCGTTGCCCCGGAAGAAGCTGGAGCCGATGAAGGCCAGCGCGACGACCACGAGGACCCAGAACCAGACCGAGCGGAAGATCTTCTTACGTTCCATACACCGATGCCGGGCCACCCGGGACGTACCCGGCCCGCCCGTCGACCCTCCTGATCGTCGCAAGGACGCCGCACGCGGACGGAGGCGGCAGCCCGCCGCGGGGCGACGTCGTTGGCACGACGGTACACCGCGGGACCTGTGCACCCGCTCGTCGCGACCCCGGCCCCGCTGCAGGGGGCAAGCCGCCGGCGTGCCCGCGTCGGGGGCAGCGGGGTCCTCCTGCTAGGAGGAGTAGACCTCGGGCTTGAGCGTGCCGATGTAGGGCAGGTCGCGGTAGCGCTCGGCGTAGTCGAGCCCGTAGCCGACGACGAACTCGTTGGGGATGTCGAACCCGATGTACTTCACCGGGACGTCGACCTTCACCGCGTCGGGCTTGCGCAGCAGGGTGCACACCTCGAGGCTCGCCGGCCGCCGACCGCCCAGGTTCTTCAGCAGCCAGGACAGGGTGAGCCCGGAGTCGATGATGTCCTCCAGCACCAGCACGTGCCGGTCGCTGATGTCCCGGTCCAGGTCCTTGAGGATGCGCACCACACCCGAGGAGCTGGTGGCGCTGCCGTAGGACGAGACGGCCATGAACTCCATCTGGGTGGGCAGCCGCAGCGCCCGGGCGAAGTCGGACATGAACATCACCGCGCCCTTGAGCACCCCGACCAGGAGCACCTCCCGGCCGGCGTAGTCCGCGGCGATCGTCGCGGCCAGCTCCTCGATCTTGTCCTGGATCTGCTGCTCGGACAGGAGCACGTGGTCGATGTCGGGGCCGTAGCCGTGGTCGGGGCCCAACTGCCCGGTGCCCTGCGCTCCGGGGGTGGTCGGCTCGCTCACGGTCAGGGCTCCTCTGAGAGTTCGGCTGTGCGGGGGGTGGCGGTGCCGTGCCGGGCGGTGGGGTGCCCGGCGCCGGACCGCAGCACCAGCCTGCCAGACGAGCGCAGCACCCCCGCGCCACCGGGTAGGTCCACCCGGCCCTGACCGCGCCAGCGGGTGAGCAGGGCGTCGACCGCGCGCAGGTGGACCGCCTGCAGATCGGGGACTCCGGCGGACCGCAGCCAGCCGCGCAGCACCCGCCGGCGGAGCGCGTCGGGCAGCTCGGCCACCGGCCCGGCCGGCAGCCCGCCGTCCACGAGCAGCGCGGCGAGCCGGGCGGCGGCGAGCTCGTCGAGGGCCTCCAGGTCCTCCCGCAGGAGCCCGGCGGTGCGCGCCAGCGCCGGGGCGACCCCACCGCCGAGCACCTCCTCCAGCAGCGGCAGCACCTCGGTCCGCAGCCGCACCCGGGTGTAGGCCGGATCGGTGTTCCACGGGTCGTCCCACACCGGCAGGCCCTGGTCGGCGCAGGCCTGCCGGGCGGTGGCCCGCCGGACGTCCAGGAACGGCCGCCACCAGGGGACGCCGTCCGCGACCCGCTCGGCGACCATGCCGGCCACCGAGCGCGGGCCCGACCCGCGGCCCAGCCCGAGCAGCACCGTCTCGGCCTGGTCGTCGAGGGTGTGGCCCAGCGCGACCCGGGCCCCGTGCTCGCCGGCCACCCGGGCGAGGGCGGCGTAGCGGCCGGCCCGGGCGGCGGCCTCCGGGCCACCGTCGTCCCCCACCTCGGCGCGCACGCTCAGCACCGGGTCGAGGCCGAGCCCGCGCAGCAGGTGCGCGGTGGCGTCGGCGCGGGCGGCCGAGCCGGGCTGCAGCCCGTGGTCGACGGTCACGCCACCGACCCGGACGCCGGCGTCGCGCGCCTCGAAGGCCAGCGCCGAGGCCAGCGCGACCGAGTCCGCTCCCCCGCTGCAGGCGACCAGCACCGGCCGGTCCGAGCGGCGGAGGCCGGCGCGGACGGCGTGCCGGACGACCGCGACCGCCGGGGGCGGCCCGGCCACCTCAGGCGGGAACGGCCGGGCGGCTGCCCAGCACGCGCTCCACCCAGCGGGCGGGGTCGGTGAGCTCCTCGACCAGCGGCAGGTTCTGCGGGCCGGCCCACACCTGGTTGAACCCGTCCATCCCGGCCAGCTCGACCACACCGGCCACGAAGACCCGGCCGTCGGCGTACTGCTGCATCTTCTGCTCCAGCCCGAGCAGCCGGCGCAGCACCCGGTCGATGGGCCCCCGGCCCTTGCGGCGCTGGGCGAACCGCTTGCGCAGCGTGCGCACGGAGGGGACGACGTCCGGTCCGACGCCGTCCATCACGAACTCGGCGTGCCCCTCGACCAGGCTCATCACCGCGGTCACCCGGTCGAGCACCGCCCGCTGCTCCGGGCCGCGGACCAGCGCCATCAGTCCCTGCGGGGCGCCGTCGTCGGTGCCGCCGCGGACCGCGTCGCCGAGGCTGCGCAGCAGGTCGGTGAGCCGCTCGCGCAGCACGTCGGGCGTGAGGTCGGTGGCCGAGGCGAAGGCCTGCACCTGCTCCTCGAGGTAGGGGCGCAGCCACGGGACGGCGGTGAACTGCAGCTGGTGGGTGACCTCGTGCAGGCAGACCCACAGCCGGAAGTCGGTCGGGTCGACGCCCAGGCGCCGCTCGGTCTCGACGATGTTGGGCGCGACCAGCAGCAGCCGGCCGCCGGTGCCGAACACCTCGTACTGGCCGAGCACCCGCGTGCAGAGGAACGCCAGCACCCCGCCGGCCTGGACGCCGGTGGCGCGGGACCCGATCGCGGTGGCCAGCGGCCCGGGCGGGGTGCTGCCCTGGGCGGCGCGCAGCCCCTCCGTCAGCGGGTCGAGAAGCGCGGCCATGCCGACGGTGTTCGCGTCGACCCAGCCGGGCCGGTCGACGACGGCGACCACCGGCTCGGGCCCGCCGGGCACCGGGTGCAGGCCGGTCAGCCCCTCGACGTGCGCGACGGCGGTCGCGGCGGCGCGGTGCAGCTCGGCGACGACGTCGGCGGCCTCCTCCCGGGAGGTCTCCGGACCCGAGGAGGTGAGGCGGCGGGCGGTGCGGCCGGCGAGGTCCCAGTCGACGAGGGACGAGGAGCGGCTCATGCGGTCAACGTACGCCTGAAGGACCCCCTGCTCCCCACCACTCGCAAGCTCGCGGCGGGACCCGGCAGGGGGCCTAACGGCAGCCGCAGGCGGCCAGGGCGGTGGCGACCTCGTCCAGGGCCGCCTCGGCGGCGACCAGCCCGCCCGTCGCCCCGTCGGCGAGCACGGCGAAGGCCAGCAGCCGGCCGTCGTCGGTGAGCACCGTCCCGGCCAGGTCGTGCACGCCGTTGAGCGTGCCGGTCTTGGCCCGAACGGCCCCGGCCTGACCGGCGCCGACACCGGGGCGTTCGGCCAGGGTGCCGTCGTACCCGGCCACCGGGAGACCGCTGAGCACGCCGCCGGTGCCGGGGATGCTGCCGTCGGCGACGCTGCGCAGCAGGTCGGTGAGCAGCCGGGCGGGCACCAGGTCGGCACTGGAGAGGCCGCTGCCGTCGCTGAGCACGACACCCGTGGTGTCCAGGCCCGCGTCGGCGACCGCGTCGACGACCGCCTGCGCGGCCCCGGCGAAGTCGGCCGGGAGGCCCCGGGCGATCGCCACGTGCCGGGCCAGCGACTCGGCCAGCAGGTTGTCCGACTCGGTGAGCGCCTGCTCCACCAGCCGCACCACCGGAGCGGACTCGACGCTGCCGAGGGTGCGGGCGCCGGCCGGGGCATCCCCCAGCGCGACCGGGGCCTCCGGAACGCCCAGCGCCGCGGCCAGTGCCCGGCCGGCGTCGGTGCCGGGGGCGCCGCTGCGCATCGGGCCGTCGGGGTCGACCCGGGCGCCGTCGACGGCGGTCGCGGTGACCGGCGCCGCGTACGTGGACGGCGCGTCACCGGCTCCCCAGCCGGGGGCGGTGAGCGGACTGCTGAACAGCGAGTTGTCGACCACCACCCGGGTGACCGGGGCGTCGCCCAGGGTCTGCTGCACCTCGGCGGCCAGCTCGGCGACGGTGGCCGCGCCCGGGTAGTTCTGCGACGGCTCGGTGGTCGACAGGGTGGGGTCACCGCCGCCCACCAGCACGACCTCCCCGGGCGTGGCGCCGGCGACGACGGTCGTGGTCAGGGTGTCGACCGGGTCGAGGGTGGTGAGTGCGGCCAGCGCGGTGAGCAGCTTGGCGGTGGAGGCGGGGGTGCCCGGGTCGGTGCCGTCCAGGTCGAACAGGACGCCGCCGGTCGCGACGTCGACCACCTGCGCGGAGAGGCCGCTGCCCAGCGCCGGGTCGGCCAGCAGCGGCGTGAGCACGCCGCTGAGCACGGCGGGGTCGGGCAGCGGTGCGCTGCCGGACAGCTCGGTGAGCACCGGCGAGGGGTCGGTGAGCACCGGGAGGACGGCGTCGGGCACCTGCTCGGCGCCCTCGGCCAGCTCACCCCCACCGCGGTTCCCGGTGACCTGGAGGGCCACCACCACGGCCACCGCGGCGACGACCAGGACCAGCAGCGCGGCCAGCAGCGCCCTGCGCCGGCGGCGAGCGCCGGTCCGGCGGCCGCGACGGGTGGGCGGTGCGGCAGCCGTTGCGCCGGCGGGGGCGGACTCCGGGGCGGCCCTCGGCGCGGGAGCGGGGCGCGGGGCGGGTGTCGGGCGGGGTCCGGGAGTGGGCCGGGCGCCGGTGGCCGGCTGCCCGGGCAGGGCCGCCAGCGGGGTGGCGCCCGGCGCGGCGGGACCGGGGGCCGGCCGCGGGCCGGCTGCTCGTCGCTCGGCATCGGCGCGCACTGCCTCGGCCCGCGCCGCCTCGACGCGTGCGTCCTCGGCCCGTTGCTCGTCGGCGCGGGCGGCAGCCTGCTCGGCAGCTCGGCGGCGGTCGGCCTCCGCCTGCTCGGCAGCGAGCCGGTCGACCTGCGCCTGCTCAGCAGCCCGGCGGGCGTCCTCGCGCTCCGCCGTCCGGCGGGCCTCCGCCTCGTCGGCGGCGCGGGCGGCCGCCTCCTGCTCCGCGGCGCGCCGGGCGGCCGCCTCGGCGAGCACCGCCTGCTCCACCTCGGCCCGCTCGGCGGCCATCCGGTCGGCCTCCGCCTGCAGCGCGGCGGCGCGCTCGACCTCGGCCTGCTCGAACGCCGCCTGCTCGGCAGCGGCCTTCTCTTCGGCGGCCTGCTCGGCCGCCGCTTTCTCCGCGGCCCAGCGGCGCACCTCGGCGAGGTCCGCGGCGGCCTTGGCGGCGGCAGCGGCCTCCTCGTCCTCCGCGCTGGGCTGCGCGGCCTCCTCGGCGGCGGCCTGCTCCGCGGCGGCGCGCTCGGCGATCCAGCGCTTGACCTCGGCGAGATCGGCCGCGGCCTGCGCGGCGGCCGCCCGTCGCGCCTCCGCCTCCTCGGCGGCCTCGGCGGCCAGCTGGTCGGCGGCGACGCGTTCCGCGGCGGCGGCCTCGACCGCCTGCTGGGCGGTGGCCGCCTGCTCGGCGATGGTGGGCTCTGGTGCGACGTCCGCCGGCGGCTCGTCGGTGCCCGGTTCCTCGGTGCCCGGTTCCTCGGTGCCCGGTTCGTCGGTGCCCGGTTCGTCGGTGCCCGGTTCCTCGGTGCCCGGTTCGTCGGTGCCCGAGGGGGGCGTGTCCGGGACGGCTGCTACTGCCTCGGCGTCCGCACGGGGCTCGTCGACCTCCGCCGGCGACGCCGCCGCGGCGTCGTCCGGAACCGTCGCGGGGGCTGTTCCGCCCGAGGGCTCCGACCCCTGCGGGGCCGCTCCGTCACCCGCCTCCGACGGCTGGTCCGACGGCTCGTCCTGCGGACTCGACGAGATCTCCCCCACCCCCCGGAGTGACCTCCGCCCACACGGCGGACGCTCGTGCGCCACACTATCGGCGTGCAGTTCGACGTGACGGTAGAAATCCCCAAGGGCCAGCGGAACAAGTACGAGCTGGACCACGCCACCGGACGCATCCGCCTGGACCGGATGCTGTTCACCTCGACGCGGTACCCGGCGGACTACGGGTACATCGAGGAGACCCTCGGATTGGACGGTGACCCGCTCGACGCGCTCGTCCTGCTGGAGGAGCCGACCTTCCCCGGGTGCCTCATCACCTGCCGGGCGATCGGCATGTTCCGGATGACCGACGAGGCGGGTGGCGACGACAAGGTCCTCACCGTGCCCGCGACCGACCCGCGGGTGGCCCACCTGCAGGACATCGGCGACGTCTCGGAGTTCGACCGGCTGGAGATCCAGCACTTCTTCGAGACCTACAAGGACCTCGAGCCGGGCAAGTCGGTCGAGGGCGCCGAGTGGGTCGGCCGCGCCGAGGCCGAGGCCGAGATCGAGGCCTCCCGGAAGCGGGCCCTCGAGGCCGGCGGCCACTGACCCCTGTCCACCCCCTGACGCCGGCTCCGGCCGGATCGCCGAGCACGCACGTCGACGGCGGCGCACCCACCCGGGTGCGCCGCCGTCGACGTCTGGTCGTGAGTTCCGCGTGACCGCGTCACGGCGCGGGAGCGGCGTCGGGCGCAACCGGGGCCCGACCGAGGGGAACAGAGAGCCGCCTGTCGGAATCGAACCGACGACCTTCTCATTACGAGTGAGATGCTCTACCGACTGAGCTAAGGCGGCGGGCGTGCGTCGCAGAGCTTACGGCACCGGCGAGCCGGTGCTGCGCAGCCCCCGGTGGTTCACGCCGGCAGCCGCAGCGCCACGGTCAGCGCCTCCACCGCGATCTGCGGCTTGACGTTCTGCTCCAACGCCGTGCGGGCGGCCAGCACCGCGTCGATGCGCCGCAGCGCACCGTCGGCGCCGATCCGCCGGGCGAGCTCCACCGCGTCCGCGCGCCGATCCGGGTGCGCCAGCGGCACACCCGGACCGGCCGCTCCCCCGGCCGAGCTGATCACCAACGCGTCCCGGTAGAGGGCGGCGAGGTCGACCAGTGCGCGGTCCAGCGAGTCACGGCCGAGCCGGGTGGCCCGGGACTTCTGCCGCTTCTCCAGCTCCTTGAGCTGACCCGCGCCCCGGCTGGCCGCGGCCACCCCCGGCCCACGGGCGCCCACGCCGAGGCTCGCCTTGACCGCGTCGGTCTCCACCGCGTCGACCTCGGCGGTGGTCCGGTCGGACTCGTCCTTGGCGGCAGCCACCAGGTCGTCGGCGGCGTTCAGACAGGCGGCCAGCGAGACCAGCGACAGCGGGATGTCCAGGACCGACTTGCGCGCCAGCCGGGCCGACTCGTCCTGGGCCAGGTGCCGGGCCCGGCCGACGTGCCCGCCGGCGGCCGCCGCCGCCCAGGCGGCCAGCGCCGGGTCGATGCCGTCGCGCCGGGTGAGCACCTCGGCGACCGCGTCGATCCGAGGGGTGCGCAGCGCGACCACCCGGCAGCGCGACCGGATGGTCACCGGCACGTCGTCGGGGTGCAGCGAGGGCGCGCACAGCAGGAAGACCGTGCGCGGCGGCGGCTCCTCGAGCATCTTCAGCACCGTGTTGGACGCCTGCTCGGTCATCCGGTCGGCGTCCTCGACGACGACCACCTGCCACCGGCCCCCGGACGGCGCGCGCCCGGCGGTGCGGACGATCTGCCGCACCTCGGCGACACCGATGGACAGGCCCTCGGGCACCACCCGGTGGACGTCGGCGTGACTGCCGGCCAGCACCGTCCGGCACTCGTGGCAGGTGCCGTCACCGCCGGCGGGGCACTGGAGGGCGGCGGCGAACGCGCGGGCGGCCACCGAGCGCCCCGAGCCGGGCGGGCCGGTGAACAGCCAGGCGTGCGTCATCGCCGTCGGCGTGGCGACGGCGGCCTGCAGCTCGGCGACGACCGCGGGCTGACCGACGACGTCGGCCCACACCCCGGTAGCGCTCACGTGGTCACCTTTCCCCATTCAGTGTCGGCCCCGCTGCAGGGGCCCGCGCCGAGCGTGCGAGGCGTGGGGGCAGCGGGGTCCTTCAAGGGTGCAACTGGGGGGTGGCGCCGGTCTGCACGCCGTGCTCGCTCCCCCGGCGACCCCGCGGCGTCGGCAGCTTGACCGGCTGCTGGAGCGGCAGCCCTTCCAGGAGCACGCTGATCCGCCGGCGGATCGCGGCGGCCAGCTCGTCGGGCGACTGCCGGGCGTCGAGCACCAGGTAGCGGTCCGGCTCGGCCTCGGCCAGGGCGAGAAAGGTCTGGCGGACCCGCTGGTGGAAGTCCAGCGACTCCGACTCCATCCGGTCGGCGGCGGCCCGCCCGCGGGCACGGGCGAGGCCGACCTCCGGGGGCAGGTCCAGCAGCACCGTGAGGTCCGGCTGCAGGCCCTGGGTGGCCCAGCGGGAGATCGAGCGGACGTCGTCCATCGGGATGGTGCGGCCCGCACCCTGGTAGGCCAGCGAGCTGTCGACGAACCGGTCGGTGATGACGACCTCGCCGGCGTCGAGCGCGGGCCGGAGGACGTCGTTGACGTGCTGCGCCCGGTCGGCGGCGTAGAGCAGCGCCTCCGCGCGCGGGGAGAGCCCGGAGCTGGCCGGGTCGAGCAGGATCGACCGGATCCGCCCGCCGGACGGCGTGCCCCCCGGCTCGATCGTCGTCCGGGCTCCCAGCCCTTCCTCGGTCAGCCACTCGTGGAGCCGGCGGACCTGGGTCGACTTGCCGGCACCCTCCCCGCCCTCGAAGGCGATGAGCACCCCACCCCCGGCCAGCCGGCGGCGGGCCGTGGTGTCCCGGCGCAGCGCGGTGACCACGTCGGCGATCAGCGGCACCGGGCGGCCGTCGTCCATCTGGCGGTAGGCGATCACGCCCACACCGACGGCGAGCAGGCCCGCGACGAACAGCATCAGCCGCTCACCGGTGATCGTCAGCGCCACCGGGCCCAGGTCGACGGTGTGCCGGGCGATCAGCCCGACGCCGAACGGTGCGACGGCCAGCGACAGGATGAGCGACGCGCGGACCAAGGACTGCACCAGCGCGAACGTGCGCCCGCGGAGCTCGTCCTCGACCTCGGTGCCCAGCAGGGTGAAGCCGGCGAGGTAGGCGATGCCGGCGAAGAAGCCCATCAGCAGGACCAGGCCCAGCGCGAGCCACAGCGTGAAGGTCCAGGCCAGCAGACCGACCGCAGCACCGGCGCCGACGATCGCGACGCCGAAGAGCCGCTCCCGGGACAGGTCCCGGGCGACGCTGGGGCCCACCGCGATGCCCGCACCCAGACCGACGAAGACGGCACCGAACAGCAGCGCGTAGGCGGCCGCTCCACCGCCCATCGAGACCACGAACGCCTGCGCGGTCGCGATGACCACACCGGCGGCGACGAAGGCCCCGGTGATGCCGACGACCAGGCCGCGGACCAGCGGGGTGTGCCCGGCGAAGGAGAACCCCTTCACCAGCGACCTCAGGAAGCCGTCGCCGGTGACCTTGGTGCCCTCGGCCCGGCGGCCGCTGATCGAGGGCAGGTTCCAGATGACGATCGCGGCGACCAGGAAGGTCAGCGCGTTGAGGTAGAGGGCCAGGTCGGCCTCGTCGAGACCGGGGACGACCTCGCGGAGCCCGCCGGCGGCGGTGAGCACCGCGAAGACCCCGGCGGCCAGCACCGGGGTGAGGCCGTAGGTGGTGACCAGCGACAGCTGGTTGGCCGCCTCCAGCTGGTCCTTCCGGACCATGTTGGGGACCGCGGCGTCCTTGGCCGGGATCCAGAACAGGCTGATCGCCTCGATCAGGAACTGGGCGATGAACAGCCACAGCAGGTCTCCGACGATCGGGATGGAGGCGAAGAGCCCGAAGCGCAGGATGTCGGAGACGACCATCGTCTTGCGCCGGTCGAACCGGTCGGCGAAGGCGCCGGCAAGGGGGCCGAGCACGATCGCCGGGAGCAGCCGGAAGAGCAGCACGCCACCCAGGGCGAAGTTGGCCGCGTACCCGTCGACCAGCGAGTACGCGGTGAAGGTGATCGCCAGCAGCCCCAGCCAGTCGCCGAAGCTGGACAGCGCGGTGGACAACCACAGCTTGCGGAAGTCCCGCACCCGCAGGACGGCGCGGATCCGGGCGCCGATGCCGACGCCGCCGTCGATCCCGTCGCCGTCCCCGGCCGGCTCGTCGCTCCCCGTGGCCCCCTGGGCGGTGTCCCTGCCGGGCTCGGCTCCGGAGGCCTCGTGCTCGGCCCGCCAGGGACGCTCGGGCAGCCCGGCCAGCGGCACCCCGGCGCCGTCGGGCGTCGGCGTGCCGGCCCCGGCGAGACCGTCGGCGGGAACGGCGCCCGGCTCGTCGGCGTCCGGGGCACTGTCGACCACCCCACCGGACCCGGCCCCGGGTACGGCTGCGGGACCGGCACCCGGCCGGTTGTCTGCTGACGGCCCGTGCGAGGACGGCCCGTCCGGGTCGGAGCTGATCGGGACCCCCGGGGGTGAGAGGAACGGGTGGCGGTCGCGCCACGGGCGGCGGGGTCACCGTACCGGTCGACGACGACGCCACGGCCCGGCTTCGGACCCGGACAGTGGGTTCCAGCCCCTCAGCGCGGGGTCAGCCGGTGCGCCCGGGTGGTGTACGGGAGCTTGAGGACGGCGCGGCCGCGCGTGTCGGGGTGCTCGGCGAGCAGCTCCCGCACCCGGCCGAGGAACACCGCGCGGCGCGGTGCGTCCATGGTGGCCACGTAGCTGCGGGTGCCGATCCCCGCCACCACCTGCTCAGCGGTGACCTCCTGGACGATGCCGGAGTCGGCGATCGCGACGTCGGCGGGGAGCTCTGCGGCGAACCGGGCCACGACCGTCTGGTCGGCCTCGTGGTCGCGCGCCTCGTCGGCCAGCAGCTCGCCAAGGGCGCGCACCCAGGGCACCCGCGCGTCCCGGGTGTTCCAGACCAGCCCGACGACGCCGCCCGGACGCAGCACCCGGCGGAGTTCGGCGGCCGCAGGAGCGACGTCGAACCAGTGCGCGGCCTGCCCGGCCACGACCGCGTCGACGTCACCGTCGGGCAGCGGGATCGCCTCCGCCCCGCCGACGGCGGCCTCGACCCGCGGCAACCGGGCGCGCAGCTGGTCGAGCATGCCCGGCGTCGGGTCGACGGCGACGACCTCGTGCCCGGCCGCGAGCAGCACGTCGGTGAGCAGCCCGGTGCCGGCACCCAGGTCGAGCACCCGCAACGGCCGGGGCCCGAGCAGGAAGGCGACCGCGTCGGCCGGGTAGGAGGGGCGCAGCGCGGCGTACGCGGCGGCGACCGCGCCGAACGACGTCCGGCGCTGGTCCCACCCCTCCACCGCGCTGCCCTGCCTCAGCTGTTCGCGGGAACCGGCTCGGCGACGTCGGCGGCTGCCGGCGCGGCCTTCTTCGTCGTCTTCTTCGCGGTCGCCTTCTTCGCGGTGGCCTTCTTCGCCGGCGCCTTCTTGGCTGCCGTCTTCTTCGCCGTCTTCTTCTTCACCGGCGCCCGCTCGCGGCGGTCGGCGAGCAGCTCGGCGGCCCGCTCCAGGGTGATCGTCTCGACGTCGTCACCCTTGCGCAGGCTGGCGTTGACCTCGCCGTCGGTGACGTAGGGCCCGAAGCGGCCCTCCCGCACGGTGACCTGCCCCTGGCTGACCGGGTCCGGGCCCAGCTCCTTGAGCGGGGCCTTCGCCGCCGCCCGGCCGCGCTGCTTGGGCTGGGCGAAGATCGCCAGCGCCTCGTCGAGGGTGATGGTGAAGAGCGCGTCCTCGCTCTCCAGCGAGCGGGAGTCGGTGCCCTTCTTGAGGTAGGGCCCGTAACGGCCGTTGAGCGCCTGGATCTCCTGGCCGTCGGCGTCCGTGCCGACCGTCCGCGGCAGGGTCAGCAGCTGCAGCGCCTGCTCCAGGGTCACCGTCTCCGGCGTCATCGACTTGAACAGGCTCGCGGTGCGCGGCTGCTCCTTGCTGCCCTCGGGCACCAGGGTGGTGACGTAGGGCCCGTAGCGGCCGGCCTTCACCGCCACCGGGAAGCCCGACTCCGGGTCGGTGCCCAGCTCACGGTCCGAGCTGGGGGCGTCGAGCAGCTCGGCGACCTTCTCGCTGGTCAGCTCGTCGGGGGCGATGTCCTCCGGGATGCTCACCCGGGCGCCGTCCTCGCCACCGGCCTGCAGGTACGGCCCGTACCGGCCGACCCGCACGACCACCGGGTCGCCGTTGGGTGCCACCGCGCGCAGCGGGATGGAGTTGACGCCGCGGGCGTCGATCTCCTCCAGCCGCTGCCCGATGACCTGCTTGAGGCCGCCGGACCGGGCGATCGCCCCGGCGTGCCGGCCCTCTCCGCCGAAGTAGAACTCGGTGAGCCAGTCGACCCGGCCCAGGTCGCCCTGGGCGATCTCGTCCAGCTCGTTCTCCAGCGAGGCGGTGAAGTCGTAGTCGACCAGCTGGGAGAAGTGCTGCTCGAGCAGGTTGACCACCGCGAAGGCGATGAAGGAGGGCACCAGCGCGGAGCCCTTCTTCCACACGTACCCGCGGTCCTGGATCGTCTGCATGATCGACGCGTAGGTCGAGGGCCGGCCGATGCCCAGCTCCTCCAGTCGGGCCACCAGGCTGGGCTCGGTGTACCGGGCCGGCGGCGAGGTGGTGTGGCCCTTGGGGTCCAGCGCCGTGGTGTCCAGCTGCTGCCCGCGCTCCACGCGGGGCAGCCGGCGCTCGGCGTCGTCGCTGCCGTGGTCGTCGTCGCCCCCGGCCGCCGCTCCCTCGTCACGGGACTCGACGTAGGCGCGCATGAAGCCCGGGAACGTGATCGTGCGCCCCGACGCGGTGAACTCGACGGCCTCGTCGGTGGTGGAGCGGCCGGCCAGCCGGATGCTCACCGTCTGCCCGACGGCGTCGGCCATCTGCGAGGCGACCGTGCGCTGCCAGATCAGCTCGTAGAGCCGGAACTCGTCCCGGCCCAGCTGCCCGGCGAGCTGGCCCGGGGTGCGGAAGGAGTCACCGGCGGGGCGGATCGCCTCGTGCGCCTCCTGGGCACCCTTGGCCTTGCCCTTGTAGCGGCGGGCCTCGGCGGGGACGAACGCGTCGCCGTACAGCTCCCGCGCCTGCCGGCGGGCGGCGTTGATCGCCTCGTCGGACAGGTTGGTCGAGTCGGTCCGCATGTAGGTGATGTGGCCGTTCTCGTAGAGCCGCTGGGCGACCCGCATGACCTGCGCGGACGACCAGCCCAGCTTCCGGCCGGCCTCCATCTGCAGCGTCGAGGTGGTGAATGGCGCGTAGGGGCGACGACGGTAGGGCTTCTCGTCGACCCGGCTGACGGCGACCTGGCGGCCCTCGAGCCGCGCGGCCAGGCCACGCGCACCGGCCTCGTCCAGGTGCACCACGTCGCCGGTGACCCGGCCGGTGGCGGCGTCGAAGTCGCGCCCGGTGGCGACCCGGCTGTCGTCGACGCTGACCAGCCGCGCCCGCAGCGTGGTCGGCTCCCCCTCGTCCGCGCCGGCGGCGCGGGGCACCGCGAAGGTGCCCTCCAGCGACCAGTAGTCGGCGGAGGTGAAGGCCATCCGCTCCCGCTCGCGCTCGACCACGATGCGGGTGGCGACCGACTGCACGCGGCCGGCCGAGAGCTTGGGCAGCACCTTCTTCCACAGCACCGGGGAGACCTCGTAGCCGTAGAGCCGGTCGAGGATCCGGCGGGTCTCCTGCGCGTCGACCAGCGCGGTGTCCAGCTCACGGGGGTTGGCCACCGCCCGGGCGATCGCCTCCGGGGTGATCTCGTGGAAGACCATCCGGCGCACCGGGACCGACGGCTTGAGGGTGTCGATCAGGTGCCAGGCGATCGCCTCGCCCTCGCGGTCCTCATCGGTGGCGAGGTAGATCTCGCTGGCCTCCTTGACCAGCTGCTTCAGGCGGGTGACCTGCTGCTTGCGGTCGGGGCTGACCACGTAGAGCGGCTCGAAGCCGTGGTCGACGTCGACGCCGAGGCGCGCCCAGGACTCACCCTTGTGCGCCGCCGGCACGTCGGCGGCGTTGCGCGGCAGGTCACGGATGTGCCCGACGCTGGCCTCCACGACGTAGTCACTGCCCAGGTACCCGGCGATCTTGTTCGCCTTGGTGGGCGACTCCACGATGACCAGCGGCCGGGACCCGGCGGCGGCGGCGCGCTTGCGCGGCGCACGGGCACCGGTGCTGGTGGCGGACTTCGTGGTCTTGGAGGGCGGCACGGGACTCCTGTCAGGGTGCTGGTGCAGGCGCCGGGCTCCGCCCGGCGCACACGGGGCAGGCGGAGCTGCACCCGTTCGGCAGGCGCCACGGTAGGCCACCGCCCGGACACCAGGCCGGGCGGCGAGCCGATCCGGGCGCGCCGCCGCCCGGTCAACGGTCGGCGCACGCTGCGGTTCCCGGGCTCCCGAACCCCTTCCGCCGGGCGGCAGGACGGTCACCTGACCGGGCCGGCGCCGGCCACGACCGCGCCGACGGCGGCCAGCGTCGGCCGGTCGCGGTCGTAGTACTCGGTGTGGCCCTGGCCGGGGTCGGTGGGGAGCGGGACGTCGCCGTAGCCCAGGTCGGCCGGGCTGGGGCCGTAGTACCCGCTGATGCTGACCGGGTCGACCGGCGTCCACGCGCCGTAGACCTCCTCGGCCTCCAGCCGGGACGCCCGGCCGCCGGTGCCGGGGCTGCCGAGCAGGACGACGGCGTCGGCAGCGAGCCGGCCGGGCGCCCGTGCGGCCTGCCCGGCGACCAGCGTGCCGTAACTGTGGGCCACGACCGTGGTGCGGACCGCCGGTGGTGCCCCCGGTCCGCCCCGGGCCGCGGCGAGCCCGTCCAGCGTGCGGTCCAGCACCCGCCCGGCCTGCACGGCGGTGACCGGCTGCAGGGCGCCGAGCAGCCCGGGGGTGCGGTACCCCAGCCAGGCCACCGCCGCGACGGCCAGCCCGGGCGCGGCCGCGGTCGCGGCGGACACCACGTCCGCGGCGGCACCGGCCAGTCCGGCGAGGTCGTCGGCGACCGTGGTGAGGATGCCGGGCACGAGGACGGCGACCGCCTGCGCGGCATCGAGGTCACCGACCGACAGCGCCGCCAGCCCCTGCCCGGGGTCGAAGACCAGCAACTGCAGCGGCAGGGGGCCGCCGTCCCCGGCAGCCAGCTGGGCGGCGACCGCGGTGGCGGCCTCCCGGGCCGCACCGGGCGGCAGGTCGGCCAGCGCCGCCTGCAGCCGGAGCCGGTTCGCCCGGTCGCGGGCCCACCCCGGCAGCCCGTCGAGCGCGCCGACGGCGTCGGGACGGGTCGCGATGGCGGTCAGCTGCTGGGGCGCGCTCAACCCGGTCCACCACGCGGCGGTGGCCACCGGATCGGCCCCGGGCGGCGCCGGGGCCACGACCGGGCCCGGCGGAGCCAGCCGCGGCAGCAGGTCGGCGAAGGTGACCACCGCCGGGCCAGGCGCCAGGTCGGCCAGCGCCTCGCCGGCGGCGACGGCGGCGGCCAGCGCCCGGTCCCCCGCTGCCCGCGCCTCGCCGGCCAGGCCGGCGGCGAGCGCGGCGGCGTGCTCCGCGGTCGACCGGCGGGCGGCGAGCTCCGCCGCCTGGTCCGGGGCCATCAACGGGTGCGGCTGCGGAGGCAGCCCGGTGACCCGGCCGTCGTCGTCGAGCAGCAGCCCGGCCCACCCGGCGACGGCCAGCGCGCGGGCGGCGTGCTCGGCGGCCTCCGTGGCGGCGCCGACCAGCCGGTGCAGCGCGGCGAGGGCGTCGTCGACGCGGCGGCCGACGCCGCTGGCCACGCCGGACAGCTCGAGCAGCGCACCCGCGGCCGCCGTCCCGGCATCGCCCGACCAGCACTCGGCCGTGGCCAGCTGCCGGCCGAGGGCGTCCAGCCGCACCCGCCAGGGCGTCAGCCGGTCGGCGACCAGCGCCAGGGTGCCGACGCAGCCGCGCAGCTGGGGCAGGTCCCAGGCGGCCATCTGCTCCAGCAGGGGCGCGCTCACCGCGGCACCAGCGGCCCGCCGGGCGGGTCGACCGGCGGGGAGAGGGCGGCCAGCTGGGCGGCCAGCCCGGCGTCGGCGGCCCGGTAGGCGGTCAGCGCGGCGTCGAGCACCGCGGCCACCGCCGACGTCCGGTCGGCGAGGGCCCCGGCCAGCTCCGCGCACCGGACACCGGCGTCGGCCGCCGCTTCCCCGACCGGACCGGGCAGCGCGCTGGCCAGTGAGCGTCCGGTGGCACCGCTCAGCCCGGCGTCGTCCGCGAGCTCCACCCCCAGCCCGGCCAGCTCGCCGCGCAGCTGCCCGAGCGCGTCCAGCTGGACCGAGACGAGTCCGGACACCGCACCCTCCCCCGCTCTCGCGCGTCCCCCGGGTGGGGCCGGCGAGACGATGCTGGGCGGCGGTACGGGTGCCGTGTGCGCCGTCGTCCACAGCCGCGGGCGTCATCCACACCGGCGGGCGGATCAGGGAGCGCTGGCGCTCAGCGTGGCGGCCGCGGTGTCGGTGTCCCCACCGACGACGACGGAGCGGCGCTTGCTGACCACCACCGCCGCGACGATGACCAGCGTGGCGCCGAGCGCGATCAGCACCCGCACCGTGTCGTTCTGGTCGTCGCCCACCGAGAGGCCGACGACCGCCGGGGCGATGAGCAGGGCCACCAGGTTCATCACCTTGATCAGCGGGTTGATCGCCGGCCCGGCGGTGTCCTTGAACGGGTCACCCACGGTGTCGCCGATGACGGTGGCGGCGTGCGCCTCGCTGCCCTTCCCGCCGTGCGCGCCGTCCTCCACCATCTTCTTGGCGTTGTCCCACGCGCCGCCGGAGTTGGCGAGGAAGACCGCCATCAGCGTGCCGGTGGCGATCGCCCCGACCAGGTAGGCGGCCAGTGGGCCGAACCCGAGCCCGAAGCCGACGGCGACCGGCGCGAGCACCGCGAGGAGCCCCGGCGTGGTGAGCTCGCGCAGCGAGTCGCGGGTGCAGATGTCGACCACGCGGCCGTAGTCGGGGCGTTCGGTGCGGGCCATGATCCCCGGGTGGGTGCGGAACTGCTCGCGCACCTCGAACACCACCCGCCCCGCCGCCCGGGAGACGGCGCTGATCGCCAGCCCGGAGAAGAGGAAGACGACGGCGGCGCCGATGACCGCGCCGACGACGTTGTTCGGCGAGACCAGGGTGAAGGCGTCCCCCAGGGCCGCCCCGGCGTCGTCCAGCGCGTCGCCGATGCTCGCGTTGTACGAGCCGAACAGCGCCGTGGCGGCCAGCACCGCGGTGGCGATCGCGATGCCCTTGGTGATCGCCTTGGTGGTGTTGCCGACCGCATCGAGGTCGGTGAGCACCTGGGCGCCGGCCTCGTCGACGTCCCCGGACATCTCCGCGATGCCCTGCGCGTTGTCGCTGACCGGGCCGAAGGTGTCCATCGAGACGATGACGCCGGCGGTGGTGAGCAGCCCGCAGCCGGCCAGCGCGACGGCGTAGAGGGCGGCCGCCCCGCCGATGAGGAACGCCCCGTAGACCGCCCCGCCGATCAGCAGCGCCGCGTAGACCGCCGACTCCAGGCCGAGGGAGATGCCGGAGAGGATGACGGTGGCCGGGCCGGTCAGCGAGCTGCGGCCCACGTCGCGCACCGGGCGCCGGGAGGTCTCGGTGAAGTAGCCGGTGAGCTGCTGGATGGCGGCGGCCAGCACGATCCCGATCAGCACCGACAGGAACCCGAGCACCTGTGGGCTGACCGGCACGTCCAGCCCGCCGGACAGCGCCGGCAGCACGGTGAACGACGCGACCGCGACCAGCGCCAGCGAGACGGCCGCGGAGACGAAGAAGCCCCGGTTGACCGGCGTCATCCAGGACCGGTCGCCGCCGCGGGGGTTGCTGGCCAGGATGCCCACCATCGAGGCGATCACCCCGATGGCCGCGACCACCAGGGGGAAGACCATCCCGACCGGGCCGAGGAAGACCTGGCCGAGGATGAGCGCCGCGACCAGGGTGACCGCGTAGGACTCGAAGAGGTCGGCGGCCATCCCCGCGCAGTCGCCGACGTTGTCGCCCACGTTGTCGGCGATGGTGGCGGCGTTGCGCGGGTCGTCCTCGGGGATGCCGGCCTCCACCTTGCCGACCAGGTCCGCCCCGACGTCGGCGGCCTTGGTGAAGATGCCGCCGCCGACCCGCATGAACATGGCCAGCAGCGCCCCGCCGAAGCCGAAGCCCTCGAGCACCACGGGTGCGGTCTCCTGGAACAGCAGCAGCGCCAGCGCCGCGCCGAAGAGGCCGAGACCGACGGTGATCATCCCGCAGACGCCGCCGGTGCGGTACGCGATCCGGAAGGCGGGGCGGTGCCCGCCGGCGGCCGCGGCCGCCGCGACCCGCACGTTGCCCCGGGTGGCCAGGGTCATGCCGATGAAGCCGACGCTGGCGGAGAAGGCCGCCCCCACCAGGAAGAACGCCGCCCGGCCCAGCCGGGTGCCCAGCCCTCCGTCGCTGACCGGCAGCAGGAGCAGCAGCAGGAACACGATCACCGCGAAGACCGCCAGCGTGCGGAACTGGCGGCGCAGGAAGGCCCCCGCCCCCTCCTGGATCGCCGTCGCGATCTCCTGCATCGACGCCGTGCCCTGGTCGGCGGCGAGGACCGCGCGGACCAGCCAGGCGGCGAAACCGAGCGCGGCGAGGGAGACGAGGAGCACGACCGCCACCAGGGCGATGTCTCCTCCGGACAGGTCGGCGTCGGGCATCGGGGCCTCCGCGGCGAGGTGGGCGCGCACCGGCCGGCCACCCCCGGGCTCGCGCTCGGGGAGGGTCCCGGCGTGGCACGCACTGTGCCGCAGCCCGCGCGGTTCCACCAGAGCCTTTGTGATCTGGAGCACAATCCCTGCTGTTCGCACTGGTCGGCGGCCCGGCAGGTTGCACGCCGGTGTGACAGTGGGAGGCGTGACGTCGCTCCACCCCGCCCCGCCCCGCGCGGACGCCGGGGCCGGACCCGCGGCGCTGCCGGGTGACGAGCTGCTGGAGTCGCTGCTGGCCGGCACAGCGGACGACGAGGACCCGGTCACCCACGTCCACCGGCTCCCCGCCCGCCCCAGCCGGGTGTCGGCGTGGCCGGGCTGGGTGGACGCGGAGCTGCGCGACCGGCTGGCCGCCCGCGGGGTGGTCGCCCCCTTCAGCCACCAGGTGGCCGCCGCGGAGCTGGCCCGGAGCGGTGCGCACGTCGTCGTCGCGACCGGAACCGCCTCGGGCAAGTCGCTGGCCTACCAGCTCCCGGCGCTGACCGCGCTCGCCGAGGACGACCGGGCCTGCGTGCTCTACCTGGCCCCGACCAAGGCGCTGGCCCGTGACCAGCTGGCCTCGGTCGCGGCGCTGGCCGGCCCGTCGGTGCGGCCGGCCGCCTACGACGGCGACACCCCCGGCGAGGAGCGGGAGTGGGTGCGACGCCACTCCCGGTGGATCGTCACCAACCCCGACATGCTGCACCGCGGCATCCTGCCCGCGCACCAGAAGTGGTCCAGCACGCTGCGCCGGGTCGCCTACGTCGTCATCGACGAGTGCCACGCCTACCGCGGCGTCTTCGGGTCGCACGTCGGGCACGTGCTGCGCCGGCTGCGCCGGGTCTGCCGCCGCTACGGCGCCGAGCCGGTGTTCGTGCTGGCCTCGGCGACCGTCGCCGACCCCGCCGCGGCCGCCACCCGGCTGGTCGGCGCCGAGGTGACCGCGGTGACCGAGGACGGCTCCCCGCGGCCGGGCGCCACGTTCGCCCTGTGGGAGCCGCCGCTGACCGAGCGGACCGGCGAGCACGGCGCCCCGCTGCGCCGGTCGGCCGCCGCGGACGCCGCGGGCCTGCTCGCCGACCTGGTGCAGCGGGACGCCCGGACGCTGGCGTTCGTCCGCTCCCGGCGCGGCGCGGAGACGGTGGCCGAGCAGGCCCGGGCGGTCCTGCGCTCGCGGGGGCGGTCGGACCTGGCCGCGAAGGTGGACTCCTACCGCGGCGGCTACCTGCCCGAGGAGCGACGGGAGCTGGAGCGCGCGCTGTCCAGCGGCCAGCTGCTGGGGGTGGCGACCACCAACGCCCTGGAGCTGGGCATCGACATCGCCGGCCTGGACGCGGTCGTGCTGGCCGGCTACCCCGGGACCCTGGCGTCGATGTGGCAGCAGGCCGGCCGGGCCGGACGGGCGCAGCGGGAGTCGCTGGTCGTCTTCATCGCCCGCGACGACCCGCTGGACCACTACCTGGCCCACCACCCGCGAGCGGTGTTCGGGCGGCCGGTCGAGGCGACCGTCACCGACCCCGCCAACCCGTACGTGCTCGGCCCGCAGCTGTGCTGCGCGGCCGCCGAGCTGCCGCTGCGCCCCGAGGAGCTCGCCGACTTCGGTGGGCCGGTGGCCGAGGCGCAGATCGCCGAGCTCGTGGCCGCCGGGCAGCTCCGGGCCCGCCCGACCGGCTGGTACTGGGCAGGGCGGGGGCGGCCCGACGTCGACATCCGGGGCAGCGGCGCAGCCCCGGTGTCGATCATCGAGCGGGACACCGGGCGGCTGCTGGGCACCGTCGACGGGGACGCCTCGCACGCCACGGTGCACACCGGCGCGCTGTACGTGCACCGCGGGGAGACCTTCGTGGTCGACGAGTTCGACGACGAGGACGCCTGCGCGGTGGTGCACGCCGAGAGCCCGGAGTGGACGACGGTCGCCCGGGACACCGTGGACCTGTCGATCGTCTCGATCGAGCGCACCCGCCGGCTGGGCGCGGTGACCGCGCACACCGGCGTGGTCGACGTGACCAACCAGGTGGTGGCCTACCAGCGCCGGCGGCTGGGCACCGGGGAGGTGCTGGCGGAGTTCCCGCTGGACCTGCCGCCCCGGCAGCTGCGCACCCGCGCGGTCTGGCTGACCCTCGACGACCGGGCGATCGGCCGCGCCGACGTCGACGACGCCGCGCTGCCCGGCTCGCTGCACGCCGCCGAGCACGCCTCGATCGGCATCCTGCCCCTGCTGGCCACCTGCGACCGCTGGGACCTCGGCGGCATCTCCACCGCCCTGCACCCGGACACCGGTGCCGCCACGATCGTCGTCTACGACGGCCACCCCGGCGGCGCCGGCTTCGCCGAGCGCGGCTACGCGGTGCTGCGGGAGTGGCTGCAGGCCACCCGGGCCACCGTGGCCAGCTGCGAGTGCGAGTCCGGCTGCCCCTCCTGCGTGCAGTCGCCCAAGTGCGGCAACGGCAACGACCCGCTGGACAAGCGCGGCGCCGTCCGGGTGCTCGACGTGGTGCTCGACGAGCTGGCCGCCGCGCCCGAGCTGCCCGCCGAGGGCACCCGGCCCGCCGAGGTGGTCGAACCCGTCGGGCTGCCACCGCAGCAGGCCGATCGCGGCATCCCCGGCGCCGGCGAGGTCACCGACGACCTCGTCTTCTGATCCCGCGTCTCCTGGTCCCGCGTCTCCTGGTCCCGCGTCTCCTGGTCCCGGGCCCTCGGACGGCACCGGGCCGGCCCGGGCCCGCCCACGCGCGTCGACCACCCCAAGCGGGCCGAGGCGGACCGGCACCCGGACGTGCACCTCCACCACCGCCCCGGCACCGACCGCGCACGAGGTCACCGCGGCACCGTTCGCGGCCGCCACCCCGCCGGCCACGGTGCACGCCGCCGGGTCTCCCTGCACCGCGGCGCCGGCGGCGGCCAGCGCCGCGAGGTCCGCCGCCGCCGTGGCCCGGTGGCGGGCGACGACCGCCGCGCCGACGAGCACGGCGGCCACGCCCAGCGCGGCCAGCAGCCCGGCGAGCGCCACCACCCACACCGTGGCCGAGCCCCGCTCCCCCTCGCCGCCCGGCCGCCGGCTCACGGCCCGCCCCCGCCGGCAGCGGGTTCGAGCACGGCGGTGGCCGTCGCGGTCACGGTGACCCGCCAGGGCACCGGGCCCAGCGGGGCGACCACCGCGGCGACCGTGACCGTCACCGTGTCGCCGCTGCCGCCCTGGCCGACCGCGGCGCCGTCGGGGGCGGCGGCACCCGCGACCCGCTGCACCACGGCGGCCGGTTCCCCGCGCGCCGCCGCCCGGGCCCCCTCCCGGGCGGCGTCCACGCAGCGCAGCTGACCGGCGACCACGACCACCGCGGCGACCGCACCCGCCAGCACGAGCAGCAGCACGGGGAGCACCACCGCGGTCTCCGCGGTGACCATCCCGTCCTCCCGGTCCGGGCGGGAGCTGCGGCGCACGGCGACTCCTCAGGACAGCGTGCTGAGGGCGGACTCGACCAGGCGACCGAGCGCGGCGAGCACCGATCCCCCGGTGACCACCTGGTAGAGCACCGCGGCGAACGCGCAGGCCGCCACGGTGCCGACGGCGTACTCCGCGGTGCTCATCCCCTCCTCCCCCGGCTGCCGCACCGCCGCCCAGCGCCGGCTCAGCGCCGCCGCCACCCGCCCGCCCCGTCGTCCCCCGTCGTCCCGCGCGGTCATCTCGCTCCCTCCCGCGGGCCGGCTCTCGGCCCGTCGCCCCGACCCTCCCGATCCGCCGGGTCCCCGCCCAGACGCTCGCCGGGACTGTGGAGATCGGGCCCCGCTGTGGACACCGGCCGGCGGGGCAGGGGCCGGCCGTGCCTCAGCGGAAGACGTCCGCGGCGATGCCCAGCACCAGCGGGACGACGCCGAGGCAGAGGAACGCGGGCAGGAAGCACAGGCCGAGCGGGGCGAGCACCCAGACCCCCGCCCGCCGGACGGCGGCGTCGACCCGCACCCGCTCGTCGCCGCGGAGGTCGACGGCCAGCCGCTGCAGGGCCGGCACCACCGACGAACCGGACTCCCCGGCGCGCACCACCGCCCGGGCCAGCGCATCGACCGGCGGCCCGGCCCCGGCCCAGGCGCGCTGCGGCGTCGCCCCCAGCCGGTACAGCGCCGCGACCCGCGCCAGCCGGTCGCCCAGCGGTCCGGGCACCGAGCCCGCGACCGCGGCCAGCGCCTCCCCCACCGGCGTCCCCGCGGCCAGGCAGACCGCCAGCAGGTCACAGGCCACCGGTAGATCGGCGCGCACCTGGGCGGCACCGGCGCGTCCCGGCTCGTTCCCCGTGCGGCGCAGCACCCGGTCCAGCGCTCCGCCGGTGACCAGCGCCCCGACCGCGCCCGGGAGCCCGCCACCGAGCAGCGCGAAGACCGCCAGCGCACCCGCCGCCGCCTCGACCCGTCGCCGCGCCGGGCCCGGTGGACCCCCTGCCCGGGCCCCGGTCGCCCGGCGCAGCCGGCCGCCGGGTCCCGGTGCAGCTGAGCCCTCACCGGGCGGCTCGGTCACCGCCCGGATCCGGGCCCGACGGGCGGCGTCGGGCGGCACCCAGACCAGCAGCGCCGCGGCCAGCGCCACCGCGGCCTGCGCGGCGCCGGTCATCCCTGCACGACCCGGCCGACCAGCCGGGCCGACCAGGCCAGGCCGGCCACCTCCAGCCCCACGCCCAGCACGAGCAGGACGGTGCCCGGCGTGGTCGTGGTCAGCACGCGCCACGGGTCGGCTCCGACGCCGGCGCCCATCAGCAGCCCGAACACCGGCAGGCCCGCCAGCACGGTGGCGCTCGCCCGCGGCCCGGCCACCGCGGAGCGGAGCTCGGCCGCGGTGCGCAGCCGCGCCCGCAGGTCGTCCTCCACCGCGCCGACGACGGCGGCGAGCGAGCACCCGGTGCGCCCGCTGAGCCGGACGGCCGCCGCCAGCCGGAGCAGCGCCGGACCGAGCGGGTCACCCGGCCGTTCCGGTGGCGGTTCCCCGAGCCGGAGCACCGGCTCCAGCACCCGCGCCGTGGCCGGGTCCGGGCAGCCCGCCGCCGCGGCGCCGGCGGCCTCGGCCAGCGGCCGTCCGGACCGGACCTCGGCGACCAGCACGCCCAGCGCCTCCGCCAGCGCCCGGGTGCGCCGGTCCTGGGCACGCGCCCCGGCCCTGCTCCGCACCACCCGCGCCCCGGCGGTTGCGCAGACCGCCGCGAGGACCGCGACCACCGGCGTGGACAGCAGCAGTCCGCCGGCGCCCGCCACGACCGCCGGCCCGGATCGGAGGGCCCACCGGTGCGCCACCGAGCCGGGGTCGGGCAGCCGACACCGCGGACGCGGCCCCGGTGCGAGTCGCCGCACCGCACCGGCCGCCGGTGGCCAGGCGAGCAGCGCGGCCGCCAGGCACAGCAGGGCCGGCGCGCTCATCCGGGCACCCGGCAGTCGAGCAGCCCGGCCAGCTCCGTCCGGGCGGCGCACTCCCCGCCGTCGGCCCGCCAGCCCGGCACCACCTCGATCAGGTCGCCCCGCCGCCGGACGACGCCCAGCTCGTCGACCGACCGCCCGCCCGGCCCGCGGCGCAGGTGGACGACGAGCGCCAGCGCGGCCGCGGCCTGGCTGTGCACCGCCGCGCGGTCCAGGCCGGCCGTGCTGCCGAGCGCCTCCAGCCGGGCGGGCAGGTCGGCGGCCCGGTTGACGTGCACCGTGCCGCAGCCGCCGTCGTGCCCGGTGTTGAGCGCGGCCAGCAGGTCGACCACCTCCCCGCCCCGCACCTCGCCGACCACCAGCCGGTCCGGGCGCATCCGCAGCGCCTGCCGGACCAGGTCCCGCAGGGTGACCGCGCCCGCGCCCTCGACGTTGGGCGGCCGGGTCAGCAGGCGCACCACGTGCGGATGGGCGGGGGCGAGCTCGGGCGCGTCCTCGCACAGCACCACCCGCTCGGTGGGATCGACCAGGCCGAGCAGCGCGGACAGGACCGTGGTCTTGCCGGTGCCGGTGCCACCGGTGACCAGGAAGGCCGGGCGGCGGCGCACCGCCGCCCGCAGGAGGTCGGCGGCCGCGCCGGGGAAGGCGCCGCGCGCGTGCAGGTCACCGAAGGACAGCGCGGCCCGCCGCAGCACCCGCAGCGACAGGCAGGTGCCCCCGGCGGCGACCGGTGCCAGCACCGCGTGCAGCCGGGTGCCGTCGGGCAGCCCGGCGTCGACCCAGGGGGCGGCGTCGTCCAGCCGCCGCCCCGCCGAGGCCGCGAGCCGGACGGCGAGCCGCCGCACCGCCGCCTCGTCCGGGAACCGGACGTCGGCCCGTTCCAGACCGCTGCCGCAGTCGACCCACACCTCGTCCGGCCCGTTGACCAGCACGTCGGTGACCCCGGGGCGGCGCAGCAGCGGTTCGAGCGCGCCGGCACCGGCCAGCTCGTCGGTGGCCAGCCGGACGGCGTCCAGCACCGCCCGGTCGCCGAGCAGGCCGCCGGTCTCCTCCCGGACCAGGGCGGCGACGGTGGCGGCCCCGGGGACGCCGGTGCCGGGGACGCTGGCCAGCCGGGAGCGGACCCGGTCGATGAGCGGGGCGGCCGGGGCGCCGGTCATGCCGCCCGCCCGGGCAGCCGGCCGAGCAGCTGGCGGCTGACCAGACCCAGCGGGGCCCGGGCGGCGACCGAGGGCGGCTCACCCCGTTCGCTGCGCACCACGGCGGCCCGGTCGGCGGCGAGCTCCGCGAAGACCGGCCGCCCCACCACGTCGGCCACCTGCGCGCGGGTCAGCCCGCCGGGCACCGGCCGGCTCACCAGCAGCGCCGTGGACCAGGCGCCGGCCGGCGACTCCAGCAGCGTCCGGGCGGCGGCCGCGGCCCGCAGCCGGGCCGGCACCACCAGCACGGCGAGGTCGGCGGTGGCCAGCACCGCCCGGTCGCCGAGCAGGCCGCCGGTCTCCTCCCGGACCAGGGCGGCGACGGTGGCGGCCCCGGGGACGCCGGTGCCGGGGACGCTGGCCAGCCGGGAGCGGACCCGGTCGATGAGCGGGGCGGCCGGGGCGCCGGTCATGCCGCCCGCCCGGGCAGCCGGCCGAGCAGCTGGCGGCTGACCAGACCCAGCGGGGCCCGGGCGGCGACCGAGGGCGGCTCACCCCGTTCGCTGCGCACCACGGCGGCCCGGTCGGCGGCGAGCTCCGCGAAGACCGGCCGCCCCACCACGTCGGCCACCTGCGCGCGGGTCAGCCCGCCGGGCACCGGCCGGCTCACCAGCAGCGCCGTGGACCAGGCGCCGGCCGGCGACTCCAGCAGCGTCCGGGCGGCGGCCGCGGCCCGCAGCCGGGCCGGCACCACCAGCACGGCGAGGTCGGCGGTGGCCAGCACCTGCTCGGCCGCCGCGTCGTGCGGGGGCAGGTCGACGACGACGGCCAGACCGCTGTCCCGCGATCCGCGGGCCACGGCCAGGAGCGCGTCGGCGGGGACCGGTTCGGGGTGCTCGCGGGAGGCGGAGAGCACCGCCACCCCGTGCGCCTCGGGCAGCGCGGCCACCAGGGCGGCGCCGGACACCCGGCCGCTGAGCCCGGAGAGCTCGGGCCAGCGCAGGCCGGGTGATCGCTCGGCGCCCAGCAGCAGGTCCAGCCCCGCCGCCCAGCCGTCGCCGTCGACCAGCAGCACCTCGTCGGCCGCGGCTGCCCGGGCGGCGACCGCGAGGGCGGTCGCCAGCGTGCTCGCCCCGGCCCCACCGCAGGCGCCGCCCACGACGGCCAGCCAGCCCGGCCGGGCGGGAGCGCGGACCGCCGCCGCGGCCCGTTCCAGCAGCCACGCCTCGTCGCGGGGCAGCACCACCACCCGCTCGGCGCCCAGCTCCACCGCCGCGGCCCACACCTCCGGCGCGGGCTCGCTGCCGGTGACGACGAGCAGGCCCGGCCGCCGGGGCAGCGCGCGCACCGCTGCGCTGTCGACCAGGTCGGCTCCCACGAGCACGAACGGGGCGTCGCGGGCGGCTCGGCGCAGCGCCGGCCCGCCGGTGGTCAGCTCGGCGGTGGCACCGGCGGCGGCGAGCACCCCCAGCAGGTCGTCGAGGAGCGTCTCGTCGGTGCTGGCGACGACGGGGCGGCGGTCGGACGGGAGGGCGCCGGCGCGGCGCGGGGCAACAGGCACCGGGCCAGCGCACCGTTACCGGAGCCGGTCCGGAAGTCGTGCCGGCGAACTGTGGATGACCCCTCGGGGTGTGGACGGCGGTGCGCCTGGACGGCGGGGCTGCCGATCCCCCTACCGTGGAGGACGTGACCGGCGCCGCGGCGTTCTTCGACCTGGACAAGACGGTCATCGCGAAGTCCAGCACCCTGGCCTTCGGACGACCGTTCTTCCAGGGTGGGCTGATCAACCGCCGGGCGGTCCTCAAGGGCGCCTACGCGCAGTTCGTCTTCTCCCTCGCCGGCGCCGACGCCGACCAGATGGAGCGGATGCGCCGCCAGATCACCGCGATGACCACCGGGTGGGACGTCGCGGTGGTGCACGACATCGTCCGCGAGACGCTGCACGAGGTCGTCGACCCGCTGATCTACGCCGAGGCCGCCGACCTGATCGAGGCGCACCGGGCCGCGGGCCGGGAGATCGTCATCGTCTCCAGCAGCGGGGCGGAGATGGTCGGCCCGATCGGCGAGATGCTCGGCGTCGACCGGGTGGTGGCCACCCGGATGGTGACCGTCGACGGCCGGTACACCGGCGAGATCGACTTCTACGCCTACGGCGAGAACAAGGCCGCCGCGATGCGGGAGATCGCCGCGGAGCAGGGCTGGGACCTCGCCGACTGCTTCGCCTACAGCGACTCGGTGACCGACCTGCCGATGCTGGCGGCGGTCGGCCACCCCACGGCCGTCAACCCCGACCGGGGGCTGCGCCGGGCCGCCACCGAGCGCGGCTGGCCGGTGCTGACGTTCACCCGCCCGGTGACGCTGCGGTCGCGTTTCGGCGGGCGGACGCCGGTGGTGACCAGCGCCGCCGTGGGCGCCGCCGTGGCCGGGCTGGCGTGGTACGCCCGCCGGCGGGCGCTGCGCGCCCTCTCCCCCGGGGACGCGGCCCCGCCGGTGGTCACCCCACCGGACGGGCGCGGCCGACGCCGCGGCGCCTGAACCGGCCGATCCGGCCCCGGCGCTGCCGCCGCCCCCGCCCCGAGGACTCAGCCGCCCACGCGGGCGCGCACCTCGGTCACCTTCGCGCGCACCTGGTCCAGGACCGTACGGCCGGTGGAGACCGGCTGGAACTCCTGCGCCGCGGCGGTCAGCGCCTGCTGCTCCGCCGGGGTCAGCTCCAGCTCGGCGGCCGCCACGTTGGACTCGAGCTGCTCGACGCTGGACGCCCCCGGGATCACCACCACCTGCGGCAGGCCGAGGAGCCAGGCCAGGGCCACCTGGGCCGGCTTCGCCTGGTGGGCGGCGGCGACGTCGCGGAGCAGGTGGAGGAGCGGTTCGGCCCGGCGCAGGTTCTCCGTGCCGAACAGCGGGTTCATCGCCCGGACGCCCCCGGGGCGGTGGTCGGCCGAGTACCGGCCGCCCAGCAGGCCCTGGGCGAGCGGGCTGTAGGCGATGACCACCCGGTCCTCCCGCTCGGCGAAGGGCACCAGATCGGCCAGCGGCCCGGCGTGCGCCAGGGAGAACTGGACCTGGTTGCTCACCACCGGGCTGCCCAGCGCGCGGTCGGCGGCCTGCCAGCGCTCCAGGGAGTAGTTGGACACCCCGACGGCACCGATCACACCGTCGTCGAGCAGAGCGCGCATTCCCGGCATGATCACCGAGTCCGGCACCAGCGGGTTGGCCTGGTGCACCTGGTAGAGCGGGATCCGCTCGAGCCCCAGCCGGCGGGCACTCCCGGCCGCTCGGTTGCGCACCACCGCCGGGAACGGCGCCACCGGGAAGACCTTGCTGGCGACGACCACCTCGGCCCGGTCGGCGCCGAGGGCCTCGGCCAGGATCTTCTCGCTGCGGCCGAAGCCGTAGACCTCGGCGGTGTCGAACAGCGTGACGCCGAGCTCCCGGGCCCGCCGGACGATGTCCCGCGCCGCTCCTCCGGCGTACTCGTCGCCGTAACCCCATTCACGGGAGCCGAACTGCCAGGTGCCCAGTCCGACCCGGCTGACCTGTCCCAGACCGTCGACCTCGAGGAAGTGCATCCACCCAGTCTCGACGCCCAGCGCGATCGCCGCAGTGTCATGGGCTCCTCCGGGGCCCAGCCGAGCTCGCGAGCGGTGGGGATGAGGGGGCCTCACTCAGCCGCGGAGCAGGCTCTCGCAGATCGCCAGGCCCTCGGTGGCGCCGAGCTCGGTGGCCCGGCAGCAGTGCACCAGCCAGCCTGCGACGCCGTCCGGACCGCCGGACCGGTACCCCGCCAGCGCGGTGTCGTACCCGTCCCGGCCCAGCTCGGCGAACCCCACCTCGGGCACCGAGACCGCCTTGGGGTCCAGCCCCCGGGTGATGCCGACCAGCCGCCCGGCGGCGCGGGCCACCACGCCGTCCTGGGTGCCGAACGGGGCGAGCGCGGCGAGCTCCCCGTGCACGACGGCGGCAAGCACCACCGCCGGCACCGTCGTCGCGCCGGTGATGATCGAGAAGAGCCCGCCCAGCCGCGGACCGGCCGCGCCGTGGGGGCGGCCCAGCCGGTCGGGGTCGGCGAGGTCGGCCGCGGCCAGCACGTGCAGCCGGGCGAGCACCTGGCCGGGCGCACGCTGCCAGGTCTCCACCATCGACCCCAGCCCCACCGACACCCGCAGCGAGCCCTGCACGACCGGGTCGTCCACCTCCCCGGCGCGGACGGCGGGCAGCGGCACGTCGGTGCCCTCCACCGCGGCCGAGGCCCGGGCACCGCGCAGCGCCGACTCGGCGCTCACCCCCGCCGACTCCCGCCGCAGCACCCGGTGGCCGAGCAGCCGGTCGACCGCGGCCCGTGCGTCCTCCGCCGCGGCGGCCACCCCCGGCAGCCCGAGCAGTGGGGCCAGCGGATCGGGGCCGGTCGGGCGAGCGGCGGGCGCGGCGGCGCGGCCGGCGCCGGGGCGCAGCGGGATCGTCACGGCGACGACGGTACGAGTCCGGCGGCCGGCGTCCTCCGCCGACGTCCTACGCTGCCCAGACCATGGCCGCACCGCTCACCCTGTTGCTCGTCCGGCACGGCCAGAGCGAGTGGAACGCCGCCGGCCTGATGCAGGGCCAGACCGCGCACGTGCCGCTCACCGAGCTGGGCCACCGGCAGGCCGCTGCGGCCGCCGCCGAGCTGGCCGCACGCGCCGCCGCCGGCACCGGACCGGGGGCCCTGCTCTCCAGCGACCTGCTGCGCGCGGTGCAGACCGCCGAGCACTGCGCCGCGGCCACCGGGCTCCCGGTCACCACCACCCCCGAGCTGCGCGAGCAGGGCTACGGCGTGCTGGAGGGCCGCCCCTCGCGCGAGCTGTGGGACGTCGTCGACTGGACCGACGTGCACTGGTCGGCCGAGGGGGGGGAGAGCCTCGCCCAGCTGCACGCCCGGGTGGCCGCCCTCCTCGCCCGGCTGGCCGCGGACCCGCCGGCGGAGGTGGTCGCGCTGGTCACCCACGGCGACACGATCCGCGCCGCGCAGGCCGTCGCCGCCGGGCTGGGCCCCGCGGAGATGCCGGTGGTCACCCCGCACAACGGCACGGTCACCACGCTCGAGCTCGTCCGATGAGCAGGGTCCTGGTGCTGGGCGGCTCCCGCTCGGGCAAGTCGGCCTACGCGGAGCAGCTGCTGGAGGGCCGGCACGACGTCACCTACCTGGCCACCAGCCAGGTGTCCGACGGCGACGCCGAGTGGGCCCAGCGGGTCGCGGCGCACCGGGCCCGCCGGCCGGTCGGCTGGACGACGCTGGAGACCACGATGCCCTCGGAGCTGGTCCGCGGCGGCGCGGTGCTGGTCGACAGCATCACCACCTGGGTGGCCGCGCTCATGGACGAGACCGGGGTCTGGGGCACCGCCGACGACGGCGCGGAGGTCGGTGGCGCGCACGCCGCCGACCGGCGCCGGGCCGAGGCCGCGCTGGACCGGCTGGCCGGCCGCTGCGACGCGCTGGTCAACAACTGGGTGATGACGCCGGCCCACGTGGTCGCGGTCAGCGACGAGGTCGGCCTGGGCGTGGTGCCCGAGACCCGCGCGGGGCGGCTGTTCCGCGACACCCTGGGCTCGGTCAACCAGCGGCTGGCCGCCACCGCGGACGAGGTGTGGTTCGTCGTCGCGGGGCTGCCGCAGCGGCTGCGATGAGCCGCCGCTGGTGGTCGGGGCCGGTCGAGGCGTTCTCCCTGCTCAGCGCGGTGCGCATGCCGCCGGTCGGGTCGGTGCGCGGCGCGCTGCCGTGGGCGCCGCTGGTCGGGCTGGTGCTGGGGTCGGCGGCCACCGCCGTCGCCTGGGCCGCCGACCGCGCGGCGGGTCCGCTGGTGGGCGCGGTGCTCGGGGTCGTCGTCCTCGCCGTGGCCACGCGCGGGCTGCACCTGGACGGGCTGGCCGACACCGCCGACGGGCTGGGCCCGCTGCGCGGCCGGGAGCGGGCGCTGCAGGTGATGCGCTCGGGCGACGTCGGCCCGTTCGGCGTCGCCACCCTGGTGCTCACCCTGCTGCTCCAGGTCGCCTGCCTGGCGCACCTGCTCACGGTGGACGGCGGCTGGCTGGCGCTGCCGGCGGCCACCCTCACCGCCCGGCTGGCGATGGCCCGCACCGGACTGCCGGGGGTGCCGATCGCCGAGGGGTCCTCCCTCGGCCAGGCGGTGGCCGGCACCGTGTCCCGGCCGTGGCTGGCCGGCGCGGCGCTGCTCACGGCCGCGGCGGTCACCGGCGGCGCGCTGTTCGCCGGCCGTGACGGCCCCGTCGCCGCGCTCGTGCTGGTCGCCGCCGTCGCCGCCGGACTGGGGGCGTCGGAGGCGCTCCTCTCCCGGGCCCGCAGCCGGCTGGGCGGGGTCAACGGCGACGTGATGGGCGCGATGGGCGAGGTGGCCGCCACGGTCACGCTCCTGGCGACCGCGCTGCTCCTCGGCTGAGGATCACCCGCCGGCGACCGACTGCACGACCATGACCTCCGCACCGGGTGGGACGACCGTCGCCAGGCCGCTCAGCCGGCGCACCTCCTCGCCGTCGACGTAGACGTTCACGAAGCGGCGCAGCGCGCCGGTCTCGTCGCGCACCCGCCGGCCGAACACCGGGTGCTCGGCGGCCAGCGCGTCGAGCACCGCACCGACGGTGGCCTCGGCCGGGAGGTCGAGCGCGACCGAGGAACGCCCGCCGGTGCAGTCGGCCAGCACGCGCGGCAGCAGCACCCGGACCGTCACGCCGGCCCCCTCACGGCAGCACCGCGGCCCGCACGCACAGCACGTCGGGCAGGTGCCCGGTGACCTGGGTGAACGACTCCCCTGCGTCGGCGCTGGCGTACACCTCCCCGCCGCGGGTGCCCACGTAGACGCCGACCGGGTCGCCGGCGTCCACGCAGGCGGCGTCGCGCAGCACCGCGTTGTACTCGTCGGTCGGCAGCCCTGCGGTCAGCTCCTGCCAGGTCTCCCCCGCGTCGTCGCTGCGGTGCACCGCCAGCCGCCCGTCCGGCGGGATCCGCCGGCCGTCGGCGACCAGCGGCACCACCCAGATCCGCCCGCCGCGGCGCGGGTCGGCCAGCATCACGAAGCCGAAGTCCGAGGGCAGCCCGCCGGCGGTCGAGGTCCAGGTGTCGCCGTCGTCGTCGGAGCGGTGCACCCCGTGGTGGTTCTGCGCGTACAGCCGGGTGGGCACCGCGGCGTCCCGGGCGATCTTGTGCACGCACTGGCCGAACTCCGGTGCCGGCCCGGGCAGGAAGTAGGCGGAGATGCCCGCGTTGCGCGGCTGCCACGAGGCCCCGCCGTCGCGGGTGCGGTAGACCCCGCCGGTGCTCATCGCCACGTGCACCGTGCCGTCGGGCCCGGGGACGACGGAGTGCGCGGCCGCCCCGCCGTAGCCGGCGCCCCACTCGGCGCGGTGCGGGTGGTCCCACAGCCCGCGGCAGAGCTCGAAGTGCTCGCCGCCGTCGTCCGAGCGCCACACCGAGATCGGCTCGCCGCCGGCCCACACCACCCCGGGCCGGTCGGCTGAGTCCGGGTGCAGCTGCCAGATCCGCTCCACCGCGGCACCGGTGTCGGCGGGGAACCGGATCGCACCGCCCTCGGGTTCGGTCCAGGTGGCGCCGAGGTCGTCGGAGTGGACGACGGTCGGGCCGAAGTGCTCCGAGCGGACGCCGAGCAGCACCCGGGTGCGCCCGCCGCGGACGTCGATGCCGATGCTCGGCACCTCGGTCATCAGGAAGTGCGGTGCCGAGAGGGACCAGGTCCGTCGGTCCGCGCTCGTCGCGAGCCAGAGCCCCTTGCGGGTGCCGATCGCCAGCAGAGTCGTCGCCATGCACCAGTAGACCGCCGGGGACCGACGAAGTCATCGGCCCGGCGACGCATCCTCCCGAGACCGCGAGCGAGGTCCCACGGAGCTTGTGCTCTGCTCACCGGGGGTGAGCAGAGCACAAGCTCCGTGGGACCCTGCCTGCCGGAGGCGAACGGGACGGGCGGCGAGCGGGACGGGCGGCGAGCGGGAGGTCAGACCGGCTGCTGCGCCGGGGTCTCCCCGCCCTCCAGGTCGCCCTCGGTGTCCAGGTACGCCTGCTGCAGCTCGGCCAGCAGCGCCGGGTCCGGCTCGGCCCACATCTTGCGGTCGACCGCCTCCAGCAGCCGCTCGGCGATGCCGTGCAGCGCCCAGGGGTTCGACTGCTCCATGAACTCCCGGTTCTCCGGGTCCAGCACGTAGGTCTGGGCGAGCTTCTCGTACATCCAGTCGGCGACGACGCCGGTGGTGGCGTCATAGCCGAACAGGTAGTCGACGGTGGCGGCCAGCTCGAAGGCGCCCTTGTAGCCGTGCCGGCGCATCGCGGCCAGCCACTTGGGGTTGACCACCCGGGCGCGGAACACCCGGGAGGTCTCCTCGACCAGCGACCGGGTCCTCACCTGCTCGGGCCGGGTGGAGTCGCCGATGTAGGCCTCCGGCGAGGAGCCGGTCAGCGCGCGCACCGTGGCGACCATGCCGCCGTGGTACTGGAAGTAGTCGTCGGAGTCGGCGATGTCGTGCTCGCGGGTGTCGACGTTCTTCGCCGCCACGGCGATCCGCCGGTAGGCGGCCTCCATGTCCGGGCGGGCCTGCACGCCGTCGAGGTCGCGACCGTAGGCGTAGCCGCCCCACACCGCGTAGACCTCGGCCAGGTCGGCGTCCCCGCGCCAGTTCCGAGAGTCGATCAGCGACAGCAGCCCGGCCCCGTAGGCGCCGGGCTTGGAGCCGAACACCCGGGTGGTGGCCCGCCGCCGGTCGCCGTGGGTGGCGACGTCGGCGTCGGCGTGCGCCTTCACGAAGTTCTGGTCGTCGGACTCGTCCAACGAGGCGACCAGGGTGACGGCGTCGTCGAGCATGGTCACCACGTGCGGGAAGGCGTCGCGGAAGAAGCCGGAGATCCGCACCGTGACGTCGATCCGCGGCCGGCCGAGTTCGTCGAGGTCGATCGGCTCCAGCGAGGTCACCCGCCGCGACGCCTCGTCCCAGACCGGCCGGACGCCGAGCAGGGCGAGGATCTCGGCGACGTCGTCGCCCGCGGTGCGCATCGCCGAGGTGCCCCACACCGACAGCCCGACCGAGGGCGGGAACTGCCCGTCGTGGTCGGCGCGGTACCGGTCGAGCAGCGACTCGGCCATCGCCGACCCGGTCTCCCAGGCCAGCCGGGAGGGGATCGCCCTCGGGTCGACCGAGTAGAAGTTCCGCCCGGTCGGCAGCACGTTGACCAGCCCGCGCAGCGGGGAACCGGACGGCCCGGCCGGCACGTAGCCGCCGTCGAGGGCGTGCAGCGTCATGTCCAGCTCGTCGGTGGTGCGCTCCAGCCGGGGCACGACCTCCTCGACGGCGAACCGCAGGACGGCGGTGACGTCGTCGTCCTGCGTGCCGAGCACGCCGCTGACGACGTCGGCGATGGCCGAGGCGGTCCAGCCGCGCTCCTCCATCCCGGCCACCAGCGCCTCGGCCTGCGCCTCGACCCGGTCGGTCTCCTTCAGCCCGGCGGTGCCGTCCTCGGTGAGCCCGAGCGCCTGGCGCAACCCGGGCAGCGCCACGGCGCCGCCCCAGATCTGCCGGGCCCGCAGCATCGCCAGCACCAGGTCGACCCGGTCCTGCCCCGACGGCGGGGTGCCGAGCACGTGCAGCCCGTCGCGGATCTGGGAGTCCTTGATCTCGCAGAGCCAGCCGTCGACGTGCAGGATCATCTCGTCGAAGTGGTCGTCCTCGGGCCGCTCGGTCAGGCCCAGGTCGTGGTCGAGCTTGGCCGCCTGCAGCAGCGTCCAGATCTGCTGCCGGACGGCGGGCAGCTTCGCCGGGTCCATCGCGGCGATGTTGGCGTGCTCGTCGAGCAGCTGCTCCAGCCGGGCGATGTCGCCGTAGGAGTCCGCGCGGGCCATCGGCGGCACCATGTGGTCGACCAGGGTCGCGTGCGCCCGGCGCTTGGCCTGGGTGCCCTCGCCCGGGTCGTTGACCAGGAACGGGTAGACCAGCGGCAGGTCCCCGATCGCGGCGTCGGTGCCGCAGGCCGCCGACATCCCGACGGTCTTGCCGGGCAGCCACTCCAGGTTGCCGTGCTTGCCCACGTGCACCATCGCGTGCGCGCCGAAGACGCTGCGCAGCCACCAGTAGGCGGCGAGGTAGTGGTGGGACGGCGGCAGGTCCGGGTCGTGGTAGATCGCGATCGGGTTCTCCCCGAAGCCGCGCGGCGGCTGCACCATCACGACGACGTTCCCGGCGCGCAGCGCGGCGAAGACGATGGCCTGGTCGTCACCGGAGCCGTCGACGAACAGCGACCCCGGCGCGGGCCCCCAGTGCTCCTCCATCGCCTCGCGCAGCTCGGCCGGCAGCGAGTCGAAGTGCCGGCGGTACTCGGCGGCGCGGATCCGCACCGGATTGCCGCTGAGCTGCTCCTCGGTGAGCCAGTTCTCGTCCTGGCCGCCGGCGGCGATCAGCGCGTGCACCAGCGCGTCACCGTCCAGGTCGGCGACGCCGGGCAGCGCGTCGGGGCCGTCGAACGGGCCGATGTCGTAGCCCTGACCGTGCATCGCGGCCAGCAGCCGGACGACCGAGGCGGGGGTGTCCAGCCCGACGGCGTTGCCGATCCGGGCGTGCTTGGTCGGGTAGGCGCTCAGCATCACCACGATCCGGCGCTCGGCCGGCGGGGTGTGCCGCAGCCGGGCGTGCGCGACCGCCGTCCCGGCGACCCGGGCGGCCCGCTCGGGGTCGGCGACGTAGGAGGTCAGCCCGTCGGCGTCGGTCTCCTTGAAGGAGAACGGCACGCTGATCAGCCGGCCGTCGAACTCCGGGATGGCGACCTGGTTGCCGACGTCCAGCGGGGAGAGCCCGTCGTCGTTGGCGGCCCAGTCGGCGCGGGAGCTGGTCAGGCACAGCCCCTGGACGACCGGGACGTCGAGCTCCGCGAGCTCGCCGACGTCCCAGGCGCCGTCGTCCCCGCCGGCCTGCGCGGTGGCCGGCTTCGACCCGCCGGCGGCCAGCACGGTGACCACCAGGGCGTCGGCGGTGCGCAGCAACTCGACCAGGCCGGGCTCGACGGTGCGGAGCGAGGCGGTGAACACCGGCAGCGCACGGCCGCCGGCGTCCTCGATCGCGGTGCAGAGCGCCTCGACGAAGCCGGTGTTCCCGGACAGGTGGTGCGCCCGGTAGTAGAGGACGGCGACGGTCGGGCCGCTCCCCCGCGACTCCCGCTCCAGCACGCCCCACTCCGGCGCGACCGACGGCGCCTCGAAGCCCTCACCCTCCAGCAGCACGGTGTCGCCGAGGAAGCGGTGCAGCTGCTCGAGGTTGCTCGGCCCGCCCTGCGCCAGGTAGCCGTGCGCCTCGGTCGCCACGCCCATCGGCACGGTCGAGAGCTCCATCAGCTCGGCGTCCGGCACGTTCTCGCCGCCGAGGACGACGACCGGAGCCGGCCCGGCGAGCAGGGGGGCGAGCATCTCCTCGTACTGGCGACGTACGCCCAGGATCCGGACGACGACGAGGTCGCTGCCGGCCGCCAGGTCCACCATCCCGTCGGCGCCGAGCCGGGCCGGGTTGCCCAGCCGCCAGTCGGCCGCGCTGGACCGGGCGCTCAACAGGTCGGTGTCGCTCGTCGAGAGCAGGGTGAAGGTGCGAGAGCTCAAGGCAGTGCCTCCCTCGGGGTCCGCGCCCCGGGTCGTCGGACACGGCAGCCGCGGTGTCTGGCTCACCCCGGCCGACCAGCGGGACGGGGCACACAGTGGCGGGACCGCGCCGGGTTCGCACCGGCTTCCGCGCGCGCTGCCGTGATGTGCGGCAGACGCTACCGGGGACGCCGGCGGGCCGGGTGGACGGCGCGGTCAGGTGGCCGCCAGCAGCCCAGCGCCGACACCCGGTCCTTGGCCACCCCGAGCTCGCAGCGGCGGGTTCCGGCCGACGCCCCCGGCTGGCGAGGTACGGCACCGTGCTGAACCCGCTGTCCCCGGCGCGCGCCCGCCCCTAGCCTGCGGCGGTGGCCTACGACGCACTCGCGGAGAGCCTCGCGCTCATCGAGCGCGGGCTCCCCGAGGCGCCGCCCGCGCTCAGCCGTCGTCGGCGGTTCGCCCCGCTGGCGGTGGACGTCGACGGCGACGTCGCCTGCACCATGTTCGCCCGGCGAAGCGTCGGCTACGTGGCCGAGGAGACCTGGGCCCTCGTGCGACGCGGGCAGGAGTGGGTGGTGCTGGGCGGCGGCGGGAGCGGCCTGGAGGACGAGGACCTGGCCGGCCGGCCCGACGCGGTGACCCAGGGCGGTCACCTCCGGTGGACCGGCGGCGGCTCGGCGAACCGCAGCGCCGGCCGGCTGATGCCCTGGGGCGCCCGGTACGTCTCCTACGCCGTGCTGCGGGCGAGCTCGGCGGTCGACCGGGTCCTCGTCGGCCCGCGGGAGATCCCGGTACCCCGGCACGGCCACCTGGTGGTGGTCTGGGGCGGCAGGCAGCCACCGACCGCGGAGGCCGTCGCCGCCGACGGCCGGCAGCTGGTCAGCCAGCGCGTGGACCGGTTGACCCGGCTCTCCGAGTGGTACCGGTAGCGGGGTCAGTACACCGAGACGAGGTCGATGACGAACACGAGGGTCGCGTCGCCGGGGATCGTCGTCCCGGCCCCCTGCGCGCCGTAGCCGAGCTCGCTGGGGATGACCACCACCCGCCGGCCGCCGACCTGCATCCCCTCGATGCCCTGCTCGAACCCCTCGATCACCGCGCCCTGGCCCAGCGGCACCGGGAACGTCGAGCCCTCCCCGCGGCTCCAGGAGGAGTCGAACTCCTCGCCGTCCTCGTAGAGGGCGCCCACGTACTTGACCTCCGCGGTCGACCCCTCGGTCGCCTCGGCCCCGTCACCGACGACGACGTCGTCGATCACCAGCTCGTCGGGGGCCGACTCCTCGGAGGCCGGCACGTCCGGGGCCTCGGCGAGGTCGGTGCTGATCTGGGCGGCCAGGCTCGCCGGCTCCTCGTCCCCGCCACAGGCGGACAGCGACAGGCCGAGCGCGAGGAACGCGGCGGGAACGGTGCGGCGGTGCATGTGGTCTCCAGGGCGAGCACGGCTCGGTCGGGGGCGCCGTTCGACGGGCCGGCGGGACGGCGGGTCCCCAGCACACCACACACCGTGAGCGTCGGGCCTCCGGATGGCCGGAGGCCCGGCGGGCCACTAGCTTTCCGGCAACGTCCGTGACGGCTGGGGGTCCAGCAGTGTCCAGATCGATCATCGTCGGGCTCGACGGGAGCGAGGCGAGCGGACGCGCGGCGGACGCCGCCGCGGAGGCCGCCGGGCGGCACGACCTACGGCTGGTGCTGGCCTGCGTGGTGCCGTGGTCGCCCTACGCGTTCAGCAGCGCCGAGGAGAACGAACGCCGCGCGATCGAGAAGCAGCGGGAGGCCACCGCCGCGCGGGAGCGGGTGCTCGAGCCGGTGACGGCCCGGCTGTCGGCGGCGCACGGGGACCTCGAGCTGGCGGGCGTCGTCCGGCACGGTCACCCGGCCGAGACGCTGGTGGCCCTGGCCCGGGAGCACGACGCGGTCTGGATCATCGTCGGCCGGGTCGGGCAGAGCCGGGTGCGCACGCTGCTGTTCGGCTCCACGCCGAGCAGCCTCATCCAGCTCTCCCCCGTCCCCGTCCTGGTGGTGCCGTGATGACGACGCCCGCAGCCGTGCACGCCGCCACGTTCGACGAGTCGGTCAACGACTTCTTCGCCCCGATCTCCGGCTGGATCGAGGGCATCGTCTTCTACGCGGTGCCGCTCGACTTCATCGACGAGGGTGTCGAGCTGCCGCTGATCGTCGTGTGGCTGGTGGCGGCCGGCATCTTCTTCACCATCTACCTGCGCGGGTTCCAGTTCCGCGCCTTCGGCCACGCCATCCAGCTGATCCGCGGCCGGTACGACGACCCCGCGGACGCCGGGGAGGTCACCCACTTCCAGGCGCTGGCCACCGCCGTCTCCGGCACCGTCGGGCTGGGCAACATCGCCGGGGTCGGCGTCGCGCTGTCCCTCGGCGGGCCGGGCGCCACCTTCTGGATGATCGTGGCCGGGCTGGTCGGCATGTGCACCAAGGGCGTGGAGTGCACGCTCGGGGTGAAGTACCGGAACGTCTTCCCCGACGGCCGGGTCTCCGGCGGGCCCATGTGGTACCTGCGGCGCGGCCTGGCCGAGAAGAACATGGGCGGCCTGGGCAAGGTGCTCGCCGTCGCCTTCTGCATCTTCACCCTGGGCGGGGCGGTCGGTGGCGGGAACATGTTCCAGTCCAACCAGGCCTTCAGCCAGGCCCAGTCGGTCACCGGTGGCGCCGACGGCCCGCTGGGCGGCGGCGCCGCCGGGGCAGTGTTCGGGCTGGTGCTCGCGCTGCTGGTCGGCGCGGTGATCATCGGCGGGATCCGCAGCATCGCCCGGGTCACCGACAAGATCGTGCCGTTCATGGCGGTCTTCTACGTGATCGCCTGCCTGCTGGTGCTGCTGTTCAACCTCACCGAGATCCCCTCGGCGATCTGGGCGATCATCTCCCAGGCGTTCAGCCCCGAGGCCGGCTTCGGCGGCGTCGTCGGCGTCCTCATCCAGGGGTTCCGCCGGGCCGCCTTCAGCAACGAGGCCGGCCTCGGATCGGCGGCGATCGCGCACTCGGCGGTGAAGACCAACGAACCGGCCAGCGAGGGCCACGTGGCCGTGCTGGAGCCGTTCATCGACACCGTCGTCATCTGCACGATGACCGCGCTGGCGATCACGATCACCGGCACCTGGGCCGATGACGCCAGCGACGCCGGCGTGCAGACCACGTCGGCGGCGTTCGCGACGGTCGCGTCGTGGTTCCCGGTGGTGCTCGCCGTCGCGGTGATCCTCTTCGCCTACTCCACGATGCTCGCCTGGAGCTACTACGGGCTGAAGGCGGCGACCTACCTGTTCGGCGAGTCGACGCTGGTCGACCGGGCTTGGAAGGTCGTCTTCTGCATCTTCGTCGTCATCGGCGCATCGTCGACGCTGGACGCGGTGATCGGCTTCTCCGACAGCATGATCTTCGCGATGTCGTTCGCGAACATCATCGGGCTCTACATCATGGCCAGGGTGGTGAAGGCGGAGATCTTCGGCTACCGCCGGCGGCTGGCCGACGGCGAGCTCGTGCCGGTCACCGAACGCGGCTGAGGACGAACCGCCCCGAGCGGGGGCTGTCGGCCCGCCGACGACGGGGTGGAGCCGCCCGCACGCGACTCCACCCGCCGTGTCCTGGCTCAGGCCGGACCCGACCAGCTCACTTCGCGCCGAGCGCGTCGGCCACCCGGTGGTGGACGGCGGCGTCGGCACCTCGGCTCTGGCGTTCCAGGGTGCGGGCCAGCGCCCGGCGGGCCCACCCGTTGGCCGGCGCGAGCTCCACCAGGCGGGTCAGGCACTCCTCGGCGCGGGCCAGCTGGGCGGCGCCGTAGTAGCTGCGGGCGAGCAGCTCGAGCGCTGCCTGGTTGCCCGGCTCGGCGGCCACCACCGGCTCCAGGACCCGGGCGGCCTCGGTGGGCTGCCCCATGGCGAAGAACAGGTCGGCGCGCAGGTACTCGGAGTGCAGGTCGATCTCGAACGGCTGGGTCTCGAACGGCTGGGTCATGACGCTCCTTCCGACCGGACCAACACGGGCCTCGGGCATGCGCTTCCCCGCCACGCTGCGCGCCGGGTTCATCACGCAACGAAACAAGAAAGGGTGTCCACGACCGGATGGCCCGCGATCGCCTGGGTACGAGACCGATGCCGGAGCCAGCCCGGCCCGACGCCCTGCCACTCCCGGAGTCCCGCATGGCCCTCTCCCTGCGCCACCGCACCGCGTCTCCCCCCACCGCCTCCCCCAGCCCCGGCGAGCACACCGAACCCGCCGAGGCCCCAGCCACCGGTACCGCCCGGACGGTGCCCGCCGTGCACCGCATCGGCGCCGTCGTCGTCGCCGCGGTGCTCGCCGTCTTCGGCGTGCTGGGGCTCGTCGACGGACTGGACTACTTCTCCACCGACGGCGAGCGCATCCTGGGCCTGTCCTCCAACGGCCTGCTGTCGACCATCTCGCTGGTCACCGCGGCGGTGCTGGTCGCCGCCGCACTGCACAGCTCCCGCACCGCCTCCACCGTGATGATCGTGGTGGGCGCGCTGTTCCTGGTCTCCGCGCTGGTCAACATGGCGCTGCTGGAAACCGACTGGAACTTCCTCGCCTTCTCCATGGCCAACGTCATCTTCTCGATCTGCGCCGGCCTGGTGCTGCTGATCCTCGGCGCCTACGGCCGGGTCAGCGGCAACCTGCCCGCGGACTCCCCCTACCGGGCCGACCGGCCGGCGACCGACGAGGACGACGGCACCGGCCAGGAGCTGCCCACCAGCCCGGCGGAGGCCGAGGCCGAGCGGGCCATGCGCGATGCGGAGCTCGCCGTCGTGGAGCACCGCGCGACCCCGGAACAGCAGCGCCGGGTGACCGCGATGGCCCAGGTGCGCACCCGCGCCGACCGCCGCCGGGTCTGGATGGAGATGGACGGCCGCGCACTGCGGTGACCAGCCGCCCTGCCGGGCAGGCCCCCGACTGTCCGGCAGGGCCCCGCATCCGGGGAAGTAGCCTCGCCCACGCCATGTCCTCCGTCGCGATGTCCTCCGCACAGACCGCCCTCCCCCCGCCCGGCCCCGGGCCGGCGCGGGACCGGGCCGACGCGTGTCCCGGCGCGCTGCAGACCCACACCGCCGCCGACGGTGGCCTGGCCCGGGTGCGCGTCCCCGGCGGCGGCCTGACCGCGGGGCAGCTGCGCACGCTGGCCGCCGCCGCCCGCGACCTCGGTGACGGGCACCTGGAGCTGACCAGCCGCGGCAACCTCCAGCTGCGGGGCCTGCCCGCCGGCGCCGAGACCGAGCTGGGCGAGCGGCTGGCCGCGGTGGGCCTGCTGCCCAGCGCCACCCACGAGCGGGTGCGCAACGTGCTGGCCAGCAGCCTCTCCGGCCGGCGGGGCGGGCACCTCGACGTCCGGCCCTGGGTGCGCGCCTTCGACAGCGCGCTGCTGGCCGACCCCGCCCTCGCCGAGCTGCCCGGCCGGTTCCTGGTCGCCTTCGACGACGGCCGCGGCGACGTGGCGGGGTTGGGCGCCGACGTCGCCCTGCTCGCCCTCGCCCCCGACGTCGTCGCCCTGCTGCTCGGCGGTGCTGACTCCGGGGTCCGTGCCCGGCCCGGGGACGCGGTCGCCCTGGCGCTGGCCGCGAGCGCGGCGTTCGTCGCCGAGCGTGCGGCCCAGGGTGGCACCGCCTGGCGGCTGGCCGAGCTGGTCGACGGCTGGGCGCGGGTCACCGAGCGGCTCACCGGCCGGCGGCCGGACGCCCCGGGCCGCGAGCGGGTCAGCGCACCGGTCACCGGGCCCGCCGGCGTCCTGCCCCAGGACGACGGCCGCAGCGCCGTCGCCGTCGTCGTGCCGCTGGGCAGGCTCTCGGCCGAGCAGGCCGAACTGCTCGCCGACCTGGCACCTCAGGTCGAGGTCACCCCCTGGCGCACCGTCGTCGTCCCCGACCTGGCCGACGCCGACCAGGCGGCAGCCGCGCTGACCGGTGCCGGCCTGGTCGCCGAGCCGAGCAGTCCGTGGCGGCTGGTCACCGCCTGCGCCGGACGGCCGGGCTGCGCGAAGTCGCTGGCCGACGTGCGGGCCGACGCCACCGCCGCCGTGGCCGCGGGCACGCTGCCGGCCGGCGGCGCCCGACAGCACTGGGCCGGTTGCGCCCGCCGGTGCGGTCGCCCGACCGGCCGCGTGGTCGACGTCGTCGCGACGCCGACCGGTTACCTCATCGAGAAGGACTGATGTACTCCTACGAGCACGACGGCGCCGAGATCTACCGGCAGTCCTTCGCCACGATCCGCGCCGAGGCCGACCTCTCCGGGCTGCCCGCCGACGTCGCCCAGGTCGCCGTCCGGATGATCCACGCCTGCGGGCAGGTCGACCTGGTCGCCGACGTGGCCTGGTCCGACGACGTCGTGGCGAGGGCCCGGGAGGCGCTGCACGCCGGCGCCCCGGTGCTGTGCGACGCGCAGATGGTCGCCTCGGGGGTCACCCGGCGGCGGCTGCCGAAGGACAACGACGTCGTCTGCACGCTCAACGACCCGCGCACCCCCGACCTGGCCCGCGAGCTCGGCACCACCCGCACGGCCGCAGCGCTGGAGCTGTGGGGCGACCGGCTCGACGGCGCCGTCGTGGCGATCGGCAACGCGCCCACCGCGCTGTTCCACCTGCTGGAGATGGTCGCGGCCGGCGCCCCCCGGCCGGCCGCCGTCATCGGCATCCCCGTGGGCTTCATCGGCGCGGTGGAGTCCAAGGAGGCGCTGGCCGGCTCGGACCTGGACTTCCTCGTCGTCCGCGGCCGGCGCGGCGGCAGCGCGATCACCGCCGCCGCGATCAACGCGATCGCGAGCACGGTCGAGTGACCGCCGAAATGGCCATTCCGGCGGAACGGGGGACTCGGTGACCGGGCGGCTGTACGGGATCGGGCTGGGGCCCGGCGACCCGGAGCTGGTCACGGTCAAGGCCGCGCGGCTGATCGGCGCCGCCGACGTCGTCGCCTTCCACGCCGCCCAGCACGGCCGCTCCGTGGCCCGCGGGCTGGCCGAGCCGTACCTGCGCGGCGGCCAGGTCGAGGAGCTGCTGGTCTACCCCGTCACCACCGAGACCACCGACCACCCCGGCGGCTACCAGGGGGCCATCGACGAGTTCTACGAGGCCGCCGCCGCCCGGCTGGCCGCGCACCTGGACGCCGGCCGGGACGTCGTCGTGCTCGCCGAGGGCGACCCGTTCTTCTACGGCTCCTACATGCACATGCACAAGCGGCTGGCGCACCGCTACCCGACCGAGGTGGTGCCCGGGGTGACCAGCGTGAGCGGTGCCGCGGCGGTGCTCGGCCGGCCGCTGGTCGAGCGCGACGAGGTGCTCACCGTGCTGCCCGGCACCCTCCCTGCCGACGAGCTCGCCGAGTGGCTGGCCACCACCGACTCCGCCGCGGTGCTCAAGCTCGGCCGCACGTTCGGCAACGTCCGGGACGCCTTCGACGCCGCCGGGGTGCTCGACCGCGCCGTCTACGTCGAGCGGGCCACCACCGGCCGGCAGCGGGTCGCCCCGCTGGCCGAGGTCGACCCGGAGACGGTGCCCTACTTCTCCCTCGCGCTGCTGCCCAGCCCGCTGACCGGCCCGGGCAACACCCCCGAGCGCCCGGACGACGAGGCGCAGCGCACCGGCGAGGTCGTCGTCGTCGGGCTCGGCCCCGGCAAGCGGTCCTGGACCACGCCGGAGGTCGCCGAGGCGCTGGCCGAGGCCGACGACCTGGTCGGCTACGGCCCCTACCTGGACCGGGTCCCGGCCAACCCGCGGCAGACCCGGCACCCCAGCGACAACCGGGTGGAGGCCGAGCGCGCCGCCGCCGCCCTGCAGCTGGCCAGGGACGGACGCCGGGTGGCGGTGGTCTCCAGCGGCGACCCCGGCGTCTTCGCGATGGCCGCCGCGGTGCTCGAGGTGGCGGCCGAGAGCTTCCCCGACGTCGAGGTGCGGGTGCTGCCCGGGCTCACCGCCGCGCAGGCCGTCGCGTCGCGGGTGGGCGCCCCGCTCGGGCACGACTTCGCGGTGATCAGCCTCTCCGACGTCCTCAAGCCCTGGGACGTCGTGCTCGGCCGGCTGCGCGCCGCGGCCGCGGCCGACCTGGTGCTCGCGCTGTACAACCCGCGCTCCAAGGCCCGGCCGCACCAGCTGGCCGAGGCGCAGAAGGCGCTGCTCGACGTCCGCGACCCCGACACCGTGGTGGTCGTCGGCCGCGACGTCGGGGGTGCGGAGGAGTCGGTGCGGGTGACGACGCTGGCCGGGCTGGACCCGGAGACGGTCGACATGCGCTGCCTGCTGCTGATCGGCTCGACCCAGACCCGGGTCACGCCGTCCGGCCAGGTGTTCACCAGCCGCCGCTACCCGGGCAGCTGAACCGTGCGCGCCGTCGTGCTGCTGGTCCTCGGGACGGTGCTCGCCGGGTGCTCCTCGGGCGGGCGGGCGTGCACCGAGATGGGCGTGGACACCGGCGTGGGCGTGGACACCACCGCCCTGGACCTCCCGGCCGGCACGACCGCCCACGTCTGCCTGGGCGGGGAGTGCGCCGACGTCGAGCTCGGCGCCGACCCCACCTCCCGGACGGACGTCTGGTGGGGCCGCCCGATCCCGGACGAGGAGACGGTGCGCGTCTCGCTCACCCTGCACGACCCGGCCGGCGCGGAGCTGTGGTCGGCCGGGACGCCGGTCGACACGGAGGTCGCGTTGCCGAACGGCCCCGGCTGCGGCGAGTGGACCGTGCTGCCCGGGCTGACCGCCACCCCCGACGGCCGCCTCACCCGCTGACCCGGGAACAGGACCGGCTGGTTGGGCCTTGCACCCGTTCGTGCCCCGAGGAACGCTCTCCCGCCCGGCCGCCTTCTGGTCGGTCGCCGTCCTGCTGATCCTGATGCTCGCGGCCTCGGGTGTCCCCTCCCCGCTCTACCGGGTCTACGCCGAGGAGTTCGGCTTCGGCTCGGGCACGCTGACCGTCGTCTTCGGCGTCTACGCCTTCGCGCTGCTGCTCTCCCTGCTGGTGGTGGGGAGCCTCTCGGATCACGTCGGACGGCGGCCGGTGCTGGCCGTCGCACTGCTGGTCGAGGCGGTGTCGATGGTGCTGTTCTGGGCCGCCGACGGCGTGGGGTGGCTGCTGGTGGCCCGCGTCGTGCAGGGGTTCGCCACCGGGGCGCTGACCGCCGCGTTCGGCGCCGCCCTGCTGGACACCCAGCGCGCGGAGCGGCCGCTGGGCCCGCTGGTCAACTCCGCGGGCCCCGGGCTGGGCCTCTCCCTCGGCGCGGTGGGCGCGGGCCTGGCCGTGCAGTTCGTGCCGGAGCCCACCGACTGGGTGTTCGGGGTGCTCACCGTGCTCTGCCTGGCCGCCGCGGCCTGGGTGCTGCTGCTGCCCGAGACCTCGCCCCGGCGGCCGGGGCTGGCGGCCTCCCTGGTGCCGAGCGTGCACGTGCCCGCGCCGCAGCGGCGAGCGTTCCTGCTGGTGCTGCCGTGCCTGATCGCCACCTGGTCGCTGGGTGGGCTCTACGCCTCCCTCAGCCCGTCGCTGGCCGCCACCGTCTTCGGGGTCACCGACCACGTCACCGGCGCGCTGCCGATCCTGGCGCTGAACGGCACCGGGGTGATCGGGTCGCTGACCATGCGGTCGATGGCCCCCACCCGGGGGATGACCGTGGGCGCCCTGGTGTTCGCCACCGGCGTCGCCGGCACGATCGCCGCCCTGTGGACCGGGTCGCTGGCCCTCTTCTTCGCAGCCGCGGTGGTCTCCGGGTTCGGGTTCGGCGGCGCCTTCCTCGGGGCGATGGCCACGGTGACCGCCGGCGTCGACCCGGGCCAGCGGGCGGCGCTGATCTCGGCGGTCTTCACCGTCAGCTACCTGGCGTTCAGCCTGCCGGCGATCGCCGCCGGGACCGTCGCGAACTCCGTGGGCCTGGAGGCCACCGCCGAGGTCTACGGCGCGGTGGTCATCGTCCTCGCGCTGACCGCGATCGCCGGGCTCGCGCTGCACCGCCGTCGGCCCGCGATCACGCCGGCATCGGTGGGGCAGCCGCGGCCGGAACCGGTCCACGACAGATGACGGTTGTCCCGGCCGGCGCCCGTCCGTAACTTTCGGCGCGTGCCTGCCACGACCGCGATCAGCCTCGGATCGGTGAACGTCGAGGCCACCTCACCGCGGGCACTGGCGGGCTTCTGGGCGGAGCTGCTCGGTGGCACCGTGGTCGGCGACCACGAGGGCCGGGTGTTCGTGTCCGCCCGGGAGCCCGACGGTTTCGCCATGTTCTTCCGGCCGCGCTCCGGCCCCCGGCCCGAGCGGCCGGGGCAGCACCTCGACCTCACCGTGCCGTGGGGGTGCCGCGAGGAGGAGGTCGCCCGGGCGGTCGCGCTGGGCGCCACCCACCAGTGGGACGTGCTCGACGAGGTGCCCTGGGTGCAGTGGTCGACGCTGGCCGACCCGGAGGGCAACCCGTTCTGCCTCGCCGAGCACCCGCCGTCCCGCCTGACGACGCCCGGCTGACTCCCCCCCTCCTCGCTTTCCGCGCGGAAAGCGAGGGAGTCCGCCCCGCTTTCTGCGCGGAAAGCGAGGAGGGGTCAGTCGGCTCCGGCGCGGCCGACGGCGGCGCAGAACCGGTCGTGGTCGGCGCGGGCCTCCCCCAGCGGCTCGAGCACCTCCGCGTCGGCCACCTCGGCCACCCGGTCGAGCAGCCGGCGGCGCGCCTGCCGGCCCCGCCGTCGCGCCCCGGCGCGCACCAGCGGGCGGGCCACCAGCGCGAGCAGCAGCCCCGCCAGCAGCCCGCCGGCCAGGAGCAGCGTGGGCAGCGGGATGCCCTCCACCCGGGGCAGCGGCACCACGTCGTCCAGCTGCAGCAGCCCCAGCCCGACGAGGCCGAGCAGCCACAGCGCCCCGGCCAGCGCGACCAGCGCGAGCACCCACTGGAGCCCGCCGACGGCCCGCTGCCACAGCGGGGTGCGCTGCGGCCCCAGGTCGGTGCCGGCCACGGCCCGGTCCAGCCGGTCGGCCAGCCGCTCCTGGGACACCTCCGCGGTACGCCGGAGCTCGTCGCGCCACGCCTGCGGCAGCCCGTGGCCGGCCTCGTCGCGGGCCCGGCGCAGCGCCGCACCGAGCGCCGCCTGCTGCACCGCTCCGGCCGGGGGCAGGGACGTGCGGGCGGCCTCGGAGCCCAGGTGCAGCCGGCGCAGCGGGTCGCTGCGGAGCTTCGACGTCCAGCGCAGCACCGGCCAGCCGGTGTGCTCGGCGCCGCGGCGGCGGGCCGACTGCTCGACCGCCGTGGCCACCGCGGGCACGCCGGCGGCATCGGCCAGCGCTCCGACCAGCCCCTCCCGCTCGCTCCGGTCCCGGCTGCGGTCGGGTCCGGCGTCGGGCGCGCAGTGCGCGGCGAGCCCGGCGGCGGCACTCCGGGCGTCGGCGGCCAGCCGGTCGGTCGCGGCCCGGCGGGCGCCGACCCGGCGGGCCAGCTCCGCGCGCAGCTCGGGCAGCCCGGCGCCGGTGCGGGCGGCGGTGGCCAGCAGCGGCGTGCCGGCCAGCCCCTCGGCGCCCAGCAGGCGGCGCAGGTCGGCCAGGCAGGCACGGGCGGCGGCCTCGTCCAGCCGGTCGACCTGGTTGAGGACGACGACGAGCACCCCGGCGTGCCCGGCCAGCGGCGCCAGGTAGCGGGAGTGGACGGCGGCGTCGGCGTACTTCTGCGGGTCGAGCACCCAGACCAGCACGTCGACCAGCTGCACCAGCCGGTCGACCTCCAGCCGGTGCTCCACCCGGATGCTGTCGTGGTCGGGCAGGTCGAGCAGCACCAGCCCGTCCAGTGCGGGGTCCCCCTGGTCGACGCGGTGCCGGCGGGGTACCTCCAGCCAGTCGAGCAGCCGGTCGGCGCCGTCGGCGCCCCAGACGCTGCCGTGCGCGATGCCGGTGGTCGGCCGCCGCACGCCCGGGGTGCTCACCTCGCTGCCGCTCAGCGCGTTGAACAGCGTGGACTTGCCGCTGCCGGTGGCCCCGGCCAGCGCGACGACGGTGGCGTCGCCGAGCGCCTCTCGCGCCCCGGCCTTGGCCAGCAGCGACCGCGCGGCGCCGACCTCGGGCACCTCCAGCCGGCCCTCGGCCACCTCGACCGCCTCGCGCAGCGCGCCCAACCGGTCGGCGAGCGAGGTCTCCCGCCGCCTCACGCGGCTGCCCCGCGGGCGGCCGCGAGCGCGGCGACGGCGGCGCGCAGCCGGTCGGCGGCCCCGGGCGCGGGGGCGGCGTCGGCCAGCAGCTCGTCGAAGCGGGCCTGCTCCTCGCGCAGCAGCACGTCGGCGCGGGCGTCGAGGTCGGCCCGCGCGCGGGCGGCGAGCTCCCGGACGGCGGCGTCGCCGAACACCGCCTCCAGCACCCGCTGGCCCAGCGCGGTCGTACCCCCGGCGACGACCACCTCGGCGCCGGAGAGCCCGGCGGTGGAGGCGAAGACCGCGACCATCACCACCGCGCCGGCGCCGTTCACCCCCCAGGACAGCAGCCGGGCCCGGGAGCGCTTGCCGGCGCCCTCCGTCCGCACCAGCTCCAGCACGGTGCCCTGCCAGTCGCGGACGGCGTCGGCCGCCGCACCGGTGAAGTGCGGCGAGACGCCCTCCAGCTCGGCCTCCCGCCCGGCGAGCAGATCCGGCCCGCCGGGCAGCGACCGCCAGCTGGTGACCGTGCGCTCGGCGGCGGCGTCGGCCTCCGCGCGCAGCAGCAGCTCCACGCCGGACTCCAGCGCACCCTGCAGCGAGTCGGCCGGGGTGGGCCGGCCGGTCAGCGAGGCGGTGAGCCGGTCGCGCAACCGGCCGACCTGACCCTGCAGCGAGCGCATCCACTCCCCGGTGCCGACGAACTCCTGCCAGCGGGAGAGCACCTCCCCGCGCAGCAGGCTGCCGTTGCCCACGCCCTCGTCGACCGCGGCCCGGGCCCGGGCGTAGCTGGCGTCGGCGGCGGTGACCAGCGCCTCCGCGGCGGTGGCCTGCTCGACCACCCCCGCCTCGACGGCGGTGACACGCTCGTCCAGGCTGGCCAGCGCCCCGGCGAGGGTCTGCCGGACGACGGCGGCGCGCTGCTCGGCGTCGGCGGCGAGGCCGTGCAGCCACGCGCGCAGCGGGCCGACCTGCTCCTCGGGCAGGAACCCCTCGGTCAGCGGCCGCTCCTCCACGACGAACAGCCGGGCTGCGCCCAGCCCGCCGCGCTCGAGCATCCCGGCGAGGTCACCGGCCACCTCGGTGGCCGCCTCCGGGGGCACCCGGTCCAGGACGACGGCCAGCGCGGTGCCCCGCTCCTGGGCGGTGCGCAGCAGGTCCCAGGGGACGGCGTCGGCGTAGCGGGCCGCCGTGGTCACGAACACCCACAGGTCGGCGGCGGCGAGCAGTTGCCCGGCCAGGTCGCGGTTGGCCTCCACCACCGAGTCGACGTCGGGGGCGTCGACCAGCGCCAGCCCGGCCGGCAGCCCGTCGTGGGTGACCAGCTGCAGCCCGCCCGGACCGGCCGCACCCCCGGTGGTGCGGGCCAGCCCGGGCAGCACCCGGTCACCGGCGAACGCCGCCCGGTCGGCGGGGGCGCAGACCAGCACGGGCGCCCGGGTGGTGGGGCGCAGCACGCCCGGCGCGGTGACGTGCGCCCGCAGCAGGCTGTTGACCAGGGTCGACTTCCCGGCGCCGGTGGAGCCGCCGACGACGGTGAGCAGCGGGGCGTCCAGGTCGCGCAGCCGGGGCAGCAGGTAGTCGTCGACCTGGTGCACGACGTCGGCGGCGGTGCGGGCCGCGGCGTCCCGCCCGGGGGTGGCCAGCCCGAGCGGCGCGGCGGCGACCTCGTCGCGCAGCGCCTGGAGCGCGTCGGTCAGCGGAGGGCTCGTCACCGCCCGTTCCTAGCCCGCCGGGGCACTGGTCACTCCTCCGCCTCCTGCACCGTGCGGCTGGTCCCTCTGCAGGGGCCCGTGCCGAGCCTGCGAGGTGCGGGGGGCAGAGGGGTCCTTCCATCGTTGCCCTTCGGGTCGGCCAGCACCGTCCAGCTGGCGTCGTCGTCGGGTTGGCCGACGTCGACGCGGCAGGCACCGAGGGCCAGCAGCCGGTCCTGCTCCGCGGCGGTCGTGGCCCCGTCGGCCCGCAGGTCCAGGTGCAGCCGGTTCTCGACCGTCGTGGCCTCCGGCAGACGTCGATCTGCCCCCGTCACCACCGATGCTCGGTTCCGCCACCACGTCGGCGTCGACTGATCCCGCCGTCCCGCTCAGCCGGGCGTGCACCGCTCCCGCAGCACGGGCACACCCGGCCCGGTCAGGTCGTCGCAGAAGGTCGCGCGACCGGCCATCGTCATGGTCAGCGCCAGGGTCGTGCCCGTGACCGACGGCCCGTCCCCGGCGGTGAACGGGCCGTCGGTGGCCGCCAGACGCAGGCCCCGGGCCGCGGTCCGGCTGTTCACGGCGAAGTCCCGGGAGGCGTAGAAGCGCGCCACCGCGGTGACCACCGGCACCGGCGGAGCGGCGGTCAGGCCGAGCGGGCGGCGGATGTCCTGGGCGTGCACGACCACCTCGCCGAGCCAGGCGGCGGTGTGCCCGGTCGGGGCGGTGGTGCTGGGAACGACCGCCCGGAAGCGCGCCAGGGTGGCGGCGGGGTCGGCGCCTCGCTGCTCGGCCATCCGGCGGTCGTTGTGCCGGTCGGCGTCGAACCGTGCGGCGAGCATGCTGGCCAGCCAGCGGCCGCGTCCGGTGCTGGCCGCGGCGGTCAGGTGGGCGAGCACCTGCTCGATGGTCCAGCGCCCGCACAGGGAGGGCCGGGCCCACTGCGCCGGCGTCAGCTCGGTCAGGTCCGCTGCCAGGGCGGCGCGTTCTGCGTGGGCGGCTGCCCACAGGTCCTCGGTGGTGAGCGTGGCGTCGGGCACGGGGTCCTTCCTGTCGCATCGGTCGCTGCCGGAGGGAGGACCCGACCTGCCCGCGGAAGTCATCGGTCCGGTCGGCGGGAGGCAGCAGCTGGTGCTCGGCGACGGCGAACGGTGGTGCCGGTCAGCCCAGCCGCAGCCAGTGGTCCGCGGCCGGCGGTGACTCGGTCAGCTCCGGCATGGCTGCGGCCGCGGTGAACACCGAGCGGACCCAGTGGGTGCACTCCCAGTTCCACGCCCACAGCGTCGTCGTCCCGACGTCCGGACTGCTGACAGGGACGTACAGGGCGCTGAGCAGGCCGGCGAAGCTGAGGTGGACCCCGTCGTGGTCGGCGGCGAGAGCGCTCCAGGTCGGAGCCAGGCCGTTGTCGATGCCGGCCGCATCGCGCAGGTTGGCGTCCGAGCCGTGGTGGGTGGCCGGATCGCCGTAACGGGCGCACAGGTCGTGCCAGTCGCCGGCGGAGTGGACCTCGGCGACGCGGGCGCGCTCGGCAACCCGCAGGCGCTGCTCGGCCACGGGGTAGACCGCATCCCAGTCGCTGCACCCGCAGGCCAGTTCGGCGTGTGCGCTGGACCGGATCGGCTCGTCGGCCGGCACCGCCAGCTCGGTGGAGGTGATCAGTGCGTGCGCGGGCTTCTGTGCGTACGTCTCCCACCCGCTGAGCGGCCCGGTCGGCACGGCCACGTCGAACGGCCCGGGTCGGCGGTCCTCCCGGCCGGTCAGCAGCAGTTGCGCATCGCGCTGCAGCGGGGCGTCCCACCAGCTGTTGCGCTCGTCGGCCAGCACGTCGGCCAGCACGTCGGCGAGCAACGGTCGCGCGTCCGCCAGGACGTCGGCACGAACGGCGGCCGGTCGACGACCGCCGCTCCAGGGGTTCAGCTCGCACAGGGCAGCGCTGGCCAGCGTGCACGCCGTGGCGGGGTCGGCCAGCTGGTCGGTGCCCAGGTCGTTGCGGGCAGCCAGCACGAGGAACGCAGCGGCCAACGGGGCCCGCAGGAACTCGTCGACGCGGTGCTCCAGGGTGGCCACGGCGCCAGTCTCGACGATCGGAGGACACCAACACTGCCGGTCGACCGCGCGCCCGCTCGGCTCTTCCGCCGCTGCGAGCTGAGCGCGAAGCGCTTCCCTGCGACCGTCGACACCAGACCACCGACGTCGACTGATGGCCGGGCGGGGGCACGGCAGCAGCGTCAGGTCGGCGAAACCACCCCGCAGCGAGCCGTCCCCGGGACGCATCGCGACCTGGTCAGAGGCAGCCCAACGCTCCCGGGACCTCGCGCGGGGTCGCGACGACCGCGGCCGCGCCGGCGGCCTCCAACTCGCCCGGCGGTGCCGGGCCCCAGCCGGCGCCGATGCAGGGCAGCCCGTGCGCCCGCGCCCCCAGCACGTCGTGCAACCGGTCGCCCACCAGCACCGGGCGCTCGCCGTCCGGGTGCGCGGCGAGGGCGGCGGCCACCACCTGCTCCTTGTGCCGCACCCGCCCGTCCAGCGTCGCGCCGTGCACGCTCGCGAACCGCGGCAGCAGCCCGGTGTGCTCCAGGATCCGGACGGCGAACGGCTCGGGCTTGCTGGTCGCCACCGCCAGCCGAGCACCGCCGTCGGTCAGCTCGGCCAGCAGATCGGCGATGCCCGGGTACACCGGGGCCTGCAGGATCGCGCCGGCCGTGTAGTGCGCCCGGTAAGCGGCCACCGCCCGGTCGACGTCGTCCCCGGTGATCCCGAACGCGGCGGCGAAGCCCTCCCAGAGCGGTGGCCCGACCATCGACCGCAGCTGCGCCTCGGTGGGCGCGGGCAGCCCCAGCTCCGCGGCGGCCACCCGGATCGAGGCCCAGATGCCGGGCGTGGAGTCGACCAGCGTGCCGTCGAGGTCGAACAGCACCAACCTCACCGCAGCCACGCGAGCGCCTCCTCCACCGTCGCCACCGTCTCGACGCCGGGCGGCAGCGGCGGACGGCGGATCAGCACCACCGGGATGCCGAGCTCGCGGGCGGCGACCAGCTTGGCCTCGGTGAGGTGCCCGCCGGAGTCCTTGGTGACGACGACGTCGACCGCGTGGTCGCGCATCAGCACCAGCTCGTCGGCGACGCTGAACGGCCCGCGGTCCAGCAGCAGCGTCGCCCCGGCGGGCAGCGGTTCGTCGGGCGGGTCGACCGAGCGGACCAGCACCCGCCCGGGCAGCCCGGCGAAGACCCCCACGCCCTGCCGGCCGGTGGTCAGGAAGACGCTGCGGTAGCCGGCGACCGCCTCGGCGGCCTGGGTCGATGTGTCGACAAATCGCCAGGTGTCCCCCGGGCCCGGCGTCCAGCCGGGGCGCTGCAAGCGCAGCAGCGGGGTGCCCTGCCGGGCCGCCGCGGCCGCGGCGTTGGCGGTGATCCGCGCGGCGAACGGGTGGGTGGCGTCGACGACGGCGCGCGGCGCGTGCTCGGCCAGCCACGCGGCCAGCCCGTCGGGGCCGCCGAACCCGCCGATCCGAACCGGCCCCTCGGGCAGCACCGGGTCGGCGACCCGCCCGGCCAGGCTGCTCAGGACGTCGACCCCCCGGGCGAGCAGCGCCGCCGCCAGCCGCCGCGCCTCGCCGGTGCCGCCCAACACCAGCACCTGACCGGTCACGCCGTCCCCCCGTCGCCGAGTGTCGAGCAGTCGACGCCTGCCCCGCGGGCGAGGCGTCGGCAGGTCGGCACTCGGTGGCGGTGCACCATGTGCCCGTGAGCAGGGACGGTGCCAGCGGGCTGCGGCACGGCTGGACGACGGGTGCCTGCGCGACCGCGGCCACCACCGCCGCCTACACCGCGCTGCTCACCGGCGAGTTCCCCGACCCGGTGCAGATCGACCTGCCCAACGACCGGCACCCGGCGTTCGCGCTGGCCCGCGAGTCCCTGGCGCCCGGCAGCGCCTGGGCGGCCGTGGTGAAGGACGCCGGCGACGACCCCGACGTCACCCACGGCGCCCTGGTGTCGGCGCGGGTCACCGCCGGCGAGCCGGGCAGCGGGGTGCTCTTCCGCGCCGGGGAGGGCGTGGGCACGGTGACCAAGCCCGGCCTGCCGCTGGCCGTGGGCGAACCGGCGATCAACCCGATGCCCCGGCAGTTCATCCGCGAGCACGTGGCCGCGGTGGCGCGCGAGCACGGCGGCACCGGCGACGTCGTCGTCGAGGTGTCGATCGAGAACGGCGCGGAGCTGGCGCGGCGGACCTGGAACCCGCGGCTGGGGATCCTCGGCGGGCTGTCGGTGCTGGGCACCACCGGCGTCGTCGTCCCCTACTCCTGCTCGTCCTGGATCGACTCGATCCGCCGCGGCATCGACGTCGCCCGCGCCGCCGGCCGGGAGCACGTGGCCGGGTGCACCGGGTCGACCAGCGAGCGGGTCGCGCAGGAGCTGTACGGCCTGCCGGACGACGCGCTGCTGGACATGGGCGACTTCGCCGGGGCGGTGCTGAAGTACCTGCGCCGCCACCCGGTGCCCCGGCTGACGATCAGCGGCGGCATCGGCAAGCTCGCCAAGCTGGCCGAGGGGCACCTGGACCTGCACTCGGCCCGCTCGCAGGTGTCGTTCACCGCGCTGGCCCAGCTCGTGGCCGACGCCGGGGCCGCGCCGGAGCTGGTCGAGGGCGTGCGCGCGGCGAACACCGCGCTGGACGCGCTGCGGCAGTGCCAGGCCGCCGGGCTGCCGCTGGGCGACCTGGTCGCCGCCGGCGCCCGCCGGACGGCGGAGGGCGTGCTGCTCGGCGCGCCGGTCGAGGTCGACGTCGTGGTGATCGACCGGGCCGGCGTGATCGTGGGGCGCGGCTAACGGCATCGCGTCGTCGAGTAGAGGTGGCTGTCGGGGAACTCGCCGGCGGCGAGCACCCGGCCGACGATCACGACGGCGGTGCGCCGCACCCCGGCGTCGGCGACCTGCTGCGCGATGTCGGCGAGCGTGCCGCGCAGGGTGAGCTCGTCGTCCCGGCTGGCCTTCGCCACCACCGCGACCGGGCAGTCCGCGCCGTAGTGGGCGGCCAGCTCGGGGGCGAGCTCGTCGATGCGCTGCACGGCCAGGTGCAGCACCAGCGTCGCGCCGGTCGCGGCGTAGGCGGCCAGCTCCTCCCCCGGCGGCATCGGCGTCGAGCGGGCCGATGTCCGGGTGAGGACGACGGTCTGCGCCACCCCCGGCACGGTCAGCTCCCGCTTCAGGCTGGCCGCCGCCGCCGCGAACGCCGGCACGCCCGGGACGACGTCGTAGGGCACCCCGGCGGCGTCCAGCCGGCGCATCTGCTCGGCCATCGCGCTGTAGACGGAGGGGTCGCCGGAGTGCAGCCGGGCGACGTCGAGCCCCGCCTCGTGCGCGGCGACCAGCTCGGCGGTGATCGCGTCGAGATCCAGGTCGGCGGTGTCGACCAGCCGGGCACCCTCGGGGGCGGTGTCCAACAGCTCGCGCGGCACCAGCGCGCCGGCGTACAGGCACACCGGGCTGGCCGCGATGATCCGGGCCGCCCGCACGGTGATCAGGTCCGCGGCGCCGGGCCCTGCGCCGATGAAGTGCACGGTCACGCGGCCACCCCCTCGAGCCACGCTTTCCGCGCGGAAAGCGAGGTCCGCAGGTGCGCTTTCGGCGCGGAGAGCGAGGTCATCGGGTCACGCTCCAGATCGTCACGGGCAGGGCAGGGCGGAGGGCGGTGAAGCCGCCGACCGGCTGGGCGTGGGCCACCGACAGCCGGGTCAGCTCCCCACCGACCCGGGCCCGCCACTGGGCCACCAGCGCCTCGCTCTCCAGGGTCACCGCGTTCACCACCAGCCGGCCGCCCGGCCGCAGCGCCGCCCAGCAGTCGTCCAGCACGCCGGGCACGGTGGCCCCGCCGCCGACGAAGACGGCATCGGGGTCCGGCAGCCCGGCCAGCGCCTCCGGTGCCCGGCCGCGCACCACCTGCAGGCCGGGGACACCGAGCCGCACCGCGTTCCGCCCGACGCGGTCGGCCCGGGCGGGCTCGGCCTCCACGGCGACGGCCCGGCAGGTCGGGTGCACGCGCATCCACTCGATGCCGATCGACCCGGCGCCGGCCCCGACGTCCCACAGCAGCTGGCCGGGCAGCGGGGCCAGCCGCGCCAGCGTGACCGCCCGGACGTCGCGCTTGGTCAGCTGCCCGTCGGACTCGTAGGCGTCGTCGGGCAGGCCCGGCACGGTCGGCAGCGGCACGGTGCCCGGGTCGACGGCCACCTCGACGGCGGTGAGCACCAGCGGGTCGGTCTCCGGGTGCGGCCACCCGGCGGCGGTGCCGGTGAACCGCCGCTCGGCGGGGCCGCCGAGCTGGGCGAGGGCCGTGAGCCGGCTGGCGCCGTACCCCGCCCCGGCGAGCAGGGCGGCGAGGTCCGCCGGCGTCCGGGTGTCCGAGCCCAGCACCAGCAGCCGCCGTCCGGGAGTCGCGTGCGGGAGGACCGCCGAGACCGGGCGGCCGACGACGGTCACGACGGTGGTCTCCTCCACCGCCCAGCCCAGCCGGGCGCAGGCCAGGGTCACCGACGACGGGTGCGGCACCACGTCGACGGCGCCGGCGCCGAACAGCCGGACCAGCGAGGTGCCGACGCCGGAGAGCATCGGGTCACCGCTGGCCAGCACGACGACCCGGCGCCCCGGGTGCGCGCGCGGCAGCCCGGCCAGCGCGGGCGTCATCGGCGAGGGCCAGGGCACCCGGTCGGCGACGACGTCCGGGGGCACCAGTTCCAGCTGCCGGGCGCTGCCGCGCAGCACCTGGGCGTCCGCGATCGCGCGCTGCGCGGCGGGTGAGAGGCCGTCCCAGCCGTCCGCGCCGATCCCGACCACGGTGACGGTCCAGCTCACGGGGCCTCCTCACCCGCCCCGCCTTCCACGCTCTTCGCGCGCTCCCCCCCGTGCTGCAGTGCGTGGAAAGGGTGCGAAGAGCGTGGAAGGCGCGGTTCGGAGCCGTCCGGCGACGGTCGTCACGCGGGGAGCTCGCCCTCCGGGCCCGCGGCCTCGGCCAGCAGCCGCTCGCGCAGCTCCTCGGGCAGCAGGTCGACGTAGACGGTGCCGTTGAGGTGGTCGACCTCGTGCTGCAGGCAGCGCGCGGCCATCCCGGTCGCCTCGATCGAGACGGGGTCGCCGTGCACGTCGACGCCGTCCACCCGCGCCCGGAAGGCCCGCGGCAGGTCGGCGTACGGGCCGGGCACCGACAGGCAGCCCTCCGGGGTGGTCTCCGTCGCCGGCTCGTCGCCGACCGGGCCCAGGATCGTCAGCTCCGGGTTGACCACGTAACCGACGACGTCCTCCTCGTCGGCGTCCGGGCAGTCGATGACGAACACCCGCGCGTCGACGCCGATCTGGTTGGCCGCCAGCCCCACGCCGTCAGCGGCCTGCATGCTGGCGAACATGTCCAGCACCAGGTGCCGCAGCGCCCGGTCGAAGACGGTGACCGGGGCGCAGGGACGGTGCAGCACGGGGTTGCTGCCGTAGGTGACGATCGGCCGGGCGACGCCGTCGTAACGGCCGGGCAGGCGCATGACCGTCGATCCTAGGGAATGCCCCGGTTCCCTACAGTGGCCGCGATGTCCAGCCCCTCCGCCCTCCGCCGCGCGACCGCCGCGGGGCTGGCGCTGGGCGCCGCGGCCGATCTGCTGCTCGCCGACCCGCGCCGCCTCCACCCCGTCGCCGGCTTCGGCCGCGCGGCAGGCGCGCTGGAGCGCCGGATCTGGCGCGACGGCCGGGCCACGGGCATCACCTACACCGCCGCGTGCGTCGGGACGGCGACGGCGCTGGGCGCCGCCCTGGCCCGGGGCACCGCCGCCTCCCCGGCCGCCCGGACGGCGGTGACCGCACTGGCCACCTGGGCGGTGCTCGGCGGCACCTCGCTGGACCGGGCAGCGGCCACGATGGCGGGCCACCTCGACGCCGGTGACCTGGCCGCGGCGCGCGGGCACCTGCCCACCCTGGCCGGCCGGGACCCGAGCGCGCTGGGCGAGGCGGAGCTGGTCCGGGCCACGGTGGAGTCGGTCGCGGAGAACACCTCCGACGCCGCCGTCGCGCCGCTGTTCTGGGGCGCGGTGGCCGGGCTGCCGGGGCTGCTCGGCTACCGCGCGGCCAACACCCTGGACGCGATGGTCGGGTACCGGTCGGCCCGGTACGAGCGCTTCGGCTGGGCGTCGGCCCGGCTGGACGACGTCCTCAACTGGGTGCCGGCCCGGCTCACCGCTGCCCTGACGGTGGCGGCCGCGCCGCTCACCGGCGGGTCGGCCGCCGGCGCGTGGCGCGCCTGGCGCCGGGACAGCGCCGCCCACCCCAGCCCGAACGCCGGGCGCTGCGAGGCCGCCCTGGCCGGGGCCCTGGGCCTGCGGCTGGGCGGGCGCAACGTGTACGGCAGCCGGGTCGAGGAGCGACCGCCGCTCGGCGACGGTCAGCCGCCGGTCCGCCCGGACATCCGCCGCGCGGCGCGCCTGTCCCGGACGGTGTGGCTGACCGCCGCGAGCCTGGCCGTCACCGCCCGGCTCCGCCGTGACACCAGCCGGCTCCGCCGTGACACCAGCCGGCTCCGCCGTGACACCAGCCGGCTCCGCCGGGGACCGCGCGCCTGACGCGGTTGCGCCGGGTGCCGGGGCAGCACGCCCCGCGGCTCCGGCGGCACCGGGAAACCGGCCGGGTCGACGTTCGGGTGGCTGGCCGGCGGGTCGGCGGGCCCGAGGCCGCCGCGCAGCGTGACCAGCAGGGTGTGCCCGGCCAGCACACCCAGCGCCAGGAACAGGACGATCAGGACGGTCAGTCCGCCAGCAGGGCTCATGGGCTGACAGTGGCACCCTCCGGGCTGGTGGAAAGCGGTCCAATCCGGCATGGTGGCGCCATGCCACCCGGGGTCGTCGAGCAGTCCACTCCGGCGCAGGAGTTGGCCACCCTGGTCGGGGCGGTCACCACCCTGCCGACGCCCCGGTACGCCGGGCTGGCCCGGCGGATCCGGGAACTGGTCGACGCGGGCCGGCTCGCACCCGGGACTCGGCTGCCCGCCGAACGCGACCTGGCCACCGCGCTGGCCACCAGCCGGGTCACCGTCGCCTCGGCCTACCGGGTGCTGCGCGAGGAGGGCTGGGCGCGGACCCGGCACGGCTCGGGCACCGTCCTGGAGCCACCCGGCGGCGCCCCGGCCGGCGACTGGCTGCCCACCGACGCTCCCGGGCACATCGACCTCGCCCACGCCGCGCCCGCCGCGACCTCCCAGCTCGAGCCCGCCTACCGGGCGGCGCTGGAGCAGCTGCCCGCGCTCACAACCGGGCACGGCTACGCCCCCGGCGGGCTGCCCGAGCTGCGGACGGCGATCGCCGAGCGGTTCACCGAGCGCGGGCTGCCCACCGACCCGGAGCAGATCGTGGTCACCGCCGGGGTGGGCGACGCCGCCGCCGTCGTCGCCGAGGCGCTGCTGGAGCCCGGCGACCGGGTGCTGGTCGAGCACCCCAGCTACCCCGGTGCGCTGCGGGTCGTCGAGGGCGCCGGCGCCCGGCTGGTGCCGGTGGCGGTGGATGCGGAGCACCCCGACGCGCTGGTCGAGGCCGCGCACCTGGCGGTCCGGCAGAGCGGTCCGCGGCTGGCCTACCTGATGCCGGACTTCACCAACCCCACGGGCGCGCGGATGTCGGCGGCCGGGCGGCGCCGGCTGGCCGCCACGCTCTGGCAGCAGGGAGTGCTCACCGTCGTCGACGAGGTGTGCGCCGAGCTGTACCTGGACGACGGCCCGCTGCCGCCGTACGCCGCCGGGCTGCCCGACGCCGCCACGGTCACCCTCGGCGGACTGGCCAAGGCGGTGTGGGGCGGGCTGCGGATCGGCTGGTTGCGCACCGACGCCGCGCTGGCCGCCCGGCTGGCCGGGGTGCTCGCCCGCCGGCAGCTCTCCGTGGGCCTGCTCGACCAACTGGCCGCCACCGTGCTGGTGCGCGACCTGGACGCCGTGCTCGCCGAGCGCCGCGAGCAGCTGCGCGCCCAGCGGGCCGCACTGCTGACCGCCCTCGCCGAGCAGCTGCCGGAGTGGCGGGTGCACCCACCGGGCGGCGGGCTGTCGGTGTGGTGCGCCCTGCCGCCGGGGCTCAGCTCCGCCGCGCTGGCGGCCGCCGCCGCACCGCGGGGGGTGCTGCTGGCCGAGGGGCGGGTCTTCGGCACCGGCCATGCCTTCGACGACCACCTCCGGCTCCCCTTCACCCGGCCGGCCGAGCAGCTGCGCACCGCCGTCGACGTACTGGCCGGGCTCGCCGGTGAGCTGCGCAGTGAGCGCGGCCGGACGCCGGCGCCGCGCACCGTCGTCTGACGTCCGCCGCCGGACCGTCGCGGCACCATCACGCCTGGTCACGACGGCACCGGGGTGCTGGACCACGCCGCCCCGGGTCCCCGTGCGCGGAACGCCTCAGCTCGGTAACTTCCCAGCGTGGTCGCCCACCGGGGCGATGGGCGCTCCCCCGTCGAGAGCACGGCGTGCGGAGGGTCCCACCGGCAGGACCCAGGTGCACTGTCGAGATCGGTCGAGTCGATGCCCTCCTCCACCACGACCGCCACCCACAGCACGATCCCCGCTGCCCGCTCGGTCGGGGAGCACCTCCGCGCCTCCACCGGCCGGCTGACCGGGCGCTTCCGCGGCGACCTGGTCACCGGGCAGTGGTCGTGCTCGCCCGAGCTCGTCGCCCTGCAGGGGCTGGACCCGGCCGCCGTCGCGCCGTCGGCCCAGCTGCTGCTCTCGCAGGTGCACCCCGACGACCACCCGGCCGTCCGGACGGCGCTGGGCGTCGCCAGCACCACGGGCGCCCCGTTCACCCGTGAGCACCGGCTGGTCCGTCCCGACGGGCAGGTGCGCTGCGTCCTGCTGGTCTGCGAGCCGGAGACCGACGGGTCGGGCAGGGTCGTCGCGCTCGCCGGCCTGCTCGTCGACCTGACCGAGGAGCGCGCCCGCCCGCCGGCCGCGGCCCCCGCCGACCAGGTGCACCGGCTGGAGACCGAGGTCGAGCAGCTGCGCACCGCCATGGCCAGCCGGGCGGCCATCGAGCAGGCCAAGGGCATCCTGATGCTGCTGATGCGCTGCGGCGACCAGGTCGCCTTCGACCTGCTCGCGCACATCTCCAGCCACACCCACCGGAAGGTGCGCGACGTCGCGGCGTCGATCATCGACTCGGCCAGCGGCCGCCGCCCCCTGCCCGCCGACGTCCGCGAGATCCTGCACGACGCCTGCCCGCCCGACCGCAGCGTCTGACCCGGCAGCCGTTCCGTCGGCCCCCGCTCGTCCCGCCCCGGCGCCCGTCGGAGAAGATGCCGGGACCGCCCGGCACCGGAGCCCGGTCCGGGTGCGGGACGAGCGAGGGGAGGCCGGCGCGTGTTCTACCTGTTCGCCCGGTTCGTGCTGCGGCCGCTGTTCCTCGTGGCCTTCCGGCCCACCGTCGTCGGCCGGGAGAACGTGCCGGCCACCGGGCCCGTCATCCTGGCCAGCAACCACCTCTCGTTCATCGACAGCATCGTCATCCCGCTGATGGCCCCCCGCCGGGTCGGCTACCTGGCCAAGGCCGAGTACTGGCGCGGTTCGGGCATCGGGGGCTGGCTGACCCGGACGCTGTTCACCGCGCTGGGCGCGCTCCCGGTGGAGCGCGAGGCCTCCCGGGCGGCGCAGGCCGCGCTGGACACCGCGATGGGGGTGCTCCGCGCCGGCGGCGCCTTCGGCATCTACCCCGAGGGCACCCGGTCCCGGGACGGCCGGCTGGCGCGGGGCAAGACCGGCGTGGCCTGGCTGGCGCTCACCGCCGACTGCCCGGTGGTCCCGGTCGCCGTGCACGGCACCGACCGGGTGCAGCCGATCGACGCGCGCTGGCCGCGCCCGCACCGGATCCGGGTCACCTTCGGCGAGCCGCTGACCTTCCCCGAGCACCGCGGCATGGCGGGCAAGGCGAAGGCCCGCCGCGAGGTCACCGACCGGGTGATGGAGGCGATCGCCGAGCTCTCCGGCCAGGAGAAGGCCGGCTGGGGCACCACGCCGACCGCCGCATGACCCCCGGCCGCCGCACGCCCTCCCGCCGTGTTGATCATCGGCATCCGGTCACGCCCCACCGGCGTGTCGGCGACCGTTCGCCGATGATCAACGGGGGGCGCAGGTGAGCGGCGCACTGCTCGTCGCCGGCACCACCTCCGACGCCGGCAAGTCCGTGGTCACCGCCGGGATCTGCCGCTGGCTGGTGCGCCAGGGCGTGTCGGTCGCACCGTTCAAGGCGCAGAACATGAGCAACAACTCCATGGTCACCGCCGACGGCGCGGAGATCGGCCGGGCGCAGGTGATGCAGGCCGCGGCCGCCCGGGTCGAGCCGGAGGCGGCGATGAACCCGGTGCTGCTCAAGCCGGGCGGGGAGAACGCCAGCCAGGTCGTCGTCCTGGGCAAGCCGGTCGCCGACGTCACGGCGCTGTCCTACCGGCCGATGAAGGCCGCCCTGCTCGAGCAGGCGCTGGCCTGCCTGGCCGACCTCCGGTCCCGGTTCGACGTGGTGGTCTGCGAGGGCGCCGGCTCCCCCACCGAGATCAACCTGCGCGCCGACGACATCGCCAACATGGGCCTGGCCACCGCCGCGCAGCTGCCGGTCGTGGTGGTCGGCGACATCGACCGCGGCGGCGTGTTCGCCGCGCTGTACGGCACCGTCGCCCTGATGCCACCGGCCGACCAGCGGCTGGTCGCCGGTTTCCTGGTCAACAAGTTCCGCGGCGACGCCCGGCTGCTCGCCCCCGGCCTGGACCAGCTGCGCGACCTCACCGGCCGGCCGGCCCTGGGGGTGCTCCCCTGGCGCAGCGGGCTGGAGATGGACGTCGAGGACTCCCTGGGCGTCGACGCCGTCCGAGCCCCCGCCGGCCCGCCGCACGGGGAGGACGTGCTGCGGGTGTCGGTCGCCCGGCTGCCCCGGCTGTCCAACTTCACCGACCTGGACGCGCTCGCCACCGAGCCCGGCGTGCTGCTGCGCTGGGCCACCCGTCCCGAGGAGCTCGCCGACGCCGACCTGGTGGTGCTGCCCGGGACCCGGTCCACCGTCGCCGACCTGCGCTGGCTGCGCGAGACCGGCCTCGCCGACGCCGTCTCCCGGCGGGCCGCCGAGGGCCGGCCGGTGCTCGGCATCTGCGGCGGCCACCAGATGCTCGCCCGGACCATCACCGACGAGGTCGAGTCCCGGGCCGGCGTCGTGCCCGGGCTCGGGCTGCTGCCCACCGAGGTGCGCTTCGCGCGGGAGAAGACCCTGGCCCGCCCGGTGGGCTCGGCGCTCGGCCAGCCCGTGCGGGGGTACGAGATCCATCACGGCGTGGTCACCGTGGACGGCACCGCCGAGCCGTTCCTGGACGGCGCCCGGGCCGGGGCGGTGTTCGGGACGACGTGGCACGGCGCGCTGGAGAACGACGGGTTCCGCCGGGCGTTCCTCACCGAGGTCGCCGGGCTCGCCGGTCGCCGGTTCACCGCGGCGGCGGACACCGACTTCGCCGCCGTCCGCGAGGCCCGGCTGGACGCGCTGGGCGACCTGATCGCCGACCACGCGGACACCGACGCGCTGTGGCGCCTGCTCGAGTCCGGCCCACCGGCCGACCTGCCGGTGCTGCCGTCCGGTCCCGGCCCGCGCTGACCGCTCCGTCGGCCGTCGTGAGCAGCGCGCGGACGTCGTCCGGCCAGGGCACCGGCCGGCCGGCGGTGGTCACCACGTAGGTCGACCGGACGGTGCAGCACGTGCGCCCGGCCACCCGGACGGTGAACCGCAGCGTCACGCTCGTGGTGCCCAGCCGCTCCAGGTCGGCGTCGACGGCCACCACGTCGCCGTGCCGGGCCGGGGCCGTCCACTCCAGGGAGCTGGCCCGCACGTAGTACTCGACGCCGGCCGCGTTCAGCGCCGCCCAGTCGACCCCGGCGGCCCGCCACCACGCGCCCAGCGCCTCGTCGGCCCAGGTCAGGTAGTGGCCGTTGAAGACGACGCCCTGCCGGTCGCACTCGACGAAGCGGACGGGGGCACTCCACACCTCGGGCACGGGCGGCCACGCTACCGACCGACGGCGACCGCCCGACCGTTACCGTCGGGACGTGGACAGCAGCCTCGCCGGGACCGCGCGCTCCGACCAGGAGGTGCTCGCCGGCTACCGCCCGCCCAGCCAGCTGGTGCTGGACAAGGAGATCGACCGGGTCGACCGGCACTGCGCCGCGTTCATCGGGCTCTCCCCCTTCGCCACGCTCTCCACCGCCGGTGCCGACGGCTGGCCGGAGATCAGCCCGCGCGGCGGCGACCCGGGCTTCGTGCACGTGCTCGACGAGCACCGCCTCGCGCTGCCCGACCGCACCGGCAACAACCGCGTCGACAGTCTGCGCAACCTGGCGGAGAACCCGCGGGCCGCGCTGCTGTTCTTCGTGCCCGGCGCGGAGGAGACGCTCAAGGTGTTCGGCACGACGTCGCTCGTCGGCCCGGACGACCTGGGCGTCGACCTGACCGAGTTCGGCCGGCCGCCCCGCTCGGTGCTGGTGCTGCAGGTGCAGCGGGTCTACTTCCAGTGCGGCAAGGCGGTCATGCGCTCGGGGCTGTGGGACCCGAGCACGCACGTCGACCGGTCGACGATGACGCCGTTCGGCGAGGTGCTGCGGGAGCACTGCCGGCTGGACACCCCGCTGCCCGACGACGCGACGATCCGCGCGGAGCTCGCCCAGGAGCTGTAGTCCCGGTCGACGGCGCGCCGCCCGGGGTCAGCCGGCGAGCTCCTCCCGCTCGGCTCTGCGGGCGGCGACCGCCCGCTGGGCGAGCAGCCGGATCCGGTCGGCACGGGCCCGGCGCTCGGGCCGGTAGCGCGCGTCCTCGACCAGCTGCCACGCGGCCAGGGCGCTGGCCCGGACCGTGGACGGGCCGGCGACGCTCACCGGCTGCACCGGCTGGGCTGTGCTCATCGCATGCCCCTCTCTCCCCCACTCGCGGCCGTGGTCACCGGCGTCGTCCTGTAGTGGCCCACCGTTGGTCGTCCCAACCACGATGTGACCCGTCTGCTGCCGGACAGGCACCGTTCGTCGGGAGAATCACAGCTGTGGAGTTCGGGCGGAACGACCGACGCGGCGGTTTCGCTTCGCGACCGGCGTGTCCCTGATCGGCACGCCGCGTGGCCGGTCGCCTACGGTCCGGGCATGGCGACGGGATGGCGCGGAGTGCTGGGCCGGCTGACGGCGGCGGTGCGGACGGCGGGTCCCCCTCGGGCGGCACGGCCGGTCACCCGCCGCGCGGCCACCGACCACGACGGGCCGGTCGAGCTGGACTACCGGCCACGGGACGACGGTCGCCCCGATCCCGGGGAGATCGTCTGGGCGTGGGTCCCGTTCGAGGAGGCCGACGGCCGCGGCAAGGATCGACCGGTGCTGGTGGTCGGCCGGGACGGCGAGGCGCTGCTGGGCCTGATGCTCACCAGCAGGGACCACGACCGGGACGCCACGGACGAGGCCCGGCACGGCCGGCACTGGGTCGACATCGGCAGCGGCCCCTGGGACCGGCGGGGCCGACCCAGCGAGGTGCGCGTCGACCGCGTGCTGCGCCTGGCCGCCGGCGACGTCCGGCGGGAGGGGGCCACCCTGGACCGGGCCCGCTTCGACCAGGTCGCCGCCGAGGTCCGCCGCCGGCTCGGCCGCTGACCGTCAGTCGGCCGAGGGCTCGCTCTCGTGCACGGGGACGCGTGGCCGCAGGTGGTAGACGCCGGCGCCCCCGGGCAGGCTCTGCAGGTCGTACCGGTGCACCACCTTCGGCCCGCCGTGCAGGTGGACGTGGGTGACGGTGGGCAGGGGGTCGCCGTGGCGCGCCTCGCGCACCTCCACCCGGCCGTCGAGCGGACCGCCGACGAACAGCAGCACGGCACCCCCGTCCTCGGGGGTGCCGGTCGCGGTCGTGTCGTCCTCGGACAGAGCGGTCTCCCTCGCTCGGTGCCTGCGCCCGCCGGTGGGCGGCCCCGACCAGGGTAGGCACGGACCGGCGACCCGTCCCGCAGCGCCGGGGTCAACCGCCGGCGATCGGCCGTGATCCGTGCCGCGCCCAGACCTCGTGGCCGGCCGCCGAGGCCGCCGCGACCAGCGGCACGAAGAGCAGCGCGCCCGCGATCCCCCACAGCAGCCCGCCGGCCGTCACGGCGATGAGGACCACCGCGGCGTTGATCGGCAGCCGGCTCTTCATCACGTACGGCTCGACCACGTCGTTGCCCAGCTGCTGGACGACCACGACCAGCACGAGCACGAGCGCGGCGGTGCCCAGCCCCGACGCGCCGTAGGCCACCACGACGGCCAGCGCGCCGGCGACGAAGGCCCCGATGGTGGGCACGTAGGACCCGACGAACTGCAGCACGGCCAGGGTGAGCGCCAGCGGGACGCCGAGCAGCAGCAGCCCGAGCCCGATGCCGACCGCGTCGAACAGGGCCACGACCGTCAGCCCGCGCACGTAGGCGCCCACCGTCCCCCACGCCGCCCGGCCACCGGCGTCGACGTCCTCCCGGAGCCGGCCGCCGAACTTGCCGAGCAGCCACTGCCACATGCCCGGGCCGCTGGTGAGGAACAGGAACGCCAGCGCCAGGGTGAGGAAGGCGCCCAGGAGGGCCTCCAGGAGGGTCTGGGCCGGCCCGACCAGCGCGCCCACGCCGGCGTCGCCCTGCCCGCCACCGCCCAGGAGCTCACCGAGTGAGGGCACCGAGACGCCGAACCGGTCCGACAGCTCGGTGGAGAGCCGGTCCAGGGCGTCGCGCAGCTGGGGCAGCTGGGCGACGATCCGGGCGGCCAGGCCGAGCCCGACGCCGGCCAGCACCGCCAGGAGCAGCAGCACGGCCAGACCGGCGGACACCCACCGCGGCACGCCCCGGCCGCTCGCCCAGCGCACCGCCGGCGCCGCGACTCCCGCGATCAGCAGCCCCGTGAGCACGGCGACGAGCACCAGGGTGAGCTGCCCGGCCAGCCCGGCCAGCAGCCACCCGAGGACCACCAGCACGAGCACCCGGCCGCCGACGGCGGCGGAGCGCACCAGCCAGTCGGGAGCTGCCTGGGCAGCGGCGTCGGTTCGCGGTTCGTCGGCTGCCATGCCCAGGAGATGCCACGTCAGCGCGGCCTGACACATGGTCACCGCGGAACGCGCGACCGGGCCGTCAGGCCGGCGACTGCCCCCGCCGGAGCCAGCGGGCCAGCAACGGGGCGGTGAAGAGCATCACGAACAGGCGCAGCACCTGGACGGCGAGCACGAACGTCGCATCCGCCCCGCTGCCGCTGGCGGTGGCCAGCACCGCGTAGAGCCCGCCCGGGGTGGTCGCCAGGTAGCCCTCGAGCCGGCTGACCCCGGCCGTCGCCGACAGCAGCAGGCCCAGCCCGGCGCAGGCGACGATGACGCCGACGATCAGCGCGATCGCCAGCGGCAGCGCCCGGCCGACCACCCGCAGGCTCGACCGGGTGAGCCCGAGGCCCACCTGCAGCCCGATCGCCAGGAAGGCGGTCGACTCCACCGGCCCGGGCACCCCGGCGCCCTGGGCGACGCCGGTCAGGTCCAGCGCGGCGGCGACGAGCAGCGGCCCGAGCAGCGCGCCGACCGGGATGCGGGCCACGCGGCCGAGCACCAGCCCGGCCGCTGCGCAGAACGCGGTGAACAGCAGCCCCGCGGCCCAGCCCGGGCCGTCGTCGACCGTCGTCCCGCCGGTGGCCGTGCCGCCCGCGGCATCGGCGCCGTAGACCGTGGTCGCCACCACCGGCATGGCCACCACGATCACCAGCACCCGCAGGTACTGCAGCACCCCGACCAGCTGGGCATCGGCACCGAGGTCGCGGGCCATCGCGGTGATCCCGGAGGCCCCGCCGGCGACCATCGCGAAGGCGCCGGTCACCGCGCTGATGCCGCGCTGGAGGCGCATCAGCTGCCCGGCCGCCAGGCTGACCAGCAGGGTCGCCACGGTGATCGAGAGCACCGGCAGCCAGTGGTCGGCGACGACCCGGAGGGTCTCCGGCTGCACCAGCGCCCCGGCCGAGACCCCGATCAGCGCCTGCGCCCCGGTCAGCGCCGGTCGCGGCAGCACCAGCTGCGTGCGGCCGATCAGCGCCCGACCCAGGCCCGCGGCCAGCCCGCCGAACAACGCCGGGGACGGGACGGAGAGCCGGTCCATGACCAGCGCCAGCAGCACCGCGGCGAGCAGGACCACCACCCAGTCGGCCAGCAGCCGCCGTCGTCCCCGCTCCACGCCGTGCACTCTGCCGCAGCGGCCGACGCGGCCTAGAGCCCCGCGATGCGGCGGAGCTCGGCGACGTGCGCGTCGAACGCGGCCCGCCCCGCCTTGGTCAGCGCCAGGCTGGTGCGCTGCCGGGAGGCGATCGTCGCCTTCCGCACCTGCACGTACCCGGCCTCCTCCAGCTGCTTGACGTGCTTGGAGAGCACCGAGTCGCTGACCCCCACGGCGTCGCGGACGGCGGCGAACTCCATCGTGTCGACGGCGGCCAGCAGCCCGCAGACCTGCAGCCGGGGCGGGGCGTGGACGACCGCGTCGAACCGCGGCTCGACAACGGTCACCGACCCGCTCGCAGCCCGGCGACGTAGATCCGGGTCACCCACCGGCTGAGCAGCCCCGCCGACGCCCCCAGGAACGCGGCCACCACGACCATGGCACCACGCAGGTCGAGCAGGAACTCGGCCGCGGCACCGACGCAGTACAGCCCCAGGAAGCCGATCGCCCACCAGCGCGTGGCCCGTTGGACGCGCTCCTGGACCGGCCCCACCTTCCGGGCGTCCCACCAGACCCCGGTGATCCGCCGGTACGCCGCCATCAGCCCCGCGCACCCGGCGAGGAAGACCACCAGCGCCCCGGCGATCACCCAGGTGCTCCGGGACGAGTAGCTGCCGAAGAAGCCGAAGAGGAGCAAGCCCAGGGCGACGTCGTACCACCACGGCTGCATCAGGCGGTCGGCCACCGCGGCCCGGTCGGACTGCAGCGCGGCGAGCTGCGCGGCCGCCTGGTCACGGGTGGCCACCGACCCGTCCCCGTCGAGCGGACCGCCGGTCACCGCCGGCCCCGCAGCTCGGCGGCGTAGGCCCGGCTCCAGCGCCGGCCGAAGAGGGTGACCGCGACGCCGAGGACGGCGCCGGCCACGACCATCGCCCAGCGCTGGCCGTACCCCTCGGCGAGCACCAGGGCCCCGAGCAGCACGGGCAGGTAGATCGCGCACCACAGCACCATGGACCGGCCGTCGATGTTCACCCAGACGCCGGTGATCCGCTTGTACGCGGACACCATCGCGCCGAGTCCGCCGAGGAAGACGACCAGCGCCGGGAACGTGACCCAGGGCGAGTCGAACGCGTAGGAGGACAGGAAGCCGAACAGCAGCAGCCCGAGCGACGCGTCGTACCACCACGGAGGCACGACGCGGTCGGCCAGCGCGGCGCGGTCGGCCTGCAGCGCAGCGAGCTGGGCGACCGCTGCCTCGCGGTCGATCCCGTTGCTTTCCATACCGGAAAGAGTGGCGTATCACTTTCCAGTTCGTCAAGAGACACGCCCCTGTCCCCACCCGGGGTGCGCGTGGTCGAATGGCGCGCCAACTGCGACGGCAGTGGAGGAAGCCCGGTGCGACTCCGGCGCGGTCCCGCCACTGTGACCCGGTCCCGACCGGGGAGTCAGGAACTCCCGCCGTCGCTTCCTGCCACCTCCGGGCGTGGACACCCGGGGAGAGGACCCGTGGTCTGCTCATGACCTATCCCTTCGGCGCCGTCGTCGGCATGGACGACATGCGGCTGGCGCTGCTGCTCAACGCCGTCTCCCCCGCCGTCGGCGGTGTGCTGGTGCGCGGCGAGAAGGGCACGGCGAAGTCGACGACGGTGCGCGCCCTGGCCGCCGTCCTGCCCCCGGTCGACGTCGTGGCCGGCTGCCGCTTCGCCTGCGACCCCACCGCCCCCGACCCCGAGTGCCCCGACGGCCCGCACTCCGCCGACGACCGCGCCCTCACCCGGCCGGCCAGGCTGGTCGAGCTGCCGGTCGGCGCCTCGGAGGACCGGCTGGTCGGCTCGCTGGACCTGGAGCGGGCGCTCACCGAGGGCGTGAAGTCCTTCGAGCCCGGGCTGCTGGCCGGCGCGCACCGCGGCGTCCTGTACGTCGACGAGGTCAACCTGCTGCACGACCACCTGGTCGACCTGCTGCTGGACGCCGCCGCGCTGGGGCGGGCCTACGTCGAGCGCGAGGGCGTCTCGGTGCGGCACGCCGCCCGCTTCCTGCTGGTCGGCACCATGAACCCGGAGGAGGGCGAGCTCCGCCCGCAGCTGCTCGACCGGTTCGGGCTCACCGTCGAGGTGGCCGCCCCGCGGGACGCCGACCTGCGCGCCGAGGTGGTCCGCCGGCGGTTCGGCTACGACGCCGACCCGACCGCCTTCGCCGCCGCCTGGGCCGACGAGGAGTCCGCGCTGGCCCGGCAGATCGCCGAGGCCCGCGCCCGGCTGCCCCGCGTCGTCCTCTCCGACGCCGCGCTGCGCCAGGTCACCAGCGTCTGCGCCGCCTTCGACGTCGACGGCCTGCGCGCCGACCTGGTCACCGCCCGCGCGGCGATCGCGCACGCGGCGTGGTGCGGCCGCGAGGAGGTCACCGAGGACGACGTCCGGGTCGCCGCCCGGCTCGCCCTCCCCCACCGCCGCCGGCGCAACCCCTTCGACGCGCCCGGCCTGGACGACGAGACCCTCGACCGGGCGCTGGCGGACTCCCGCCCCGAGGACTCCCCGCCGGACGACGACCCGACCGACCCCACCGACGGCCCGGACGGCGGTGACAGCCCTCCCCCAGGCGACGCTCCCCCCGACCGCCGAAACGGCCACTCTGGCGGTTCCGAGGGTGAGTCGGCGCCGGCTTCGGCGGGCGGCGGGGCCACGGACGAGCAGCCGCCGACGACGGCGCCGCGGGGTGAGGGCGGCGGGCGCACCGGCGCCGCCCCCGCGCCGGAGCAGGCCGCCGTGGCGCCGTCGGACCCGTTCCGCACCCGCCGGCTGGAGGTGCCCGGCATCGGCGCGGGTGCGGCCGGCCGGCGGTCCCGGGCCCGCAGCGAGCGCGGCCGGGTCGTGGGCTCGAAGCGACCCGAGGGCAGCGTCACCAGGCTGCACCTGGTCGACACCGTGCTCGCCGCCGCCCCGCACCAGGTGGCGCGCGGGCGCAGCGGCACCGGCCTGCGGGTCGAGCGCGCCGACCTGCGCCAGGCCACGCTCGAGGGCCGCGAGGGCAACCTGGTCCTCTTCGTCGTCGACGCCAGCGGCTCGATGGGCGCCCGCTCGCGGATGGCCGCGGTGAAGGGCGCCGTGCTCTCGCTGCTGATGGACGCCTACCAGCGCCGGGACAAGGTCGGGCTGATCACCTTCCGCGGCGGCGAGGCCGAGCTGGCCCTGCCACCCACCTGGTCGGTGGAGGCCGCCGCCGCCCGGCTGACCGGCCTGCCCACCGGCGGGCGCACCCCGCTCGCGGCCGGGCTGCTCAAGGCGCACGACACGCTGCGGCTGGAGCGGGTGCGCGACCCGCAGCGCCGCCCCCTGCTCGTCGTCGTCACCGATGGCCGGGCCACCGGCGCCCGCGGCGGTGACCACCTCGGCGACGCCCGCCGGGCCGCCGGGCTGCTCGCGGCGGCGGACGTCGCGAGCGTCGTCGTCGACTGCGAGTCGGGGCCGGTGCGGCTCGGGCTGGCGGCGTCCCTCGGGACGGCGCTCGGCGCGGAGACCCTGCAGCTCGACGAGCTCGGCGCCGACGACCTCGCGGGCACCGTGCGGGAGAGGCGGGCAGCCTGATGCCGCAGGGACAGGTCGCGGTCGTACCGCAGGACGGACTGAGCACCCGGCAGCGACGCAACCGGCCGCTGCTGGCGGTGCACACCGGCGAGATGAAGGGCAAGTCCACCGCCGCCTTCGGGATGGCGATGCGGGCCTGGAACCAGGGCTGGTCGATCGCGGTCTACCAGTTCGTCAAGAGCGCCAAGTGGAAGGTCGGCGAGGAGAACGCGCTGACCGCCCTGGGCCGGCTGCACGAGACCACCGGCGAGGGCGGCCCGGTCGTCTGGCACAAGATGGGCTCGGGCTGGTCGTGGTCGCGCAAGCAGGGCGCGGAGACCGACCACGCCGCCGACGCCGCCGAGGGCTGGGCGCAGATCAAGCGCGACCTGGCCGCCGAGGCGCACCGGTTCTACGTGCTCGACGAGTTCACCTACCCGCTGAAGTGGGGGTGGGTGGACGTCGCGGACGTCGTGGACACCCTGACCAACCGGCCGGGCAGCCAGCACGTCGTCATCACCGGGCGCGACGCCCCGCCGGCGCTGATCGAGGCCGCCGACCTGGTCGTGGAGATGACCAAGGTCAAGCACCCGATGGACGCCGGCCAGAAGGGCCAACGGGGGATCGAGTGGTGACCCGCCCGACCCCCTGCCGAGTTGATCATCGGCGAACGGTCGCTCCGATCGGCGCGTCGAGCGACCACCTGCCGATGATCAACGCGGGGGCGGCCGCATGAGCACCCACCGCATCCCGCGGATCGTGGTCGCCGCGCCGTCGTCGAACGCCGGCAAGACCTCGCTGACCACCGGCCTGATCGCCGCGCTGACCGCCCGCGGGCTCACCGTGAGCCCGCACAAGGTGGGGCCGGACTACATCGACCCGGGCTACCACGGGCTGGCCGCCGGCCGCCCGGGCCGCAACCTCGATCCCTGGCTGGTCGGCGACGAGCGGATCACCCCGCTGTTCCTGCACGGCTCCCGCGGCGCCGACGTCGCGGTGGTCGAGGGCGTCATGGGCCTGTTCGACGGCGCCGCGCACGCCAGCGTGGAGCCCGGCTACGGGTCGACGGCGCAGCTGGCCACCCACCTGCGGGCGCCGGTGGTGCTCGTCGTCGACGCCGCCTCGCAGGCCCGCAGCGTCGCGGCGCTGGTGCACGGGTTCGCCACCTTCGACCCGACGGTGCGCATCGGCGGCGTGGTGCTCAACCGGGTGGGCACCGACCGGCACGAGGCGATCCTGCGCGAGGCGCTGGGCGCGGCCGGGGTGCCGGTGCTGGGTGCGGTCCGCCGGATCGAGGACCTGGCCACCCCCTCCCGCCACCTCGGCCTGGTTCCCGCCGCCGAGCGGTCGGCCGAGGCGGTGCGCACCGTGCGCGCGCTGGGCGCGGTGGTCGAGTCGTCGGTCGACCTGGACGCCGTCCTGCGGCTGGCCCGCACCGCACCGGACCTGCCCGGCGATCCCTGGGACCCGGCGGCGGAGGTCACCCGGATCGAGGGCCGGCCGGTGGTCGCCGTCGCCGGCGGCCCGGCCTTCACCTTCGGCTACGCCGAGACCGCCGAGCTGCTCACCGCCGCCGGCGCCGAGGTGGTGACGGTCGACCCGTTGCGGGACGACGCGCTCCCCGCCGGCACCCGGGCGCTGGTGGTCGGCGGCGGCTTCCCCGAGGTGCACGCATCCGCGCTGAGCGCGAACGTCGGCCTGCGGACGGCGATCGCCGACCTCGCCGCGCGCGGCGGCCCCATCGCCGCCGAGTGCGCCGGGCTGCTGTACCTCTCGCAGGAACTGGACGGCGAGCCGATGTGCGGCGTGCTGCCCACGACGACGGCGATGCACCCGCGGCTGACCCTGGGCTACCGGGCGGCGGTCGCGCTGACCGACAGCGTGCTGGCCCCGGCCGGCACCCGGGTGCGCGGGCACGAGTTCCACCGGACCACCGCCGGTCCGGGCGCGGGGCCGACCCCCGCCTGGCAGTGGAGCGCCGACGGCCCGGAGGGCTTCGTCAGCGGCAACGTGCACGCCAGCTACCTGCACCTGAACTGGGCCGGATCACCCGGGATGGCCACCCGCTTCGTCGCCGCCGCCGCGCGGCTTCCCCAGGAGGTCGGCCATGCACATCGCTGAGGGGTTCCTGCCCGCGCCGCACGCCGTCGGCTGGACGATCGTCGCGGCCCCGTTCGTGGTGCACGGCGCCCGCGCGGTGGTGAAGGAGGTCCGCGAGCACCCGGAGTCCACGCTGCTGCTGGGCGCGGCCGGTGCGTTCACCTTCGTGCTGAGCGCGATCAAGCTGCCCTCGTTCAACGGCAGCTCGAGCCACCCCACGGGCACCGGGCTGGGCGCGGTCCTGTTCCGGCCGCCGGTGATGGCGCTGCTCGGCACGGTGGTGCTGCTGTTCCAGGCGCTGCTGCTCGCCCACGGCGGGCTCACCACGCTGGGCGCCAACGCGTTCTCGATGGCGGTGGTCGGCCCGTGGGTCGGCTACGGGGCCTACCGGCTGGTGCGCCGCTGCGGCGGCGGGCTGCTGCCCGGGGTGTTCGCCGCGATGGCGCTGGCCGACCTGGCCACCTACGTGACGACGTCGCTGCAGCTGGCGCTGGCCTTCCCGGACGCGGAGAGCGGGCTGGCCGGCGCGGCGCTGAAGTACCTGGGCGTCTTCGCGCTGACCCAGGTGCCGCTGGCGGTCGGCGAGGGGCTGCTCGGCGTCCTGCTGTTCCGGGTGCTCACCGTCAACGCCCGGCCCGAGCTCGAGCGCCTCGGCGTCCTCCGCCCCGAACCCGAGCCCGACCCCGACCCCGCTTTCCGCGCGGAAAGCGAGCCGTCGGGCCTCGCTTTCGGCGCGGAAAGCGGGGAGTCGCCGGAGCGGGAGGGGCAGCGATGAGGCGGCACCTGGTCACCGCGCTGCTCGTGCTGGCCGTCGTCGCGCTGTTCGCCACCCCGCTGCTGCTGGACCGCGACAGCGAGTACGCCGGCACCGACAGCCAGGCCACCGAGCTGGTGCAGGAGTCCGACCCGGGCTACGAGCCGTGGTTCGAGTCGGTCTTCTCCCCCAGCTCGTCGGAGATCGAGTCGGGCCTGTTCGCGCTGCAGGCCGCGCTGGGCGGCGGCGTGCTCGGGTACGTGCTCGGCCGGCTGCGCGGCCGGCGGACGGCGCACCGGGCAGCGGAGAGCCCCACCGCAGGGCCGTGACCGGGCTCGCGATCGACGACGCGGCCTGGGCCAGCACCTGGCGGCGGCGCTCCCCGGCCGACAAGCTGCTGCTGTCCGGTGGGCTCGTGCTCAGCGCGCTGGTGCTGCCGGCCTGGCCGGGCAGCGTGCTGGTCGGGCTGGCCGCCGTCGTCCTGGCGCTCGGGCCGGCCCGGGTGCCGGCGCGGACGTTCGGCCGGGCCATCCGGCTGCCGCTGGCGTTCATCACCATCGGCGCGCTGACCGCGGTGGTGCAGGTCGGCGACGGCGGGCTCGGCTGGGCTCCGGACGCCGCCGAGCGGGCCGGCGGGCTGGCCGGGCACGCGCTGGCCGGCAGCGCCGCCGTGCTGCTGCTGGCGACGACGACGCCGATGTCGGACCTGCTGCCCGCGCTGCAGCGGCTGCGGGTGCCGGCGGCCGTGGTGGAGGTCGCCTCGGTCACCTACCGCCTGCTGTTCGTGCTGCTGACCAGCCTGACCACCATCCGGGAGGCGCAGACCGCGCGGATGGGCCACTCCTCGGTGCGCCGCTCCTACCGCTCCAGCGGGGTGCTCGCCGCCGCGGTGCTGACCCGCTCCTGGGACCGGGCCCGGCGGCTGCAGGACGGGCTGGCCGGCCGGGGCATGGAGACCGGCCTGCGGGTGCTGCCCGAGACGCTGCCGGGGTCGCGCCCGTTCGAGGCGCTCACCGTCGCCGGGCTGGCCGCGCTGGTCACCGTCGGGGGGCTCGCATGAGTCACCTGACCCTGGCCGCGGTCGGGCTCACCGTCGGCTACGACCGCCGCCGGCCGGTGCTCGACGGCGCCTCGCTGACCGTGCCGGCGGGCCGGCGGCTGGCGGTGCTGGGCGCCAACGGCTCGGGGAAGACGACGCTGTTGCGCTGCCTGTCCGGCGCGCTGGAGCCCGCCCGGGGCCGGGTCACGCTGGACGGCGCCGAGCTGCACCACACCCGGAAGGGGCTGCGCGCACACCGGCAGGCGGTGCAGCTGGTGCTGCAGGACCCCGACGACCAGCTGTTCAGCGCCTCCGTCGCGCAGGACGTCTCCTTCGGCCCGGTCAACCTGGGCCTGGCCGAGGACGAGGTGCGCGCCCGGGTCGCCGAGGCGCTGGAGCTGCTGGCGGTCACCCACCTGGCCGACCGCCCCACCCACCAGCTGTCCTACGGCGAGCGCAAGCGGGTGGCGATGGCCGGGGCGGTGGCGATGCGCCCCTGCGTGCTGCTGCTCGACGAGCCGACCGCCGGGCTGGACCCGACCGCGGTCGGTGAGGCGCTGGCCGCGCTGGCCCGGCTGCAGGAGGCCGACTCGACGGTGGCGCTGAGCACCCACGACGTCGACCTGGCGCTGCGCTGGGCCGACGAGGTCGCCGTCGTCGTCGACGGCCGGGTGGTGCAGGGGACGCCGGAGACCGTGCTGGGCGACGACGCCCTGCTTGACCGCGCCCGACTGGACCGCCCCTGGGCACTGACCGTGGGCGCCCGGCTGCGCGAGCTCGGGCTGCTGCCCGAGGGCGCCCTCCCGCGCGACGCCGACGCCCTGCTCGCCGCGCTGCCCGACTCCCCCGGGGTCCGGACGTGATCACCGTCGGGGTCGGCGCCGTCTCCGGGGTGACGGCCGAGGAGGTGTTGACCGCGGTCGACGCCGTGCTCCCCGCGGACGCCGGCCCGGTCGGCCTCGCCACGCTGGACGCGCGGGCCGGGGGAGCCCGGGCTCCGCGAGGCCGCCGCCCGCCGGGGCTGGCCGCTGACCGGGCACCCCGCACCGGCGCTGGCCGCGATACCCGTGCCGGCGCCCTCGGCGCGGGTCGCGGCCGCGGTGGGCACCGGCTCGGTCGCCGAGGCCGCGGCGCTGCTCGGTGGCGGCCGGCTCGTCGTCGGCAAGACCGTGGTCGGCCGGGTCACGGTGGCGGTCGCCGCCCCTGCCCCTCCTCGCCAACATGGCCATTTCGGCGGGGACGGCGGCGAGGACGGCGGCGGGGACGTCGATCTGCGGCACCACGGTGACGCCGAGGTCGCCCCCGGGCTGGTCGACCTCGCGGTGAACGTGCGGGCCGACGCCCCGCCGGCCTGGCTGCGGGCGGTGCTGCACGAGGCGCTGGACGACAGCGCCGGCTACCCCGACCCCGGCCCGGCGCGCGCCGCCGTCGCCGCCGCGCACGGACGCGACCCGGCGGAGGTGCTGCTCACCGCCGGCGCGGCCGAGACCTTCACGCTGCTGGCCCGGGCGCTCACCCCGCGGCGGGCCGTCGTCGTGCACCCCTCGTTCACCGAGCCCGAGGCGGCGCTGCGGGCCGCCGGCCACCCGGTCGACCGGCTGCTGTTGCCCGCCCCGGAGTACCGGCTGGACCCCGCGGCCGTGCCGGAGGACGCCGACCTGGTGGTGCTCGGCAACCCGACCAACCCGACCTCGGTGCTGCACCCCGCCGCGGCGGTGGCCGCGCTGGCCCGGCCCGGCCGGGTGCTGGTGGTCGACGAGGCGTTCGCCGACTCGGTGCCCGGCGAGCCGGCGTCCCTGGCGCACCGCACCGATCTGCCCGGCGTCCTCGTGGTGCGCAGCCTGACCAAGACCTGGGGGCTCGCCGGGCTGCGGGTCGGCTACGCCCTCGGCCCGGCCGGCCTGGTCGCCGCGCTCGCCGCGCAGCAGCCGCACTGGCCGGTCTCCACCCCGGCGCTGGCCGCGCTCGTCGCCTGCACGACCGACCGCGCCCGGGCCGAGGCCGCGGCGGTGGCCGACCAGCTCACCGTGCACCGGCGAGAGCTGCTGGCCGCCCTCCCGGCCGGCGTTGAGGTCGTCGGCGACCCCGCCTCGGCCTTCGTGCTGCTGCGCGTGCCCGACGGCGCCCGGGTCCGGAACCTGCTCCGCAAGGAGGGCTGGGCGGTGCGCCGCGGGGACACCTTCCCGGGGCTGACCGGCGACCACCTGCGGGTCGCGGTGCGCGACCCGGGGACCTCCCGTGCGTTCGGCCGGGCGCTGGCTGCGATCCTGGAGCGGGTCACCGCCGACGTCGCCGCTGATCTGCCACCCCGCCCGGCCGCCCTGGCAGAGGAGACCGATGACCGCGCCTGACCCCGCCCCGGCCGCCGTCTACCCGGTCGGGCTACGCCTGGCCGGACGCCGTGTCGTGGTGGTCGGCGGCGGGCAGGTGGCCCACCGCCGGGTGGCCGGGCTGCTCGAGGCACGCGCCCGGGTCACCGTGGTGAGCCCCGAGGTCACCCCGGCGCTGGAGGCGCTGGTCGCCCCCGGGTCGGTGACCTGGCACCCCCGCCGGTACGTGCGCGGTGACCTGGACGGCGCCTGGTACGCCGTCGCCGCGACCGACGACCCGGAGGTCAACGCCGCGATCGCCGCGGAGGCCGAGCGCGCCCGGGTGTTCTGCGCCCGCGCCGACGACCGGTCGGGCTCCAGCGCCTGGACCCCCGCCGTCGGCCGGCAGGGCGACCTGGTGGTCGGCGTGCACGGCGGCGGCGACCCGCAGCGGGCCATCGGGGTGCGCGACGCGGTGCTCTCCGGGCTGATCGACGGCTCGATCTCCGACCGCGCCGCCCGCCCCACCGAGGGGGCCGCCGGCAGCGTGGTGCTGGTCGGCGGAGGGCCCGGCGACCCGGGGCTGGTCACCGTTCGCGGCCGGCACGCGGTGGCGACCGCCGACGTCGTCGTCGCCGACCACCTCGCCCCGCAGGGCCTGCTCGCCTCGCTGCCCGCCGAGGTCGAGGTGATCGACGCCTCCAAGCTGCCGCGCGGGCGGTCCATGGCCCAGGAGCAGATCAACCAGTTCCTGGTCGACCGGGCGCTGGCCGGCAAGCGGGTGGTGCGCCTCAAGGGCGGTGACCCGTTCGTCTTCGGCCGGGGCTGGGAGGAGCTGGAGGCCTGCGCGGCCGCCGGCGTGCCGGTGGAGGTCGTCCCCGGGGTGACCAGCGCGATCGCCGTCCCGGGGCTGGCCGGGGTGCCGGTCACCCACCGCGGGATGACCCACGAGTTCGTCGTCGTCTCCGGGCACGTGCCGCCCGGGCACCCGGCGTCGCTGGTCGACTGGACGGCGCTGGGCCGGCTGCGCGGCACGCTGGTCGTGCTGATGGGCGTGGACACCGCACCGCAGATCGCCGCGACGCTGGTCGAGCACGGCCGCGACCCGCAGACGCCGGTCGCCGTGGTCGCCGACGGGGCGACCCCGAGCCAGCGGACGGTGCGCACCACCCTCGCCGGCCTGGGCGAGGCGATCGCGGAGGCCGGCATCCGACCGCCAGCGGTCTGGGTGGTCGGCGACGTCGTCGGCCTCGGCGCGCCGCCGGCCTGACCCGGGCCCCCGCCACGCGGCGTGTCCGCGCGTGCGCGCACAAAGCACTAGTACTGCCGATGTAGCACTCCTACTATGACCGCACCCAGCGGCCGAAGGAGTGGTGCACGTGCACGCCGTCCCCTCGACACCCCCGCCTCCCGAGCCCGTCGTCCGGGTCCGCGACCTGCAGATGAGCTACGGACCACGGCCGGTCCTCACCGGCGTCGACTTCGACGTCCACCCCGGCGAGGTGGTCTGCCTGCTCGGCCCGAACGGCGCCGGCAAGACCACCACCATCGAGGTCCTGGAGGGCTTCCGGCTGCCCTCGAGCGGCACCGTCGAGGTGCTCGGCACCGACCCGGCCACCGGCGACGACGCCTGGCGGGCCCGGATCGGGGTGGTGCTGCAGTCCTGGCGCGACCACCCCCGCTGGACGCCCCGCCGGCTGCTGTCCTACCTCGGCGGCTACTACGCCCCCTACGCGACGCCGGAGCACCCGCGCCCCTACGACGTCGAGTGGCTGCTCACCACGGTCGGCCTCACCGACGGCGCCGACCGGAAGATCGCCACCCTCTCCGGCGGGCAGCGCCGCCGCCTCGACGTCGCCGTCGGCATCATCGGCCGGCCGGAGCTGCTGTTCCTGGACGAGCCGACCGCCGGGTTCGACCCGGAGGCCCGGCGGGACTTCCACGACCTGGTGCACCGGCTCTCCGACCTCGAGGGCACCAGCATCCTGCTCACCACCCACGACCTCAGCGAGGCCGAACGGCTGGCCGACCGGATCCTGATCCTCACCGAGGGACGGATCGTCGCCGACGGCAGCCCGGACGCCCTCGCCCGGCAGGTGGCCGGGCAGGCCGAGGTGCGCTGGACCTGCGACGGCGAGGTGTTCGTGCACGCCACCGAGGAACCGGTGCCCTTCGTCCGGAAACTGCTCACCCAGCACGGCGACGAGCTCACCGACCTGGAGGTGCGCCGGGCCGACCTGGAGGACACCTACCTGGCGATGGTGCACCGGTCCGAGTCGGCCCCCCGCTCCCCCGAGCTGGTGGAGGTGACCCGGTGAACGCCACCCGGCACGCGATCGGGCTGGGGCTGCACCGCGGCTGGACGGAGTTCGTCCAGGGATTGCGCAGCCCGCAGGACCAGGGCTTCTACCTGTTCATGGGCGGCATCACGCTCGGCTGGCTGTGGATCAACCGGGACAACGAGCTGGACGGCACGGGCCTGCTCTACCCGTCGTTCGCGCTGCCCAGCATCCTCGGCGGGCTGCTCGTCTTCAGCGTGGTCATCGGCCCGGCGTACGCGCTGGCCATGGAGCGGGAGGACGGCACTCTGCTGCGGCACAAGGCGCTGCCGGCCGGCATGCCGGGCTACGTCACCGGACAGCTGACGCTGCAGACCCTCACGCTGGTGCCGACCCTGCTGGTGCTGCTCGTGCCCAGCCTGCTGCTCTTCGACGACCTGATGCACCGGGGCGCGGCCGGTTGGGCCGTCACCGTCGGGCTGATCGTGGTCGCCCTGCTCGCGATCCTGCCCTGGGGCATGGTCATCGGGTCGGTGGTGCCCAGTGTCCAGAAGGTGGGCACCTGGGGGATGCTCCCGGTCCTCCTACTGCTGGGGATCTCCGGGATCTTCGTGCCGATCCAGGCGCTGTGGGGCTGGGTGCAGGCCGTCGCCCAGGTCTTCCCGGTCTACTGGCTCGGCCACGGGCTGCGCTGGGCGTTCCTGCCCGACGCGGCGGCCGTCGCCGAGCTCGGCGACGTCTGGCGGCCCGGGGTGGCCCTCCTCGTGCTGGCCGCGTGGGCCGTGGTGGGCTGTCTGCTCGCACCGCGGGTGCTGCGCCGGATGGCCCGGCGGCAGTCGGGCTCGCAGGTGCAGGCCGCGCGGGAGGCGGCGCTGCAGTGGGTCAGGTGACCGAGGGTGTGCACAACCGGATCTCGCTGCTGCGCGCCGAGCAGGGGGTGACGCGGCGGGAGCTGGCCGACGCACTCGGGGTGCACTACCAGACCGTCGGCTACCTGGAGCGCGGCGAGTACAGCCCCAGCCTGGCCCTGGCGCTGCGGATCGCCGAGTTCTTCCGGGTCCCGGTCGAGGCGGTCTTCTCCCTCGCCCCGTTCCCCCGGGTCACCGACCTGCACCGCGCCGACCCGGGCGAGGCGTCCAGCGCCTGAGGTGGTGCCAGCGGTACCCGGGAGGTCGTGCCAGCGGGATCGAGCTCGCCGGCCGGGACGGCGAGGGTCGAGGGCGTCCGTCGCCCACCCGCGCCAGGGAGTACCCGTGACCGGAACCGCCCGCCCGTCCACCGCCCGCCACGCCGGCGTCGTCGCCGCCGGCACCGCGCTCAGCGGTCTGCTCGCCGTCGGCCTGCTCGCCCCACCCGCCCTGGCCGGCGCGCCCCGGCACACCCCGCACGCCGCCCTCGAGCACGAACTCGACGCCCTGGTCGCCGAGGACGGGTACCCCGGTGCCCTGGCGGCGGTGAGCGACGCCCGCGGCCGGGTGCGCGACCTGACCGCCGGCGTCGGCGACGTCTCGACGGGGGCACCGGTCCCGGTGGACGGGCAGGTGCGGGTCGGCAGCAACACCAAGACGTTCACCGCCGTCGTCGTCCTGCAACTGGTCGGCGAGGGGGCGATCGCCCTGGACGAGCCGATCGAGACCTACCTGCCGGGGCTGGTCCGCGGGGAGGGCCTCGACGGGCGGGAGATCACCGTCCGCCAGCTGCTGCAGCACACCAGCGGCATCTCCGACTACGCCCGCCAGCTCGTGCCGGGGTGGGCGGCGAGCGACTTCCACCGCTTCTACGAGCCGCACGAGCTGGTCACGCTCGGACTGGAGGAGCCGGCGCTGTTCCCGCCCGGCACCGACTTCACCTACAGCAACACCAACTACGTGCTGGCCGGGCTCCTCGTGCAGCAGGTGACCGGCCGCCCGGTCGGGGAGGAGATCACCCGCCGCGTCATCGAGCCGCTGCACCTGCGGGACACCTACTGGCCCGGCGAGGGCGAGCAGCGGCTGCGCGACCGCCACCCGCACAGCTACTCCCACGCCTACTCCGCCGCCGAGCCCGGTACGCCGCCGGCCGACGTCACCGTGATGGACGTGTCGATGGGCTGGGCCGCCGGTGCCCTGGTGTCCACTCCGCGCGACCTGCTGCGCTTCTCCCACGCGCTCATCAGCGGGGAGCTGCTCCGGCCGGAGCTGCTGACCGAGATGCAGCAGACCGTGCCGGCCGCCGGCACGGTGGCGCGCGGCGAGGAGGGTTACGGGCTGGGGCTGCAGACCTACACGCTCAGCTGCGGCGGCGTCGCCTGGGGCCACGGTGGCGACCTGCCCGGCACCCACACCCGCAACGCCGTCACCACCGACGGGCGGGGCGCCGTCGTCGTGATCACGGGTGACCCGACCACCGAGGAGCAGGCGATCCGGCTCGAGGAGACCATCGACACCGCGATCTGCGGCTGACCCTCAGTCCGGGGGCACGCGGTGCAGGTGGCTTCGTGGGGCACCCGGTACAGCAGGCAGCAGGACACCCGGCGGGTGAACCGGACCCCGGTGACGTCCTCGTAGCGCGGGGCGGGCAGCGGCGGCCCGATCCTGGCGGCCAGCGGGCCGGCCAGCGCGGTGGCCGCCGCGACGTCGCCGGTGGCCCGGCCCAGCGTGAGCAGCCGGTTCGCGATCGAGTCGGTGGCGATCGCCCACAGCGGCCGCTCCCGCAGCCCACCGGCCGAGGCCACCGCGGTGATCACGGCCGCGAGAGCCGGCCGCAGGTCACCGGACGGGGCACCGCCGCCGGTCGGGTCGCCGGCCGTCGCGGCGACCGGGGCGTGCCCGCTCAGCAGGTACAGCGTCGTGTCGACGAGCCGGACCGACACCGGCGCCCCGGTGACCAACCCGGCCAGGAACGGCCCGAGCAGCACGCTGGAGGCCGAGTACCACCACACGGTGGCCAGCACTCGCCGGTCGTCGGTGCCCTGCCGGGGCGCCCGGGCGGCGAGCACCTCGCGGGTCCAGTCGGGGTCGGCCAACCGGGTCGCCGGGACGGCGACCGCCGACGGCGGCGGGAGCAGTCCGAGCCCCGCTGCACCGGGCAGCCCGGCGAACCGCGTCGTCCCGGCATCCACCGCGACAGTTTCGCCCGGCCGCGTTCCAGGGCGACGTGCGGGGGCACCTGACGGAGAGGTGACCGGGGCCATAGGTTGTGCAGCAGAGACAGCGTCGCCTCAGCGGTGGGGCGACGCCCGGATCCGGAGGTGGCGCATGAGCGAGACCCAGACGAACGACGCCCAGGGCCTGTCCAGCCAGCTGCCCGAGGGCGGGTTCCCGCCCCCGGAGGCGCTCGCCGCCTCCGCCAACGCGGGGCCCGACACCTACGAGCGGGCCGCGGCCGACCGGGTCGGCTTCTGGGAGGACGCCGCCCGCCGGCTGGACTGGGCGCAGCCGTGGGAACAGGCGCTGGACTGGAGCAACCCGCCGTTCGCGAAGTGGTTCGTCGGGGGGAAGCTCAACGTCGCGGTCAACTGCGTCGACCGGCACGTGGACGCCGGGCACGGCGACCAGGTCGCCTACCACTGGGTCGGCGAGCCCGGCGACACCCGCACGCTGACCTACGCCGAGCTCAAGGACGAGGTCTGCCGCACCGCGAACGCGCTCACCGAGCTGGGCGTGACCGCCGGTGACCGGGTCGCGATCTACCTGCCGATGATCCCCGAAGCGGTGATCTCCATGCTGGCCTGCGCCCGCATCGGCGCCGTCCACATGGTCGTCTTCGGCGGCTTCTCCCCCGACGCCCTCGCCAGCCGGATCACCGACGCCGACGCCAAGGTCGTCATCACCGCCGACGGCGGCTACCGGCGGGGCGCGCCCAGCCCGCTCAAGCCGAACGTCGACGAGGCGCTGACCAAGGTCGCGTCGGACGGGTCGGGCGGCGTGCGCAGCGTGCTCGTGGTCAAGCGCACCGAGACCGACGTCGAGTGGACCGAGGGCCGCGACGTCTGGTGGCACGACCTGGTCGCCGGGCAGTCGACCGAGCACGAGGCACAGGCGTTCGACGCCGAGCACCCGCTCTACATCATGTACACCTCGGGCACGACCGCGAAGCCCAAGGGGATCCTGCACACCTCCGGCGGCTACCTGACCCAGGTCAGCTACACGCACTGGGCGACGTTCGACCTCAAGCCGGACACCGACGTCTTCTGGACCGCGGCCGACGTCGGCTGGGTCACCGGCCACAGCTACATCGTCTACGGGCCGCTGGCCAACCGGGCGACCTCGGTGATGTACGAGGGCACGCCCGAGACCCCGCACCGGGGCCGCTGGTGGGAGATCGTGCAGCAGTACGGCGTCACGATCCTGTACACCGCCCCGACCACGATCCGCACGTTCATGAAGTGGGGCGACGACGTCCCGGCCGGCTTCGACCTCTCCTCGCTCCGGCTGCTCGGCTCGGTCGGCGAGCCGATCAACCCCGAGGCGTGGCTCTGGTACCACAAGAACATCGGCGGTGGCCGCTGCCCGATCGTGGACACCTGGTGGCAGACCGAGACCGGCGGCCACATGATCACCCCGCTGCCCGGCGTCACGAAGCTGGTGCCCGGCTCCGCCCAGCACCCGTTCCCCGGCATCTCCGCCAAGGTCGTCGACGACGAGGGCAACGAGCTCGCCGACGACTCCACCGGCCTGCTGGTGCTCACCGAGCCCTGGCCGGCGATGCTGCGCACCATCTGGGGCGACGACGACCGGTACGTGGACACCTACTGGTCGCGGTTCGGCAAGAACGTCTACTTCGCCGGCGACGGCGCCAAGAAGGACGCCGACGGCAACATCTGGCTGCTCGGCCGGGTCGACGACGTGATGAACGTGTCCGGCCACCGGATCTCCACCACCGAGGTGGAGTCGGCTCTGGTCAGCCACCCGACCGTGGCCGAGGCGGCCGTCGTGGGCGCCACCGACCCGACCACCGGCCAGGGCATCGTCGCCTTCGTCATCCTGCGCGGGGACGCCGTCGACCGGGGTGACGAGCTGGTCAAGGAGCTGCGGCTGCACGTGCGCAAGGAGATCGGCCCGATCGCCAGCCCGCGGCAGATCATGGTCGTGCAGGAGCTCCCGAAGACCCGCTCGGGCAAGATCATGCGCCGCCTGCTCCGGGACGTCGCCGAGAACCGGGAGCTGGGCGACGTCACCACCCTGACCGACTCCTCGGTCATGGACCTCATCAGCGCCAAGCTGCCCTCCAGCGGCTCCGACGACTGACGAAGGAGCCCGTCCTCCTCTCCCCTCGCAGGCTCGGGGCGAGCCTCGGGACGGGGCCGGGGTCTCCCCTCGGGAGCTTGTGCTCTGCTCACCCCCGGTGAGCAGAGCACAAGCTCCCGCACCCCCTCGGTGTCCGGCTCCCGTCGGTACCTGCCTCACATCGGCGCCCTGCGTCTCGTCCGCCCCCGGGCGGACGACCGCCGTCCACAGCTGGCCCGGCCCGTGCCCGCGGGAGCCGCCGCGGCGGCACCATCGGCACCGTGCCCGAACCGCCGTCCACCGAGCCGCTGCGCCCGTCCGCCGGTGACCCTCCCGAGGACCAGCCACCGCCAGCACAGGTGGTGAGCGCGCTGCTGCGCCGCATCCGGCGTCGTGGCGACCTGTCCCAACGCGAGCTCGCCCGGCAGCTGGGGGTCAGCGTCGGCGCGATCGGCCAGGCGGAGAGCGGCCGGCGGGACGTCCCTGCCCGCCTGCTCTGCCGCGCGGCGACCCTGGTCGGCCTCCGGGTGACCCTGGCGGACCAGGCCGGTACCGAGGTGCCGGCGATGGCACTGGACACGGTGCGCGATGCCGGCGGGCGCCGCTACCCTGCCCATCTCGACACCCGGTTCGGTGACCAGGACTGGTGGCACGGCGAGCAGCGGTACGACCGGCAGCGCCCCTGGTACACCTTCGACCGGGTCCGGGAGGTCCGCGACGACCGGCGCCGGCTCAGGGGCACGCCGGACGGCCACCTGACGCCTGGCCCAGCGGACGCACCGGAGGAGCGAGCGCGCGCCCGGGCACGGGCGGCGCGCGACGCCCGGGAGGACGAGCGCCGGCGCCGGCGGGAAGCCCGGGCACGGGCCGGGCACGACACGAGCTTCGGCTGGGGTGACCCGGACTGCGGCTGCCCACCGGGGTGCGACGAGCTGCTCCTCACCGAGGACCCCACACCCGGCCGGGAGCAGGCCCACCCGCACGTCGCCGCCTGCCCGTGCCGCTGTGACATCGGGTGAACCCACGGTCGCCCCACTCCTGAGGAGTGACCCCGGCCAGCGACGATCGGCCAGATGCGGCACGATCATGCGCAGTCCGATGCGCCGGGAGTCCGCCCGGCGCCGATGAGGGAGGAGCCACCCGTGGCCCAGAGTGTGCCGACGCACCCGCAGACGGGATCGACCGCCGCCGGCGCCACCGAGCCCTCGGTCGGCACGCTGGCCAAGAGCGCGATGACCGACGTCTCCATCCTGGTCCGCTCGGAGATCGAGCTGGCCAAGGCCGAGATCGGCGCCTCCGTCAAGCGGGGCGGCGCCGGCGCCGGGGCGTTCGCCGCCGCCGGCGCGATGCTCGCCTTCGCCGGGTTCTTCTTCTTCTTCTTCCTCGCCGAGCTGCTCGCCGTCTGGCTCCCCCGCTGGGCGGCGTTCCTCATCGTCTTCGCTCTGCTGGTTCTGCTGGCCGCGGTCGTCGGGTTCGTGGGCTGGCGGCTGGTCAAGAAGATCAAGAAGCCCGAGCGCACCATCGAGACGCTGCAGGACCTGCCCGACGTGATGCGCCGCGAGGCCCCCGGCCAGCGCACGCATGACCTGCCCACGGTTCGCGACGGCCAGGTCGTCCGGCAGGACGCGCACGCCCCTCTGCGCTGACCCGGTGAGCCTGCCCGGCGAAGGGCCGCCCGACGCCACCAGCGCGCTGCTGCCCGGCCCCTGGTCGCACCGCGACGTCTCCGCCAACGGCGTCCGGCTGCACGCAGCCGAGGCCGGTGAGGGGCCGCTGGTCCTGCTGCTGCACGGCTTCCCCGAGTTCTGGTGGGCCTGGCGGTCCCAGCTGGCCGGGCTCGCGGCGGCCGGGCTGCGGGTGGTCGCCCCCGACCTGCGCGGTTACGGGGCCAGCGACAAGCCGCCCCGCGGCTACGACCTGCCCACGGCCGCAGCCGACGCGGCGGCCGTCATCCGCTCCCTCGGGGAGACCGAGGCGGTGGTCGTCGGCTCGGACTGGGGCGGGCTGGTCGGCTGGACGATGGCCGCCCTGCACCCGCGCACCGTCCGCCGGCTGGTGGTGGTCTCCGCCGCCCACCCGCGGCGGCTGCGGGCCGGCATGTCGTCCGCCCAGCAGCGCCGCGCGATGGCCTACGCCCTGCGCTTCCAGCTGCCCCGGCTGCCCGAGCAGCGCCTGACCCGCGCCGACGACGACCCGGTGGCCGAGCTGATGCGCCGCTGGTCGGGCCCCTCCTGGGTGCACACCGCCGACTTCGCCGAGGCCGTCGAGCGCTACCGCTCGGCGGCCCGCATCCCGCAGGCCGCCTACGGGGCGATGGAGTACTACCGCTGGGCCGGCCGCTCGCAGCTGCGGCCCGACGGGCTGCGGTTCGCCCGGCGGATGGCCGCGCCGATCACCGCACCGACGCTGCAGCTGCACGGGGCCCGGGACCCGCACGTCCTGCCGGCCACCGCCCGCGGGTCCGACCGCTACGTGGCCGGCGCCTACCGCTGGCGGGAACTGCCCGGGGTCGGGCACTTCCCGCACGAGGAGGCCCCGGACGAGGTCACCGCGGCGATCGCCGACTGGGCCACCTGACGGACGCCCGTCCTCCTGCCCCAGATCTGCGGTCTCGGGGCATCCCGGCGTCCATCCCCCCGAAACCGCAGTTCTCGCCGGCACGTCGTCATCCGGGGCCCGTGCTGAGCGAGGGCCGGGGGCCCGGGGGTCCTTCTATTCGCAGGAGCCGGTGCCGACCGCGGTGACCGACCGCTGCCCCTGCTCGGCCGCCGTCCGGACCTGGTCGTAGGTCAGCGCGTAGCCGGTGTCCGGGTCGTCGATGGCCGAGGCGAACACCACCCCGAGCACCGAGCCGTCGGGCGCCAGCAGCGGGCCCCCGGAGTTGCCCGCGCGCACCTGCCCGTACAGGGCGTAGACGTCGCGCTCCACGGTGCGCAGCGCGCGGAAGTCCGGCCCGCTGATCGGCCCGCGGTCGCGCACCCGCGCCGGGCCGACGTACAGGCCACCCCCGCCGGGGTAGCCCATGACGATGGCGTCGTCGCCGGTGTCGGCGGGCACTGGCGTGAACCGCAGCGGCACCTGGGGCAGCCCGGGGACGGCCAGCACCGCCACGTCGGTCTCCTCGTCGACGTAGACCGGGGTCGCCTCGTAGGTCTGGCCCTCCGCGGTGACGGTGGGACGGCTGACCCCGGCCAGCACGTGCGCGTTGGTCATCACCCGCTCGTCGGCGTAGACGAACCCCGACCCGTCGATCTGCCGGGCGCAGGAGCCGGCGATCCCCCGGATCTGCACCACGGACCCCCGCACCTGCGTGACGACCGGGCTGGCCAGCAGCGCCTGGTCCGGGGCCGGGACCTCGCGCGCCTGGGTGGGCGTGAGCGGGTCCAGGACGTCGGGCAGCCCCTGCCGGTCGATCGCGTCCCGCAGCGACTCGTAGAGCGAGCGCACCTGCTCGGGGACCGCGCGGTCGACCGACTGCACCAGGCTCGACTCACGCACCTGCGCGGCCACCCCGGGGAACGGGGAGCTGGCCAGCGGGATGGCCACCATCCACGCCACCAGCAGCACCGCCGCCGCGGAGACCACGGCCCCGGCGATCGAGTCGAGCACCTTCGCCGGCTCCCAGGTGACCCGGGTGCGCACCGCGCGCCCCACCACACCGGCCAGCAGCTGACCGAGCAGGGCACCGGCGAGGACGACGACCAGCGCGACGAACACCCGGGTGACCGAGGAACCGGCCAGCTCGTCGGCGATCGGCCCGGACAGCTGCGCGCCGATCACCGCGCCGCCGAAGAACCCGACGAACGAGGTCGCCGACACGATCAGGCCCTGCCGGAACCCGGAGAGCGCGAAGAGCATCGCCAGGACGATCAGCGCGAGATCGACCAGGCTCACGGGGCGCGCACCGTCATCGTCCCGACCTGGCCGAGCGCGATGTGGAAGCTGCACTCGAAGGGGTAGTCGCCCGGCTCGGTGACCTCGAACTCGATGGTGTCCTCCTCCCCGGGGCTGAGCACCGGGATGGCCGGCTCGATCGGCGCCGGGCCCGTGTCCGGGGTGAAGCGGAAGTTGTGGGTCAGCCGCTCGGCGACGTTGCGCACGGTCACCCGGACGGTGCCCGGCTCGACGGTGAAGGTGTCCGGCGTGAAGACGTAGTCGTCGCCGGTGGTCAGGGTGATCTCCTGGACGCCGTCGGCCGTCGTGGTCACCGTGCCGACGTCACCGCCGGCGGTGCGGGTGGCCTCCGGCAGCGCCGGCGTCCGGTTGGAACAGCCGACCAGGACGACCCCGAGCAGGGCGAGGACGACCAGCAGCACCGACGCCGGTGGGCGTGGGCTGCGCCGCGCCCGCGCGCGGGCCTGGGCTGCGCTCATGGTCCCGGGACGGTACGCGGACCGGCTGTGCGCCCGTCGCCGTCGGCCACCGTCGGCGCGGCGCGGCCGGCGACGTCCCCGGCCAGTGGGTCGTCGTCCAGCGGCCCATCGGCGGCCGGGGAAGCCGGCGCCAGGGGGACGGGGAGCGGCCGGACGTCGCGCTGGTCCCAGGGGCGGGCCAGACCCGCGGCCTCCAGGACCGCGTCGAGCAGGGCGGCGGTGAACCCCCAGACCACCATCCCGGCGACGTCGAACGCCGGGCCGACGTAGCCGCTGGGGTGGCCCACCCGGAACCGGTTGGCCGGGTCGGCCAGCTCGGCCAGCGGCACCCGGGCCACCCGGGCGACCTCGTACGGGTCCCCGACCGTCACGTCCCGCGGGTCGTCCCACCAGCCGACCACCGGGACGACGAGGTTGTCCGACGGGCCGAGGAACAGCGCCGGCAGGGTGGCCAGCACCCGGACCCCGGCCGGGTCGACGCCGGCCTCCTCGTGGGCCTCGCGCAACGCCGTGGCCACCGGGTAGTCCTCCCCCGGGTCGGCACCGCCGCCGGGGAAGGCCGGCTGGCCGGCGTGCCGGCGCAGGTGCGCGGACTTCTCGATGAGCAGCACGTCCGGCCCGCCGGGGCCCTCGCCGAACAGCAGGAGCACCGCCGAGCGGCGGGCGCTGGCCGAGCGGGCGGCGCGGGGGTCGTGCCGGTGCCACAGCGACAGCTCGCCGGCCGCCGCGACGAGACGCCGGACGTGCTCGGGGAGATCGGCCAGCTCCTCGGGTGCGGCGGTCACAGCTGCACGCCCAGGTGCTCGGCGACCAGCTCCTGGAACTCGGCCAGCGAGTGCACCTGGCCGATCTGCACGTGCGCGAGCGATCCGTCGGCGGCGAGGAACAGCGTGTGCGGCAGCCCGCGCAGGCCGAGCGCGGTGCCGATCTCGCCGTCCTCGTCGACGGCGGTGGGGAGGGTGACACCGGCGTCGTCGGCGAAGGAGGCACCGGCGGTGGCCCGGTCCTGGCTGTCGACGCCCAGCACCCGCAGCCGGTCGCCGGCGGTGTCGGCCAGCTCCTGCACGAGCGGCAGCTCCTCGCGGCAGGGACCGCACCAGCTGGCCCAGAGGTTGACCACGGTGGGGGTGCCCTGGGCCCGGCCCAGGTCGAGGCGGCCGCCGGTGAAGCACGCGAACGACAGCCCGGTCAGCTCGCCGTCCGGCGCCGGCTCGTCGGGCTGCTCGGGGCAGGCCGCCAGACCGCTCCGCACGTCGGGAGCCGACGGCTCGGGCTCGGCGGCGTCGGAGGTGCAGCCGGCCAGCAGGAGCAGGCCGGCCGTGACCGCGACGAGGCGGTGGCGGGTCACGCGGCGGCTCACTCGGTGTCCGAGGCGGCCGGGGTCTTCACGAGCTTCTCCGCGACCTGCGGGTCGACCGGGCCGATGCCGTAGGACGGGCACCACGAGGCGAGCCCGCAGGCGCCGCAGGCCGGCTTCTTGGCGTGGCACACGCGCCGCCCGTGGAAGATCACCCGGTGGGAGAAGATCGTCCACTCCTTCTTCGGGATCAGCTCGGCCACCTCTGTCTCGACCTTGACCGGGTCGTCCTCCCCCGTCCAGCCGAACCGGCGCACCAGCCGGCCGAAGTGGGTGTCGACGGTCAGCCCGGGCACCCCGAAGGCGTTGCCGAGCACCACGTTGGCGGTCTTGCGGCCGACGCCGGGCAGCGTGACCAGGTCGGCCAGCCGGGCGGGCACCTCGCCGTCGAAGCGCTCGACCAGCGCCTGCCCCAGCCCGATCACCGAGTTGGCCTTCGCGCGGAAGAACCCGGTGGGCTTCAGGATCTCCTCCAGCTCGGCGCGGTCGGCCCCGGCGTAGGCGGCGGCATCCGGGTACCGGGCGAACAGCACCGGCGTCACCTTGTTCACCGTCTTGTCCGTCGTCTGCGCGGACAGGACGGTGGCGACCAGCAGCTCCAGCGGCGTGGTGAAGTCCAGCTCGCAGTGGGCATCGGGGTGGATCAGCGCCAGCTCCCGGTTGATCCGCCGGGCCCGCCGGGTGCGGGCCAGCGGGCTCTCCTCCGGGTCGAAGGGCGGGACGCCCAGCCGCGCGGCGCGGGCCGGACGGCGGGGTGCGGCGGGCCGGGTGTAGGCCGGCGGGGTCACGGGCTCGGACACGCGACCGAGGGTAGGCGTCGGCACCGACGGCCAGCGCCCGTCATACTCGCTGGAGGTGCGCCGCCCGGCATCCGGCCGGGCACACCACCCGACCGCACGACGGACGTCGTCTTCCCACCCGGGCCTCCCCGCCCGGAGACGCCGCCGAGGAGGTGCTCGTGGTCGCCCTCATCGTCATCCTGTTCCCGCCGCTGCTGATCGCGTTCCTGCTCGTCATGGAGCGGGTCGAGGAGCCGCTGCGCCGGCCGACCTCACCGCGCGAGGTCGAGGCGTTCCTCGACACGGCGACCCCGGGCGAGGTGGGCACCCTGGCCGCCTCGGGCATCCGCCGGGCGATGAGCCGCTGGCGGGCCCGCCGCCGGCGCCGGCCGCGGACGATGACCCCACCGGCCCAGCCGGCGGTGCTGGACTTCGACAGCACCCGCGCCGAGGAGGGCCGGGATCCCGACTGAGCGGACCCCGGGTGAACGGCCGCCCGGGCCCGCGCTGATGGTTCGACCCCACTCTGAGTGGGCAGGCCGGTGACTGACCGCACGGGTGAGCCTGGCCACAGGGCCTAGACTCTGCGGGAACGCGGGTCGCCATCGCCCCCGCGAGGACGTTGCGAGAGGTGCACGTGGACGAGGTACTTGCCCAGTCCGGGCTCTTCCAGGGGCTGTCGGAGGAGGCCGCCGAACCGGTGGCCAGCGCGCTCGAGACGGTGACGCTGCCCCGTGGCCGCGTGGTCTTCAACGAGGGCGAGTCGGGCGACAGCCTCTACGTCGTGCTGTCCGGCAAGATCAAGCTCTCCCGTCGGGCGCCGGACGGCCGGGAGAACGTGCTGGCCGTCATGGGTCCGTCCGACCAGTTCGGCGAGCTGTCGGTCTTCGACCCCGGCCCGCGCACCGCCACCGCCACCGCGGTCACCGACGTGCGGCTGGCCAAGATGCCGAACACGATGCTGCGGCCGTGGATCACCGCGCACCCGGAGATCGGCGAGCAGCTGCTGCGCGTGCTGGCCCGCCGGCTGCGCCGCACCAACGACTCGGTCGCCGACCTCATCTTCACCGACGTGCCCGGCCGGGTGGCCAAGGCTCTGCTGCAGATGGCCGACCGCTTCGGCAGCCGGGAAGGCGAGGGCCTGCGGGTCAAGCACGACCTCACGCAGGAGGAGCTGGCCCAGCTGGTCGGCGCCTCCCGCGAGACGGTGAACAAGGCGCTGGCCGACTTCGTGCACCGCGGCTGGATCCAGCTGCAGGGCAAGTCCGTCGTCGTCCTCGACGAGGAACGGCTGCGCCGCCGCGCACGCTGAGCCACGGCGCGTCGGCGAGGCCCCGCTCCCCCACCGGGAGCGGGGCCTCGCTGCGTTCGGGCCCACGCGCCCGGCCCCACGTCGTCCTGCCCCACGATCAGCTGAGCTCACCGTGCGTGCTCCTGGCTCACCTCCTGAGGTGAGCCAGGAGCAATGACGATCAGGTCACCTGATCCCGGCGCACGGAGCGGTGGTCAGGTCGCGGGGCGGACCATCGGGATGCGGGTGCCGTCGGGCAGCACGGCGACGAGGCCACCGGGCCCGCGGACGAACCTCGGGCTGATCGGCACCACCGGCGCAGGCGGCGACCCGGCCAGGGCGGTGAGCGCATCGGGGAAGGCGGCCAGCTGGCCCAGGGTGTGCACGGTGGGCGGCAGCATCGGCCGGGTGCCCGCGGCGTGCTCGGCCAGCGCGGCCGCCGGGGTGGCCCAGCCCGCCTCGTCCGCCTCCCCGGAGACGTCCCGGGCCTCCTGACCGACGGGCAGCAGCGCCAGGAAGAACTTGGTGTCGTACCGGCGGCGCTCGGCCGGCGGGGTGATCCAGTGCGCGAACGGGCGCAGCAGGTCGGCGCGCACCGCCAGGCCACGGGCGGCCAGCAGCTCGGCCAGCGACAGCTCCCGGGCGACCAGCGCGCGCCGCTGGTCCTCCCAGTCGGCGCCGGAGACGTCGGGGACGACGCCGCCCCCGGGCGGGCCGGCCAGCAGCACGCCCGCCTCCTCGAAGGTCTCCCGGACGGCGGCGCACACCAGCTCCCGCGCCAGCCGCTCGTCGCACCCCCAGGTGGCCGCCCACTCCGCCGGTGGTGGCCCGACCCACGCGGTCTCGACGTCGCCGTCGCGCTCGTCGACGCCGCCACCGGGGTAGGCGGTCATCCCCCCGGCGGCGGGCATGCCCCGGGTACGGCGCAGCAGGTGCACCTCCAGGCCCCCGGCGCCGTCCCGCACCAGCAGCACGGTCGCCGCCTGCCGAACCGGCGCCGGCGCGCTCACCGCAGCTCGACGGTGAGTTCCACCTCGACCGGGGCGTTCATCGGCAGCTCGGCGACGCCGACGGCGCTGCGGGCGTGCTGCCCGGCGTCCCCGAAGACCCGGCCGAGGAACTCGCTGGCGCCGTTGACCACCCGCGGCTGGGCGCTGAAGCCCTCCGCGCTGGCCACGTAGCCGACCACGCGCACGATCCGCGCGACGGCGTCCAGGCCGACCAGGTCGTCGACGGCGGCCAGCGCGTTGAGGGCGCACACCTTGGCGTCGGCCGCGGCGTCCTCGACGTCGACCGAGCCGCCCACCTTGCCGGTGCGGCGCAGCCCGCCGTCGACGAAGGGCAGCTGCCCGGAGGTGAAGACCAGCTGACCGGTGCGGATCGCCGGGACGTAGGCGGCCACCGGGGCCGCCACCGGGGGCAGCCGGACACCGAGCTCGGCCAGCCGGGCGTGCCAGCTCTGCGGGGTGCTCACGCCGGCCTCAGCTCGTCGGGCGCTTGAGGTAGGCCACCAGCTGGTCACCGCCGCCGGGCCCCTGCAGGACGGTGACCAGCTCCCAGCCGTCGACGCCCCACGAGTCGAGGATCGCCTTCGTGTTGTGGATCAGCAGCGGGATCGTGGCGTACTCCCAGGTACGGCGGGCTTCGCTCATGCCGCGACGCTAGCGCAGGGCCACCGGCGACGGGATGGAACGGCCCCGCTGCAGGGGCCCGGCGTGAGCCTGCGAGCGCTGGGGGGCAGGGGGGTCCTTCGACTCGTACGCTGATCCGGTGACGCCCGACCCCCGCTCCGTGCGCTGCCACGTCGTGACCGGGAAGGGCGGCACCGGGAAGACGACGGTGGCCGCCGCGCTCGCGCTGGCACTGGCCGCCGACGGGCACCGCGTGCTGCTGGTCGAGACCGAGGGCCGGCAGGGCATCGCCCAGCTCTTCGACACCCCGCCGCTGCCCTACGAGGAGCGCCGGGTCGCCGTCGCGCGCGGCGGGGGCGAGGTGAAGGCGCTGGCCATCGACGTCGAGGCGGCCTTCCTGGAGTACCTCGACATGTTCTACAACCTCAAACGGGCCGGTTACGCGCTGCGCAAGATGGGCGCCATCGACTTCGCCACCGCCATCGCCCCGGGCCTGCGCGACGTGCTGCTCACCGGGAAGATCAAGGAGGCGGTCACCCGCCGCGAGCACGGCCGGCCGGTGTACGACGCCGTCGTCGTCGACGCCCCGCCGACGGGACGGATCACCCGCTTCCTCAACGTCACCAACGAGGTCGCCGGGCTGGCGCGGTCGGGCCCGATCAAGACCCAGAGCGACGGGGTGATGGCGGTGTTCCGGTCGCCGCAGACCGCCGTCCACCTGGTCACGCTGCTGGAGGACATGCCGGTGCAGGAGACCGCCGACGCGATCGGGGAGCTGCGCGAGGCGGGGCTGCCGGTCGGGTCGGTGATCATCAACATGGCCAGCGAGCCGCTGCTGCCGCCCGAGGCGCTGGCCCGGGCGGCCGACGGCGGGCTGAGCGCGGCCGACCTCGCGCCGGCGCTGGCCGCGGCCGACCTCCCCGGCGGTGAGCGGCTGGCCGAGGGGCTGGTCGCCGAGGCGGTGGAGCACGCCCGCCGCTGGACGGCGCAGGACGCGCTCCGGGACGACGTCGCGGCGCTGGGCCGGCCGACGGTCGAGCTCCCGCTGTCGGTGGGGCCGATCGACCTGGGCTGCCTGTTCGAGCTGGCCGAGCGCCTCCAGGGGCACCTCACGGCGGAGGCGGCCGCGTGAGCGCCCCGCAGCACCGCGCGCCGGCGATGGACCTTGCCGGGCTGGTCCGCGACCGGGCCACCCGGATCGTGGTCTGCTGCGGCTCCGGCGGCGTGGGCAAGACGACGACGTCGGCGGCGCTGGCCCTGGCGGCGGCGGAGGCCGGCCGGCAGGTCGTCGTCCTCACCATCGACCCGGCCCGCCGGCTGGCCCAGTCGCTCGGCCTGGTCGAGCTGGACAACGAGCCCCGCAGGGTCGAGGTGCCGGGCGCCTCGGGCGAGCTGAACGCGATGATGCTGGACATGAAGCGGACGTTCGACGACGTCGTCTCCGCGCACTCCACGCCCGAGCGGGCGCAGGTGATCTTCGACAACCCCTTCTACCAGGCGCTGTCCTCCTCCTTCGCCGGCACGCAGGAGTACATGGCGATGGAGAAGCTGGGCCAGCTGCGGGCCAGCGACCGCTGGGACCTGGTAATCGTCGACACCCCGCCGTCCCGCTCGGCGCTGGACTTCCTGGACGCCCCGAACCGGATGAGCCGGTTCCTCGACGGCACGATGATCCGGCTGCTCACCGCGCCGGCCCGGGCCGGCGGGCGGGCCGGGGTCCGGCTGTTCGGCGCGGGCTTCAACCTGTTCAGCCGGATCATCAGCAAGATCCTGGGCGGGCAGCTGCTCAACGACATCTCCGCGTTCGTCTCCGCGCTGGACACGATGTTCGGCGGCTTCCGGGAGCGGGCCACCGCCACCTACGAGCTGCTGCGCCAGCCGGGCACGGCGTTCGTCGTCGTCGCCGCCCCGGAGCCCGACGCCCTCCGGGAGGCCTCCTACTTCGTCGACCGGCTCTCGACCGAGGGGATGCCGCTGGCCGGGCTGGTGCTCAACCGCACCCACCCGCCGGCGACCACCGGGTTGTCGGCCACCCGCGCCGAGGCCGCGGCCGAGGCGGTCGCCGAGGCGGGCGGCCCGGACGCCGGGCTGGCGGCCGGGGCGCTGCGGGTGCACGCCGAGCGGATGGCGCAGGCCGCCCGGGAGCAGCGGCTGGCCGACCGGTTCACCAGCGCGCACCCCGAGGTGCCGGTGCGCACCGTCCCGGCCGCGGCCGGCGACGTGCACGACCTGGACGGGCTGCGCACGATGGCGGCCGCGCTGCTGGCCGACGAGGACGACACCGGCACCGGCACCCCGCGCAGCCGGGTGCTGCCGGTCCGCCGCCCGGCGGCCTGACCCGCCGTTCACGCTCCGGAGCGAACGACAGGCGTACGCCACCCGAACGTGTCCCGCTGACCACCCGAGTCGCTGGCCCCACCCCTCACCCTCCGTTACGGTCCGCCGCGACCTGTCAGCCGGAGGAGTGAGGCAGCCGCATGACCACAGCCCCAGGGGTCGACGTCCCCGACCCCGACCAGCCGCGGCCGGCGACCACCGGGATCGGCCTCCTCGGCACCGGACCCGCCGTCGCCGCCGTCCCCGCTGCCGCCCACCTGCCCGTGGAGATCCCGGTGGACACCACGGGGCTCTCCGCCGACGACAAGGCCCGCACGAAGATCATCACCGCCGCGATCCGGCAGCGGTCGCAGGAGCTGCGGCGCGACCACCCGGTGCTGCGGCACCAGGACGCGCTCGGGCTGGCCGCCTTCGCCGTCGCCGTCGCCGGTTTCGTCGGCTCCGGCGCGCTCTACCTGACCGGCGTGCTGCCCTGGTACGCCACCCTGCTGCTGTCCGCGGCCTTCGCCGCGGTCGGGCACGAGGTCGAGCACGACCTGATCCACGCCCTCTACTTCCGCCGCCGCAAGGCCGTGCGGTACGCGCTGCTGTTCGGCGTCTGGGCGATCCGCCCGTACACGATCAACCCGGTCTACCGCATCCGGCTGCACCTGCGGCACCACGCGTACTCCGGCCTGCCCGACGACATCGAGGAGGTGTCGATCACCAACGGGAAGCCGTGGGGCCCCGTGCGGCTGTACAGCCTGCTCGACCCCTACGTGCCGGCGCTGATCCGGATCGTCACCACCCGGCCGGCCGACGCCGAGGACGCGCTGTGGCGGCGCACCATCCTCAAGGCCAGCATCGGGCTGACCCCGGTGGCGATCACCATCTGGTACGGCTTCCTCGCGCTGCACGTGGCCGCCTGGGCCGGCGCCGCCGTCCCGGCCGGGCTGCTGCACGCGCTGACCGTGCTGACCGTCGTCTGGGTCGGCCCCAACGTCTGGCGGGGCTTCTGCCTGCACTTCATCAGCAGCAACATGCACTACCAGGGCGACGTCGAGCAGGGGAATGTGCTGCAGCAGACCCAGGTGTTCGACAAGTGGTACCTGGCGCCGTTCCAGGTGTTCTGCCTGAACTTCGGCAGCACCCACCCGATCCACCACTTCTACGTGGCCGACCCCTTCTACGTGCGGCAGCTGATGGAGCGGGACATCCACCCGGTGCTCGCCGCCAACGGCGTCCGGTTCAACGACATGGGCACCTTCGCCCGGGCCAACCGCTACCACCCCGCCTGAGCCCCGCCGGCCCACCCCGGCGACGCGCCCGGACGACGACGCGCGGCCGCCACGCTCGGCGTCCGCGCGTCGCCGGTCGAGGCCCCCACGGGCACGCCGCCGACAGGTACCTTGGCCTGCGATGTCCGAGTCTGCGAACCCCCGTCTGGGCGCCCTGGTCAAGCTGGCCGCGACCGTCGTCGTCGCCGGTGCCCTGGTCGCCGCCCTGCTGCTGCCCTGGGTGGGTGGGCCCGGCCTGGTCGCCCGCAACTCGGCGAGCCTGCTCGACGCCCTGCCGGTCGAGCTCACCGACAAGACGCCGAACGGCAACACCACGGTGCTCGCCGCCGACGACTCGGTGATCACCCAGTTCTACGACCACAACCGGACGCCGGTCGAGCCCGACCAGATCTCCGACGTGATGAAGCAGGCGATCGTCGACATCGAGGACTCGCGCTTCTACGACCACCGCGGCCTGGACGTCGAGGGCACCACCCGGGCGCTGCTGAAGAACATCGCCGCCGGTGAGGTCCTCGAGGGTGGTTCGACGCTCACCCAGCAGCTGGTGAAGCAGACCCTGGTCGAGACGGCGGAGACCCAGGAGGAGCGGGACGCCGCCCTCGACGAGACGGTGGGCCGCAAGCTGCGCGAGGCGCGGCTGGCCCTCGCCCTGGAGGAGGAGTACTCCAAGGACGAGATCCTCACCCGCTACCTGAACATCGCCTACTTCGGGCGCGGGGCGTACGGCATCCAGGCCGCGGCGCAGAAGTACTTCAGCATGGACGCCGTCGACCTGCAGCTGCCGCAGGCCGCGGTGCTCGCCGGCCTGGTGCAGACCCCCCGGAACAACCCGATCGACTACCCGGAGCTCGCCCAGCAGCGCCGCGACCAGGTGCTCGCCCGGATGCACCAGCTCGGCCACATCAGCGACGAGGAGCTCGCCGAGATCCAGGCCTCCCCGATCCCGGTCGCCGAGGGCGGCAGCCCGCCCAACGGCTGCCCCGCCGCCAACATCGGCGGGTTCTTCTGCGACTACCTCTACGGCTACCTCACCGGCACGCTCGGGCTGTCGCCGAGCGACATCGACAACGGCGGCTGGACGATCCGGACGACGCTGCGGCCGGACATGCAGATCGCCGGTGACCAGGCGGTGCTCAACTACGTGCCGATGGGCGACCCCCTCGCCGCCGTCTACACCGCCGTCGAGCCGGGCACCGGCCACGTGCTGGCGATGAGCGCGAACCGCAAGTACGGCTGCGACCGCGCCGCCGACGCCGCCTGCGAGTCGGTCAACCTCAACGTCGCGGCCAGCAAGGGGGCGGGCTCGACGTACAAGGTGTTCACCGCCGCCGCCGCCCTCGACGCCGGCTACGGGATCAACTACCGGCTCACCACCAGCGACCCGTACTACTCCCGGGTGTTCAAGAAGAACGGCGGCACCACCCGCGGCGAGGCCTACGGCCCGATCGAGAACGTCGGCACGCTGCCCACCAACCTGACCATGCACGACGCGCTGGCCCGCTCCTCCAACACCTACTTCGTGGCGATGGAGGACACCCTGGGCAGCGTCCGCGGCCCGGTGACGATGGCCCAGCGGATGGGGCTGAACCTGCCGGAGCAGCAGGCGCAGACCATCATCGAGGGCGAGATGGCCTCGTTCACCCTCGGCCCGTTCGAGACCAGCCCCCTCTACCTGGCCAGCGCGTACTCGACGCTCGGGGCCGAGGGCACCCAGTGCGACCCGACGCCGGTGGTGGAGATCCTCGACCGCAACGGCGAGCCGCTCACCGACGACGAGGGCCGGCCGGTCGTGCGGGAGGACAACTGCACCTCCGAGGCGATCCCGCCGGCCGTGGCGAACACCCTGGCCGACGCGCTCACCGCCGACGTGCAGAGCCGCATCGGCACCGGCACCGCGGCCAACGTCCCCGGCCACGACATCGCCGGCAAGACCGGCACCTCGCAGGACCGCGACTCGGCGGTGTTCGTCGGTTTCATGCGTGACTACGCGGCCAGCGTGATGATCTACAACCCCAAGGAGAAGCAGGACGCCGGCAGCTACGGCGGTGGCCGGCCGGCGCGGATCTGGCACGACGCCATGCAGCCGATCCTCGACCAGGGGCCGACCCGGGAGCTCCCGCCGGCAGACCCCGCCGTCGCTGCCGGGACCAAGGGCAGCGGCATGGTCCCGGCGCCCCCGCGGACCCAGCGGACGCAGTCCGACGACCGCGGTACCAGCACCCAGCGCCGGGCACCGGCGTCCAGCTCCAGCGCACCTCCGGCGCCGTCGTCCGAGCCGGCTCCCCCGGCCGACCCGCCGCCGGCCGACCCGCCGCCGGCCGACCCGCCCGCGGAGACCGGCGGGGAACCGACCGACTGAACGACCGGCGGGGGGGGGGGGGGGGGGGGGGGGGGGGGGGGGGGGGGGGGGGGGGGGGGGGGGGGGGGGGGGGGGGGGGGGGGGGGGGGGGGGGGGGCGGGGGGGGGG